>CAXTFJ010000156.1:0-10129 GCA_964243405.1 uncultured Lichenihabitans sp. | reverse complement strand
GCGAATTGGTTTTTCCTCAGCCTGCTAGGCGTCCTCGCCCTCGACGATGTAGCGCTCGCTCGACCAGCGGACGCGGACCCCGACGCCCTCCTCGCGGGTCAGGACTTCGATGGGGCGGTCATGGGTGGAGAGGTCACGTGGACACTGTAATGTCCGAAAGGCGGAATTGAAGCCTAAGCTAAAGCGGCGCTGGTGAATTCACCTTCATGAACCCGGGCATATTATGACGACCTTGTCGATCTGCGTGCCGACGTACAACCGCTCGACGTGTCTGGCCGAACTTCTTGATAGCATTGTCGCGCAGAACCGGCCGGACGTGGAGGTGATCGTAAGTGATGATGCGTCGCCCGACGACTCCACTGCCGTGGCTGAAGCCTTCCGCGACCGGATCACCCGGCTGACCGTCATTCGTCACCCGACGAACATCGGGCTCGACAGAAACTTTATGGCCGCGGTCGAAGCCGCGACCTCCGACTACGTCTGGCTGATGGGAGACGATGACCGGATTGAACCCAACGGCGTGAGTCGCGTCTTCGACGCTTTAGCGCAATGGCCGGGCATTTCTGGTCTGACGGTAGGTGTCATCGACTACGATCCGTCCATGCGGCACCCCACGGGTGTGCGCGGCATGCCCACCACGCGACGGATAGAGACCGCCTCCGAACTCTTCAGCACCATGGTGGAGAACCTGGGCTTCATGTCCGCGCTCGTCATCAATCGCGCGATGTGGATGGAGGTCGCGCACGAGCCGTCCGCTAAAGCCTTCGAGAACTACTACGTCCAGGTCTACATCCTTGGCAGGGTCGTGCAGCGCCACGGCGGGTGGGGTGTCGTACAAGAGGCCTGCGTTGGCTTCCGCACCAGCAACGATCAGTTTCTCACAAGATTCGGCTGGCTGAAACGGCTAGAGATCGACGTCACGGCCTACGCGCAGCTCGCGGAAGGGCTGTTCAAGGACGATCCCGCTGCAAAAGCGGCTATCGCGCGACGGGTCTTTTCCACCCATGTCATGGGCCGGCTTCGGAACGCCAAGATTGCAGCCGGACCCACGCCAGCAATTGCACGGGCGGGGCTGCTCCTGTTCGGGCACTACAAGTCGCTACCCGCCTTCTGGACGAACGGGCTTCCAACGCTGCTCGCGCCCAAGTGGGCCGTGCATGCGGCGCGTCGGGTCTACAGGCGTTTCGCGAGGTCATCAGGCGTCGCCCGGGCCCGTGTCCTTCTTTCCCCGTGATCGGAGCAGAACCGGATGAGCTGGAACGGTATCATCCGAGAGCCTATCGACAGGCGCGTATGGTCGCGTCCGGGTTAGCCCTGCAGGCATCGCGGTATTCGGTTACGAAGTGGACAAATCCCCCGTAGGATCCGCAGCCATTCGTCGGGGCGTAAGCGCGAAACGCCTCGGGATCAGCCCTTAGGCGCGCCAAGCCGACAGAGAGGGGCCCAACGAGATCTCCAGCCGATTCGACGCCAATCTCCGCGGGATGCCAGAGGTGATGATAGATGCCGGCTGCGTGCGCCATCTTGAACAGGTTGTTGGTGATCGTGGCTCTGTAGATGTTGTGGCGCTCCAAGGTGTCTCCATCCTCGTATCCACGCCTGTCTGTTCGGACGGAGACACCAGCGCTCACCAGTGCCGGTGAGACAGCTTCTAGGTACACATCCAGGCTCATCGGGGTGGTCTCGGGGTGTGGCGCGCATGCGGATTTCGCAGTTACGAGCGGAGGCCGTTGACGAAGATGCGACAACTTCGCGCGGCGAGGTGACCAATCCTTTTTAGGTAGATCCCCGACTACCGAACTTGCCTTGTCCCGCGAACCAATTCGGCGATGTCACGCGACCGCCCTGACGATGTCCGGATCGTCGTCGCCAACCCCGGTCCGGTTCACCCGCGCGTCAACCACCCACTCGCGTAGGGCGCTCTTGGCCGCGGGCTGCAGCGTGTCGGGCCCCGCCGTCCCGCTCAGCCAAGCGTCAAAAGCCTCGGCCCGCGTGTAGAACTGCGTGAAGCGACCACACATCGGGCGACCCTACGTGGACGCCTGTCCATCGTCGAGGGACACCCGGCACGCTGTACGGGGTACCACGAGGGGAGCGTGGGAAGCAGCCTTCTCATTGCGTGCCGGGCTGATGAGAAGATGGACCCAGAGGGTTAAGGATCAACTAAGAGGCTATCGTCTCCGAGCAGGATCCTGGCATCCACCTCGCCGTAGGCCGCGATGACTTCGCCTCGGTCGAACAAGCCGGTCCGAGGGTCGACACTCCGCTGAAACGCCAGCGCGCCCGCGCGCTTAAAGGAAAGTTCGAGTGCCCTGCGCGTAGCCGCTTCCAGCGTCGGCGCTTTAATTACCGCACCGGGCACAAGACGGCCGGCACGATCGCGGTGGAAGGCCACCACGGCAAGGTAGGTGCTCATGTTCTGATCCCGTTGCCGCGGTGGTCGAAGATGGTGTAAGGGTCGACGCGGGCTCGTATCGACGCCGACCTTGCGCCAGTCTTATCGGGCAAGCCTGCGTGAAGCGGGAATTGACGCTGCTTTAAATTATTTGTCGATGACGGGCGACACCGGGCCGCAGTTCTGGCAGGCCCCTCGCTTCACCCCGGGCATTCACGTTCGCGGTCCAATTTTCGGTCCCTATCGTCCGTTAGACCGAAGCGTGGCAGGGCAGACCCGTCTTGGTGAGCGCGAACAGGTAAGGCAAATGTTTACGGTCGAACGAGCGGACGACGTTAACTTCGTCGTTAGCCATGGTGATGGCCACCGTTGGACGTTCCATTTTTTCGAAGATCCAGTCACGGGCAGACGGTCGGTGTCCGAATACCCGTCTGTGCGTCAGAACGAGGCTGCTCCTACAACTGCAGCTCAGTTCGAACATGAGGTCATCGGTTTTGTGGTTGCGAAGGCGCGAGGCATGAACCTCGTCGATTAGTCCGTCACTAGACCCGTCAGTCTGTCTTCCGGCTCAAGGTGTTGATTAGCGGCACCACGCCGCCGTGCACGGCCCCAACGTGGCTGCTAGAACGCCCTCGTCACAACCCATCAAGAGCCCGCAGGATGGACGTCGAGCTTCGCCCCGTCGATAACGACACGTGGGACATCGTCGATCTGCTCGGTCGCGAGGTCGGCAAGGTCACCCGAAGCGTAAGCAGCTACAACGTAGTCCCGATCAGCGGAAGCCTCGTCGGCTTTCATGACGGGCCGTTCCCGACCCTGGATGCGCTCTGCGCCGCCGTGGGGCTGAAGGTGCGGGGGAGGTGCCGACTCGTGGCAAGGTCGTTGGAACAGTAGAGTGGCAGAATCTGCCACTCTACTGTTCCCACGCGGCGCACGGGACCCCGCCCTAGTCAGGCCCGCGCGGTGCGGATCCGCGCTAGGCGTCCTGGTATGGCATGACGGGATGCGTCTCGGTCGCGAGAACGCGCATGACGAATAGGACGTGGCCCGACTCGTCCCGAACGTCGACCGACCACTCGTCCCCGTCCCAAAGCTGATGCGGAGCGCCCTTGAGGATGGTCCCCGCGCGGCGGCCGGCCTCAACCTTGGCGGCCTTGAAGTCGGGCAGCTCGATTCCGTCCCGGTCGATGTAGGAGGCGCCGTCGTGGAGGTCGAAGAAGTAGCGTGGCATGAACCCACCCCTGCGTTGCACGAGGCGGGTACGAAGCACATTCAACCGCTGTCACCGTTGAGCACCGGATCGAACTCCCGTCGAGCGCTTTCGCGGGTCAGCGTACAAAGGCTGAGCCGGTGTGGCCGACCCGGCTCAGTGACGTTTAGTCGCTCGCGGGATGTCAAGCCGTTGAAGGCGCTTCACGCCGACTCGACTCCACCTCCGATGTTGCTAGTTTGTTCTCCCACGCTCATGGGAGCCCAACGATGCCCGACGACGACGAAGGACCGACGGACAGCGACGTCGATGCCATCATCCAGGAGTTCAAGGGCGACCTGCGCGGCGCGATCCACGCCCTGCTGCACGACCTGTGGATCCTGGCGGACGACTTCACCAGGGCCGTATCGCTGGGCTACGTTCGCGGCGAGATGTCGGCGGGGGCGGAACGGGTGAGGGCGAAGCGGCGGGCGGGATCGGAGTGACGCGCGGGAACCTGGACAAGTCGACTACTTTTTGACCGAGCAGACGCGAGGAGGAAGCCCACGGGCAAGCGGACCGAACGCATTGGGGCTCACGGTACGAGGGAGGTATCAGCGTCTTACTCGGTTCGGAACAGCAGCTGGATAATCTTGTCGACCGTGGATGTCTCGCCGATGCGGGGGAAGATACGCTCGACGCTGTTGGCGTGCACCTCGGCATCCATGTCGGTCATCGCATCAGTCGCAAGCGTGACGTTCAAGCCCATGTCGTACGCCTGCCGCGCGGTCATCTCGACGCCGGTTCCGGTGGCAACGCCCGCAACCACGACCTGGGTAACTGCACGGCTTTGGATCATATCAAGCAGAGATGTCCCGGTGAAGGCGCCTGGTGAGCGCTTGGTAATCCGGAGGTCATCCGGCGAAGCCCGCATCTCGGGAACAATGTCGGTCCAGTCCGCCGAAAAAGCGCGGCGCCCCATAGCGTTCTGCTCTCGCCTACCAGGCGCCATTCCGTCGGTGTTCACCAGTACGACAGGGAGACCTCGTGACCGGAACGCATCGGCCAGCGCGGCCGAGTTCGACACGATACGGTCGAATGGATGGACAAGCGGCAACGAGGCCAAGCCTTTCTGCAAGTCGACCACGATCAGCGCAGTCCTCGGGTCGATGCCGCTAAGCGCCATGGTTCGCCTCTAACACAACGATCACTCGTGCTTCCCATACGCTTCCCAATCCGCAAATCCGGGAAGCGCTGGTTCAGCTAAGTCATTGCAATGATTGGCGCGCCCGATGCGACATAGATGGGCACTGCGAACGTTGGAAAATCTCGGTCCTACACCCACCGTTGGCAGCATCATCGTTAACGCCCGTCAAATCTTGAGGCAGTCTCAAGCTGCGGCGAGGTGAAGGACGCCCATGAAGGAACGGGCGGTATTTTCGTAGCGGGTTGCCAAGGGCCGCCATTCCTTCGGCCGTGCCCAGAGTCGCTTGACCTGGTTCCTGCTGTTGTAGACGTAATCCGGGTAGCCGAGATGCACGACCTCACGACGGACGGTCTGCTGCAGCGCTTCGTCCCGGTTGTGTTGCGGGCCCCGCGTTTCCCTGTCGACGCGCCGGGCGATCAACAGGCCGAAGGGTTCGAGCGCCTGATTTCCAGGCTGGTCAAGACCGATCCGACGAGCATCACAATGGACGACCGCGCGCTGTCCGCGTTCGAGCTGTTGCGGCGGCACGTCTTCGACATCGAACAGGCGAGCAGCGGTCTTGCGCCTGGGTTCCAGGCCTTTGCAGGGAAGCTGCCTGGCATGTCCGCGACCCTCGCCCTCCTCCTCCACATGGCGGAAAACCCTGAGTTCGGCGGGATGAAGCGGGTCGAGGTCGAGACGATCGAGGCCGTCGAGCGGATCACTGTCAATTTCATCCTGCCGCACGCCTTCGAGTTCTACCGCAGCGCCGAGACGACGACGGACGGCGATCGGCTGAAGCGCCCCGCGAGCTGGATCCTCACCAGCGGGCGCGAGCGCATCGTGCCGTCCGACCTCGCAACCAACTTGGCCGTTTTTCGCGGATTGGGGCTGTCCGATATCGGGCAACGGCTGTCGCCCCTGATAGCGACCGGATGGCTCAAACCTGAAGGGTCGGACCCGGTCGCGCGCGCGTGGAAGGTGCTGCCGGCAGTGCGGACGCAAATGGCCGATCGCACCCGGGTCGAGGAGGACCGCAAGGCGGCGGTCTCCAAGCTTATGGGATCACCCCGAAAGCCGAGGAATGCACGATGAGCACGTTTCACATCATGATTATCAGGAAACCTGAAAAACCTGATACGCGCCCCTGGGGAGAGATACAAAAACCTCTCTCTTTTAGTAATTCGGGGCGTTCGAGCGTCTATCCCCGCGCGCGAGTATCAGGCTTATCAGGGTCGGCGGTGCGCGCATGAAGCTCGCAGACGCCTGGATGGCTTGGTGCCCGAATTTGCCCAGCCGAGCCCACATGCCCCGTGTCGGTCAGATCGTGGTCGGTACGCGAAAGCTGGTCGAAACCGAGAACGATCATCGCATCATGGGAGCGGATGTCCTGCCGATGTGGCTCGGGGTCGCTGCTTGCGGCAACAGCGCGCCGTCGAAGGTCGCACCTTCGGACCTCGTCCTGCTCATGTTCATCAGCTTCAACACGCTGGTGACGCGCGACAAGCTCGACCCGCAAGCCGTCCACCAAGCCTTTCTGACGATTGACGAGTACCGGAAACGCATCTCCCCCGACATGGAAGGGGCCACGCCTTGAGCCCCGCTCCAATCCTCGCCGTCGACATCGGCCGGACCGGCGCCCTGGCTCTGCTCACCCCGGCCGGTGAACTGCTCGACGTGGTCGACATTCCTACGCTGGACGACGGCCCAAAGTCACGCACGACCGTATCCGCGCCCCTGCTCGCCGACATCGTCCGGCGCTGGGCTCCGGCCTTGGCCTACGTGGAGCACGTCAGCGCCCGCCCAGGCGAAGCCCCGAGCGGCGCCTTCGCGTTCGGTCGCTCTCGCGGTGCCATTGATGGCGTCCTTGGCGCCCAGGCCGTGCCTGTGCGGTTCCTGACGCCCGCGACGTGGAAGCGGGCTGTTGGCATCCCGCCTGGGAAGGACGGTGCCAAGGACGCGGCCAGGTCCGAGGCGATCCGCCGGTGGCCGGCGCTCGCGGCCTTGTTCGCCCGCCAGTGCGACGACGGCCGGGCCGAGGCGGCGTTGATCGGCGTGGCCGGCCTGATCCGCGAAGCTGGCGCCGGAAGGATCGCGGAATGACGCCGGCCGAGGTCCGCGCCTTCAATGCTGGGATCCGCCTCGCCCTCGCCATGGCGAGGCACACGGCCGACGTCCTTGCGTCATCGACCACGCGGCCTCTTCACACCGGGTTCGCGGTCGAAGCCCTCGATGCCTTCGCCGATGCGGGAGCCGCGCTGCTCCTGCCCGAGCCGATCGATGGCGCCGCGCCCGCAGGAGCCCCGCATGTCCGCTGACGCCCCCTGGACCGACGAGCAGGCGCGCGCCGCCATGCTCGACCTTGCCACCAAGGCGGCCGAGGGCTGGGCCGAGGCGGTGTTCCTGCGGATCGAAGGCGCGCTGTCGTGCCTGGTCTTCGACGAATGCGGCGCTCTGGGCGAGTGGGTACGCGCCACAATGGCCGGCGGCATCCTCAACCTTGTTGCCGACGCCGAGCGGATCGCGACCAGCATGGGCCTTTCGGCAGACGCCCGCCGCAAGCTGATTCTGGATCGCGCGACCTTCTACAACCGTCGCTTGGCCGAGCTCGTGGCGGTCGCCCCGACGCGGGATAGCGCGTGACGGGCGTCGAGCTGTCCCCGATCGAGCAGGCGGCCGAGCAGCGCGGTTACGAGCGCGGCATGGTCGACGCGGTCGGGTTGATGCACGTCGCGGCCGTGACAAGCTCCACCCGGGTCCCAGCCTGCAGCAGGACGGCGAGGACATCACGGCAGCCCGCTTCGCCGACGCTCTGTCGCGCCTCGACCGCCAGGCGCTCGCGATCCTGCGCCCGTGGAACGCCCGCGAGGCCATCACGCCGAAAGAGGCCGCGACGATCGCCGGGTGCGAGCCGAGCACGATCTACAAGTGAGTCGACCGCTACGCCATCGGCCGCAACCGCGTCGGCGCCGTGTTCGTGTCCCGCGCCGCGCTGGCGATGCTGCTCGACGGCGACTGGCGTGCGTTGGCCGGCTATCTGTCGGGCGATCGCGCCGGGCCGCTGGTGGCACCCCATTTCGAGCGGGCGGGGCTGCTCAGGGTGGCGTGAGGCGGCGGCCCGGTTTCCGAGTTCGCGAGCTTGAAATCCCGGTTAGTGCTCCGTCGGCGCGCAGTATTGCGCTTCCCATTCCTCGATCGTCAGCGGCTCGCTGCTGACCATGTGCACGACGTGCTCGTTCCTCCCGGTCATGTCCATCGACGCGAGCGCTGGCTTCTCGTACCGGACAGCCGCCTTGGCCGCATCAAGCCGCAGCTCGATCGGTTGCGCCGGGTCCTTGTAGACCGCCACCAGGAACGCGTGAGCATCGCCGTTGAATGCGCCCGGAATGACCTCGTTCACTGCCGCAGCAGCAGCCTTCGCAGCAGCCTCGACCGCCAGTGTGCCCGCATTCTTCCTGCCGGGTGGGCGGCCGGGTGGGTTACCGGTGGGCTTGGTCATTGGCGAACGGTATCACGGTACCACTCGGCCGGCACCATGTCGTCGGCGACCCTCTTGCCCCGTTTTAGGGCATCCCGAAACTCCCGAAACTACGCGCCGCACGTACCGCCCACCGCCTCCCGCACCACGTCGGGCCTGTGCCTGATGACCCGCAGTAGGGCGAGCGCGGCGCCGTCCGGCGGGAACCGTCCCTGTTCCCAGCCCCGCACCGTGGCCACAGGCAGGCAGAACGCAACCGCGAACCCCGCCTGCGTCATCCCGAGCCCGACCCGGATCGCCTTCACGTCGAGCTCCGCAAGGCTCGTCGCGCGAAGCATTTCAGGGCCTGCCGAAATTAAGAAGGTCTCTCGGGCTGAACTGGCGCCCCTCACCGGGTTGTTCCCCAACCCACCGCCCGTCGATGCAGCCGCCCCGTCCTGACTCACCGGCGGCCCGTGGCTGGCATCAGCGACCCCGGCCGCCACCACCCTAGCCAAAATCCGGGCTCGGGCGTCCTTGACCGCCGTAAGGGCCGCGCCGGGCCTCGCATCGATCCATCCCCCACCGCCAACCGTGCCGAGCGCAGTCCGAGCCGCGTCCGCCACCGCGTTGCCGGCGATCGAGCCCACGTCCTCGACATGAACCGGCGGCCCCACGACCTGGCGCGCGAGATCCGCGAGCCCAGCGGCCGTTCCGATCCGCACCGGGCCCCACGGCGCTTGCGCTTCGACGTAGACGAGCACCGATACCGACCCCTCTTTCGCCGCCAACCGTCACGTCGGCACTGGCCCATCTCGCTTGCCGCTTCCATCGATGCCACGGCTTGAGCGCTTGAAAATCCTAGCGCTAACCTTTCCCAAGGAGCGCCACAATGCCCGACCCAACGAACGACAACACCGCCCCGCCACCTACGACATGCGCAGGGAGAAATCACAATAGATGAGCAACGCCATCAACCTTTAGTGTTGCAATTCCGCTCCGCTCTGCCATCTCCGCCTTGTAACCGGAGATAAGAACCGTGGACGACCAGAGCAAATCCGACGCAACCGACATGCTTGAACTGACGGTCGACGTGGTGGCAGCCTACGTGGGTAACAACTCCGTTCGGGCAACCGAGCTGCCTGAGATCATTGCCACGATCCACGCGTCGCTGTTGAAGCTGACCGAGCCCGCTGCCGAGCAGGTCGAGACGGAAGCGCCGGTCCCGCCCGTTTCGATCAAGAAATCGATCACTGATGATCACCTGATCAGTCTGGAGGACGGGAAAATGTACAAGTCGCTGAAGCGGCACCTCGGCGGACGCGGGATGACCCCGGACGAGTACCGGGCCAAGTGGGGCCTACCGAAGACCTACCCGATGGTGGCGCCGGGCTACTCAGCCCAGCGCAGCAAGCTCGCCAAAGCAGCCGGGCTCGGGCGCAAGCGCGAGGCGGCCGCGGCTGAGGCCCCCGCGGTGGCACCAGCCGTAGCCCCTGCAGCCAGCCCTGAGCCCACGAAGCGCGGGCGCTCGCGGAAGGTCAAGGAAGCCGCCTGACAACCCGCTTGGTGCCGGGCCACGGGTGAGCGGTTCGATCTCTCCGGAGCTTGCAAGCGTCCATCGTGTCCGGCGTGCACCAATCCCCTGCCCACCCAGCACGGCCGCCAGCGGTTGTCTCTGTGGGTGCGATTAGACGCTCGCCCCTACCCGAACCGATTTTGACCATCTGCCCGACGCCTGATCCCCGGCAAACAGTGGAAAGTTGCCGATCAGTAGGACATCCGCCACGTCTCGATCAGCCCAGGCGTACTGGACCTACGCGGCTGCCTTTGCGGGAGACCGATGAGGCAAGGTCGGGGTCGCGAAGGCCTCGAAGGCGGGCTTCGCCAGGAGATAGCCTTGGA
>CAXTFJ010000155.1:0-10155 GCA_964243405.1 uncultured Lichenihabitans sp. | reverse complement strand
TGCCGGGTCCGCTACGCCAAGGAGCCGAACGCTAGCGCGAGAGCTGACAGAACCAGGTCGCCATCGCACGTATCGCCGCACATCGGCTTCTTAACTTTGATCGCCGCGATGCGGCCGATCGGTTGCTGGTGGCGACAGTCATGAAACTCGGATGGTCACAGCGTTCTATGCGGGCGAGACGCGACAGGCATCGTGGCAGCGGGCCTGACATCTCGACAGGTAGAGTTCTAGAACGAGAAGCCGATGCCTACGTCGATGATGGTTGGATCCAAGTGAACGCGCGCGGTGCCAAGAGCTCCCGGGCTAGGTGCTGCAATAAGGAAGCGAGCATCCGAGTAGGTCAGGATCTTCTTGGCATCGATATATATTCTCGTATGCCGTGCGACGGCGAAGTCGCTGCCCACCACAAGGGCCGGACCGAAAGCATCCGACGCCTGAAGGTGCCTGAGGGACCCGTCGTCGGCATTGAAGATGATGGTGTAGGCGACGCCGATCCCGGCATAAGGACGACACCATCCCAGACGCGTCACCTGGTACTTCACCGCCAGGATCGCCGGAGCGTAGGTCACCTTTCCGAGTTTACCAGCACTCGAAAGCGAGCCGGCGCCAGACAGCTTGGTGGTCGGCGGGACACCCGCGGTCGTGCTGAGCGAAATGTTTGGGCTGAGCCGGTAGCCAAGCTCGAAGAGGAAAGCCGAATTGTTCGTCGCCGTAGCGCTCGCACCCGAAACGCGTTGTCCGTTGGCGTCGACCTTGACAGCCGTGTCGAAGAAAACGCCGGCTATCCCCAAGTTCACGTAGAAGCGATCCTCGGGAGCGGCTTGCGCCAGCCGTGGCAGGCCGAAGAGTGGAAGCAGGACGGCACCGATGGTTGGCGGACAGAGGCACGGCTTGCGATGCCTCGTACGCATGGCACGGCGAGTATCCGTTGCCCTACGGAAATCCCACCAGGACCTCGACATGGAGAGCCGGACCAGCGTCATCCGGAATGAGGCACGTCAGACATGTCGTAGGCGAGCGCAACCAGGGCCGCTGCCGCCCACCGGGAAGGCCGGTGCCGCCACGCGGGCGTTCCTGCCGATAGACGAGCCCGCGCGACGGGTCGTCCCGATGGCCGAGCCCCGCGGAGCGTTGCGGGAGCCAGGTCGCAGGCCAGCGAGGCATCGGCCTCGGGTTCGCGCGGTCGTCCTCCGACGAGGATCGTTGCGACCTGCACCGACGCCTGCGGCATGCCGCTCCACCTCATCGATGCTCCGGCGGCACGCTACTCGCCTGCACGCCACATTCCATTGACAGCGAGGTTCACGTGGGCCCTTGAGCACGGCCCCGCTTCGACGAAACCGCCTCGACCTCCGCTTTCCGACCTTCGCGAGTGCCGAGGAGCCGCCGATCCTCGTATCGCAGATGGTGGCGTCTGCGGTCGTGGTGGAAAACGACAGCTCGCGAGGGCGTGGTTGGAGGTGATCGCCGGAGCGGTGGCCGAGGCGGATCTGCGGGACTTCAACCTGAGCGGAAGATCCGATGACGAGCTACGGCTCACCGCTGGCGCGCCGCCGATCGTGGCCTGAGCGGTGGTCTCCTGGACAATGTTACGATGGCGACTGCTGATGGAGGCCGATTGGACGTCATGAGCGCACGCTGGATCGTGCGAAATATTGTGATCTTACCGGTCATGTCGCGACGATGGTCGGCGACGCGTCGGCGCATGGACGCGATGGATCGTCGAAGATCGTGCCCGTCGACGAGCTTTCGTGAAGCTTCGCCGTCGCGCCTCTGCAGCGACGATCGACGCAGCACGACTGGCCGGGAACCGCATCATGAAGACATATCGCACGTCGGACGGCGATCTCCGCGACGCCCCTTCGATGCGGCACGAGGGCTCTGACATCGTGCGTAAGTCTATCCAGGCGTACCGGAAGAACCTCGGTGGCTGAAAGCCAGGGCGGCTGGACGCCTCACTCGCCGCTGGTCCATCACGGGCTCCGGAGGTTGATGGCGCTTGAATTGAGCTTGGCCGTAGGCGGATGCGCCGACTTCGGCGCACATCAGCTTGACCAGGATCAGCTCGAGTACTCCCGCGCACTACTCGACTCCGACAAGAAGCAGACACTCCTCAACATAATCAGGCTGCGTTACGCGGATACTCCCACCTTCCTGGATGTGACGCAGATCATATCCGGTTACCAACTCCAAAGGGCCGTGACGGGCGGCTTCGAGCTGTTCCCCAACGCGCCGCCCGGCACGTTCCTCAGCGGAACCGGCAGCGCGCAACTCCAACAAAGCCCCACGTTCACCTTCGAGCCCGTGACTGGAACGCATTTCGCCGAGAGCGTGCTCCGGCCCATCGCGCCGACCAGCCTCTTACCGCTCGCCCAAAGCGGCTTGCCCATCGACGTTCTCCTGCGTCTGGCGGTGCAGTCGATCGGTCCCCTACTGAATACGACAGGTCTGTTGAAGCAAGGCGGAGAGGGCTCCCCGGGTTTTTTCTTGCTTCTGCGAGACTTCCGTAAACTGCAGATCGCCGGCGCTCTCGGGATCCGACTGCAGCAGGGGACCGTGATCGGGGCGGACGGCAAGCGGGAGCCTGGCCCGGACCATGTCTATGTTAGTCTCGCGCCGGAGCGCGACGCGATGCTGCGGGCAACAGCCCGAGAAGTGCGCCGCTTACTCTCATTGCCAAGCGGCGCGCGAGAAACGGAAGTGTTGTATGGCCGCTTCGTCGAAGGCCGTAGTACATTGCCGATGCTGACGCGATCGGTGCTCGGCGTCCTCGGCCAAATCGCCGCTCAGGCGGAGGTTCCGGCGGAGGACGTCGCGCGCGGGCTCACGCTCGCCACGATCGGACAAGTCGGAGTCGAGCGCCGGCCAGTCGTCGCCATCCAAGCCGGGCAAATCCGACCTGCTGACCCGTTCACGGCCGTGGAATACGATAGGCGCTGGTATTGGATCGATCGAACCGACTTCGACAGCAAACTGGCGTTCAGCATGGTCGGCCTCCTCTTGGCGCTGGCCAAGACCAGCACGACGTCGGGCGCCGTCGTCACGATCCCCGCGGGTTGACGGCGACTACGACCCGTTCGGCTTCAGCAAGGCCTGAGCTTCCAAGGAGAGCTTCATGCGAGGTCCAAGCGCTCAGACGAACGCGTGCGGCGATGCGTCGACGGAGGCGATAGGCCGCTCGTCCCGACCGCAACTATGTCCCGCCGATGATTTGTGCAAAGAGGTTCCCCTGCGGCTAGCGCCTGCGGCTCGTGTTTAGCCGACTTGAAGCGTTTCTGGAGGATGTCGTTTGCGCGTCTGGCCGATCTTGGCATTGCTCGGATGGAGCGTCGGCCCACTCGCGTTGCCGGCTTGGTCAGCGCCGGCGGGCGCGACCGCCGACGCTCGGCCGATGATCCTGCCACTGCAGACGCTACCCGGCGGCGCCTTGGGATTGCAGGCCGAAATCGCCGGTCACAAGGGCTTGTTCCTGTTCGACACGGGCGGCGGGGTCACGATCGTGACGCCTGCGACGGCCATCTCCTCCGGCTGCCGTGTCTGGGGACGGATCACGGGCTTTCGCGCCACCGGCGCTTGCCTCGACACGCCGCGCTGCGATAGCGTGCACGTATCGTTCGGCGGCCGGGACTTCACGGCGCCGATCGCAGCCGTGTTCGACCTTGAACGGCTCGTAAGCCCGGACATGCCGGTGCTGTCCGGGCTGATCGCGCTCGACCTGTTCGCCGGCCGAATGATCACCATCCGACCGCTTGCGCACCAACTGATACTTGAAACCGCGACGAGCCTGCCCGAGCGGGTTCGGGGATCGAGGGCCGTGCCGATCCGTTTCGTACGCGACGTCGAAGGTGTCGCGCTGACGGTTGACGGAGCGGTCGGCACGTCGGCCGGTCAGGCCTGGATGGAGCTGGACACCGGCAACCTCGGACCGCTCCTGGTGGGCGAGCATGTGGCACCGCTGCTGGGCCTCGATGCGACCCGATCTGACCGCCAGGCGGCGTCGTTCGCCTTGGTGGGTGGCGTGCCGGTCAAAGGCGCCGCACGGGTAGCCCGGCTGATCATGGACGGCGATGTCGGGCAGAGCGTGCTCGGCGGGTGGGACGTCACCCTCGATCTTGACGGCGGCCGAGCGTGGTTCCGACCCGCCGCTGTATCGAAATGACCATCCGCCATGGCCGCGGCGCTACCGGTAGCGGTAGTCGCCACCCTGCCATCCCGACGTGGGATGTGGCTGGAAGCTGCCGGTCTGCTTCGGAGCCGACGGCAGCACAAGCGGCCATTCAACTTGGTACGAACCTGGTCGACCGCGCTCGGCACAATCCCGGATCGGCAGCAATCGTCGCGGCGGTGGGACTGATCAGAACCGATGCGATCGGCTGGATCCGTCACGCCGCGAGAGCTTCGGTGTCCGCGCTGGCGGACGCGGGTCGCACCGCCTCGCCGGCTCCGGGCGGGCCGCCGCCGGTCCGGCCGCGGCGGGTGGCGTTCTAGCATGGCCCGGACCAGCGAGATGGTGCGTCGAGCCGATGTCGAGATCGAAACCTATATCGATGGGGACGGCCCGGCGCTGGTCGTCCTGCCGTCCTACGGCCGCGACGGTGGCAAGGATTACGACGACATCACCGCCCGGGGGCCCAGGCCGGGTGGCGGGTGCTGCGGCCACAGCCCCGCGGCATCGCCGGATCGAAGGGCCCGTTGACGGGGGTCACGCTGCACGACCTTGCGGACGACGTCGCGGCCGTGATCCGGATCCTGGGCGGCGGTCGCGCTGTCCTGCTCGGCCACGCCTTCGGCCACGCCCTGTCGCGCATGGTGGCGACCGACCATCCGGACCTCGTTACCGCCGTAATCCTCGCCGCCTCCCAAGCCTCGAAGGTTCCACCCGACATCGCGCGAACGCCCTGGCTCGCAGGCGACCTGTCCCGGCCGGAGGTCGAGCGGCTGGACGTGCTGCGCCGGGCGTTCTTCGCACCTTGTCACGACGCCCGGCCGTGGCTGGCCGGCTGGTATCCAGAGACGCTCGCGATGCAGCATGAAGCGGCGCAGGTTGTGCCGCTCTCCGAGTATTGGGCGTGCGGGCGCGCGCCCATGCTGGAGGTGTTCGGCACCTGCGACCCGTTCAAGCCGCAGGCTTACTGGCAGGAGCTACGCGACGATTTCGGCGACCGGGTCACCTCCGTGAGGATTGATGGCGCATCCCATGCCCTGTTCCCCGAGCAGCCGGACTCGGTGGCGCAGGCCATCCTGCCGTTCCTCGCCCGGCACGCGACACCATGACCTGGCCTCGACAATGCTGACCGCCATGAGGACGCTAACTGGCCCCTTTCGGACCCTCACGCGCCTCGAGCATCGGCACGCGCGACGCAGGCTGGAAGGGCGCCGTGGGCGCGGGGCGACATCCGAGGCACCGCGGCAGGAGGGCACCACGCCGCTCATCCGCTCTACAGGCCTCAGCGCTGCACCTCGTCGACCGCCTCGCTCGGGTCAGCCCGGTTCCTGGGCAGCCGGACCTCACGACGGTGTTCCTACGAGCGTCCGGTTGCACGAAGGTTCCCGACGTGAGGGCGCTTCGCCGTGAGTTCGGTCTTTCGCCGGCGGAGGCGGACGTCGCGGTGGCCATTTTTCAGGGGCGGGAGGTCAACCGGATCGCACAGGACCGCGGAGCCTCCCGCGAGACCGTGCGCACGCAGATCAGGCGGGTTTTCGTAAAGCTCGACGTGCACAACCAGGCGCAGGCCGGAATGGTCATTGTCCGTAGTCTGTCCATGCTGCTGACACGATGATCCGTCTATGAAGGCAGTCTCGATCGAAGGGAGGTGATGTCAGCAGTGCCTGAGGCCATCTCCACCGTCGCAACCGTAAGGCCTTTGGTGATTTTTGATGCGGCATCGACATGGCTTTCGCCGGTAAAGAAGCGCCTGTCGTAGGCATGGCAACGATCGCGCCGATGTTTTGCCTGTCCGAAGGGTTTGGCGCGCGGCCACGCAGTCTGGCTCGCAGTATCGGAAGGCTGGCAGCATGGGCGCTGCGCGAAGACGCCCACACGTGCGAACCATCTGCTCAACCTGCCCTGGCGCAGCTGCGTCGCTATCCCCCTTGGTCCAGCCGCTCTGCATCGCATCCGACACGCTTTCGTGCTCCGAGCGCTTGATGCGTCGCTCCTCCCCCGTCGTGCGCTTGGCGTCCAAGGAGGTCATGCAGGTGCCCGCCGCTCGGCGATGCCGGGTCATGTCCTTCTCAACCGCCTCGTCGCGCTGCGTCGGGAACCGTGTCACCGGTAGCGTGCCCACCCGCGGGACGATGGCGTGGCACCCCGGACGACCCGTTGGAACACCAGCAGCCGCGCTGCTCCAGTGAGTAGGAGCGAGGACTACGCGACGTGCGCGGAACCAGACCCATCAGCTTGCCACGCCAGCCGAAGCTTCTTCAGGGTCGTTCTCGCGCAGTGCGCGTTCAAGTGAGCGCCGCCCCATCGAGAGGTGAGGACCTGCACGGACATCGCATACGCCTCGAACACGGTATTCGATGCTTCGTCCCAAGCCACGCAGAAGACCCTGTCGGCCTCGCGCGTCTGCGGGCCGAAATCGAACAAGAGCCTACCGCCCAGCGGCCGATCAAGCGCGACTTCACCTCGACGGGCCAACCTCGTCCATCGCCGACGTTGAAGCCCGCGGGCTTCAGCAAGCGGCGTTATCCGTCGGTCAATCGCGCGATCAAGTGCTCCGAGACTTCGCCCAACAACGCCGACCTGGTTGCCCGGGTGAAGAGGGCGCAACGAGCCATCAGCGCAAGCGCGTTCCGTATGTCGACGTGCTTGGAGAGTTCGCCATTCAGCAGGTCCGTGACGTTCTCGATCATCATGGGCGCGTCGCGCAATGCTCGTCTCCTGGCCTCAAGTCCCTGCTGGGCGTCCGGGAACGACGAGCCTTCGGGGGTGCCTCTGGAACCGTCGATCGCACGGCCGTGCGTCGAGGGGGGTGAACTACCGGGCCGCTGGGGCGACCTCGCGAGGCCGGTCGGCGCCGCGACGTCCTCTCGCAGGTCTCGAGTTCCGCGGCGCTCATACAGCCGTCTCTGACGACGATGGGGCTCCACGAGCTCCGACCGGGCGTTCCGCTGGTGCAAGCGGCTTCGTGGGCGAGGTGGGTCGCGGCGCGAGGGACCAAAGCGGGGCGGGGCGGCCTCGCCCCTGCCCAACGCCGCCGCCTCCGCTTCATAAAGGCCGATCCGCCGGACGGCCGAGATGATGGCACGGAGCTAGGCCTGCTCTTCATCGAGAGCTCGCAGGACGCCGTCGTCCTGGTCCAGCCTCGCCTTGAACGCGGCGAGGTTCGGGTAGTCGGAAAGCGGCCGAGGAGCCTTCTCCACCCACCTGCACATCACGTAGAGGTAGGCGTCCGCGACGGTCCGATGATCGAACAGCATCCAGGTTCGGGCGGCCATGAAGCCGTCGAGGCGCTCGTACTGTGAGTGGACGCGCCCGAAGGCCGCCCGTTTGGCGTCGGCTTCGTCCTCGGGTTTCGTCACGTAGCGGCTCGGCGTGAAGACCGGGGCCCAGGCGCCGTGAACGTCGGTGACTAGATCGGCCAGCACGTCATCCAATCGCGCCGTCGCAAGCAGGTCGTTCGACGACGCTCCGAGTTCGGCTTCCGGGAAGCGGTTGCTGATGAACTTCAACGCCGATAGCGCTTCGGTTATCGATGACCCGTCGTCGAGCACGAGCGTCGGAACCGTGCCTTTCGGGTTCAAGGCAAGGTAATCCCGGCGCTTGATGTCGATATGGTCGACGCGAACGATACGGCAGGCCGCATTCGCCCATGCGAGCGCTATGTGGGGGGCGAGGGAGCAGGCGTTTGGCATGACATAAAGCTTCACGACGCGCTTCTCCGTCTACGTTCCCACAGACCATGTCGATCATCATCGGGATGAAGTGCCAATCGCCCTCGAGGGCCTCGAGCGCCGGTCGATCGGCAAAGAGAACGAACCCGATTGCGGATCAGGCGTGCCTGATCGCGACGCTTACCGTAATGAATGGTATTGAACGTGCCGTCGTCATCGACCATCAGGCGCATACTCCTCCCGAGGACTTACGATCGACGTGACCGCCTCGTCTTTATCGGCCTTGCGGCGCGTGGCGAGGGCCGCGACGCCCAACGCCGAGGCGTAGGCCGGCAAGGGCCATAGAACCCCCGGCCCGAGCTGGTGCCGGAGGAGCGTCGCCGCGACGGCTCCAGCGAGCAGGCTGAGCCACATCGGGGCTTGCCAGATCCAGGACCAGTCGCTCAGCTGCCCAACCAACGCTCTCCCGATGCCCTGGCCGAACTTGACGAGTGTCCCGGTGACGTAGGTGGAGCTGATCCCGGCTTGGCCCACGTGGTCCAGGGAGGCGTTCAGCGAGCCCATGGCGACGACGAACGCCGGGACCGCCCAACCAGGGCGAAGCAGGGGGACCCCGAGGATGGCCGCCACCGACATGGCGACGACCGCGGCGTGCCGCGGGCCGCCGATCGCGCCCAGCACCGCCCCGACGGCCGCCCCGGCCACAAAGAGGCCCACCAATCCCAGGATCGGCCCGGCGCGGCTCCAATCGCGCTCACCCAACGCCATGCCCAACAGCGTCGTGTTGCCGCTCATGAACGACACGAACAGGTCGCGCAGCAGGCCGAGTCCGTAGACGTCCGTGGCGCCGGCGAGGGAAGCCATGCCCGCGGCCAACGGTAATTGCGCGAGGGAGCCGCGGTCGTGTCCTACGCCCACGTCAGCTCCGCGGCAGCGGCAGCACGGACAGGGATCGAACGCCCTGGGCGCCGTGGACCAACACGCCCTCGATGTCGGCGGTAGCCGATGGCCCGGTCTGCAGGACGGCGTAGCGCGCGCGCCGCCACTCGGGGCGGCGGTAAGCGTGATGGATGTTGGCCACGATGTCCGCGCGGTCGAGCAGCACGACCAAGTGCTGGGGCAGGTAACCCAGGGTGTTCAACTCGAGTTCGGCCTCGGTCAGGCAAACCGAGCCCGTCTCGGCGACCGCGAACGCCGCGCGCACCACGCCGTAATCCACGTCGGCGAGATCGCTCGGCTTCGTGTCCGGATCGAGAACCCTGTTGCCGGTGATCTCGGGCACTCGGGAGCAGATGACCTTGGCGCCGGCCAGCTTCGCGCGCACCGGCGCGAGCGCATCGCCGGCGAGCGGCTGCAGGAATTTCCCGCCCATCCGCTCCAGCGCCTCGCCGAACGCCGCCAGCAGGTCCGCGGGCGGGTCGTGGTCGAACATCGATATCGATGGCTCGGGACGATGCAGCTTCGGCAGGTGAGCGCGGATGGAGGCGAGTACGTCGTCGCGGCTGCTCACGGCTTCGCGCCCCGGTTCGCTCGGTGCCATTGATGGAAGGTCTGCCTCGGGGCTTGCGGCACCTCGCGCCCGCGGCCCCAGGTGTTCAGCCGGTTGTAGACCACGAAGCGCGGCAGGTGCCGCAACGCGCTGTCCGCCGCCGGCAGCGCAGCGCGGTAGAGCTTGGGGCTCGACAGCAGCAATCCGGCGGCCTTCATCATGGCCTTCTTCAATGCCGGCAGCTCGTGGGTCTCCGACATGACGGTCCGCCAGTCGGCGATCTGCTCGTGGATGTTGATCTTGACCGGGCAGACGTTGGTGCAGCTGCCGTTCAGCGTCGAGGAGAACACGACCTTGCTGTACTTCCTTGCGCTGAACGTCGGGTCGAGGATGACCCCGATCGGCCCGGCGTAGGTGGCGCCGTAGCTGAGGCCTCCCGAGCGGCGGAACACCGGGCAGGTGTTCATGCAGGCGCCGCACCGGATGCACTTCAGCGACGTCCAGAACCTCTCCATGCCGAGCCGCTCGGAGCGGCCGTTGTCGACCAGCACGACGTGCATCTCACCGCCCCTGCGTGGACCGCGGAAGTGCGAGGTGTATTGCGTCATCGGCGAGCCGAGCGCGGATCGCGACAGCAGCCGGATCATCACCGCCAGGTAGTCCAGGCGCGGGACGATCTTCTCGATGCCGATGGAGGCGATGTGCAGCGGGGGCGTGTTGGCCGACAAGTCGGCGTTGCCCTCGTTGGTGCACACGACGAAGGTTCCGGTTTCGGCGACGGCGAAATTGGCGCCCGTCATGCCCGCATCGGCATCGAGGATGAGCGGACG
>CAXTFJ010000154.1:1197-10187 GCA_964243405.1 uncultured Lichenihabitans sp. | reverse complement strand
CCCGAAGCCCGGCACGGCCCTAAGCTTGACCGATTGGTAGGGGGCGCGGTCGGTGCGGGAATTGGGCCATCGACGGTTCAAGGAAGCTCTGCGTGATCCCGGCCGCCTCGGCGCGTTCTGGTTCGCGCTCGGCTCGCCCGCCCTTGTCGAGCTCTCGCTGTCCGCCGAGCCCGACGCGGTGGTGATCGACCTGCAGCACGGGCTTTGGGACCGCGGCGGGCTGGAAGCCGTGCTGGGCCTGATCCCGCCCTCGGTCCACACGATCGTCCGATTGGCGGACGGGTCGGCGCCCGCCATCGGGCAGGCCCTCGACGCGGGCGCGGAGGCGGTTCTCGCGCCGCTGATCGAGACGGTCGAGGCGGCGCGGGCCTGCGTCGAGGCCGCGCACTACCCGCCCCACGGCTGCCGCTCGGGCGGCGGACTCCGCCCGCTCGGGCGAGGGTTCGCGTCCTACGTCGCGGAGGCGCGGGCCCGCACGGCGGTCGGGATCATGATCGAGACCGCGCGGGGGGTGGAGAATGCGTCCGCCATCGCGGCCGTGCCCGGGCTCGACTTCGTCTTCATCGGGACGGGCGACCTCGCCCTGTCGCTCGGCTGCTTTCCCGGACCGGACGAGCGGTTGCCCGCCGCCTGCCGCCGCGTGCTGAAGGCCTGTCGGACCGCGGGCGTGCCCTGCGGCCTGTTCACCACGAGCGCGACTGAGGCCGCCGACCGCTCGCGCGACGGGTACGCGCTCACCGTCGTGGCCAACGACATCGGGATCGTGTCGCACGGCTTCGGTGCCGCCCTCTCCGGGTTCGCGGCGGCGGCGTCATGAGCGCCGTAGCGGACCGCACTGCCCTCCCCGTTCACGGAACGACGCGATGACCCTTGCCCGCCGCCCCTTCCTCGCCGCGGCCCTGCTGGCCGCGATCGCGTCACCGGCCTGGGCCGCGGAGACGCTCACCGTCGGCGCCTACCCAGCCAACCCGCCCTGGGAGTTCAAGGCGGCCGACGGGCATTTCGAAGGGTTCGAGGTCGACGTCGTCGAGGCGATCGCCAAGCGCCTGGATAGGACGGTGTCGTTCGCGGACTTCGGCTTCCAGGCCCTGTTCGCCGGAACCAGTTCCGGGCGGATCGACATGGCGATCTCGTCGATCACCATCACGCCGGAGCGGCTCAAGAACCAGGCGTTCACGCAACCCTATTACGACAGCGACGGCGCGATCCTCACCAAGGGCGACTCGCCGTTGACAAGTCTCGACGGCCTCAAAGGCAAGGTGCTGGGCGTCATCGCGGCCTCGTCGGGCGAGGCCTACCTCAAGGCGAACGGCGCCAAGCTCGGGATCGCCGACGTCAAGAGCTACACATCCCAGGACAACCTGATGCTCGACGTCCGCAGCGGTCGCCTCGACGGCGGCCTGGGCGAGGTGGCGGGATTCCAGTACGCCCTGTCCAAGACGCCCGGCTACAGGATCGCGATCCGAATCCCGACCGGGGGGCATTTCGCGATCATGATGAAGAAGGGCTCCGCTCTGCTGGGTCCCGCCAACGATGCCGTGTCGGCCATGAAGACGGACGGCGCGCTCGCCGCCATCCACCGCAAGTGGTTCGGGGCCGATCCCGAAGCCGGATCGAGCACCGTGACGCCAACGGCGCCACCCTCCAACTGAGTAGGCGAGGAGACGCGCCCGTGCGCAGGTGGACCGTCGCGTGGAGTTGATCGACACCTTCGCCAATCCCGAGGTGCTGGCCCAGAGCTTCCCCATCCTGCTGCGGGGCCTGGGCAACACGCTTCTTCTGGGGGCGACCGCGATCGTGGGCGGGACTCTGCTCGGGGCTGCGCTCTGCCTGCTCCGCCTTTACGGACCGCGCGCGCTGCGGGTGCTGGCGGTGATCTACATCGACCTGTTCCGCGCGATCCCGGTGCTGGTGGTCATCGTGCTGATCTACTACGCCCTGCCCTTCGTGGGCGTGACGCTGTCCTCCTTCACGTCGGCCAGCCTGTCGCTCGCCCTGGTGTTCGCGGCCTTCACGGCGGAAGTGCTCCGCTCGGGCATCGAGAGCGTTGCGCCCGGCCAGGCGGAGGCCGCGCTGGCGCTGGGCCTCCACTTCGGCCAGGTGGTGCGGACCGTGATCCTGCCCCAGGCGGTGCGCGTCGCGATCCCGCCGCAGACCGGAAACATGGTGTCGGTCGTGAAGGACACCTCGCTCGCCTCCGTGGTCGCCATGCCGGACCTGCTCAAGCAGGCGACCGACTCGCAGGCGCTGTTCGCCAATCCGACGCCGCTGATCGGCGCGGCCCTGATCTACGTCGCCGTCCTCTGGCCGCTGGTGCGCCTCACCGCCTACGTCGACGCGCGCGGCCGCCGTTTGCGCACCGCGTCCTGATCCACCCGTCCGGAAGGAGAACCCGATGTCGAACGAACTTCTGATGCACCTCGCGGGGGCGCTCGCGAACGGCAGCATCCGCGTCATCGACCTGACGCAGACCCTGCGGCCTTCCACACCCGTGATCGGCCTCCCGCCGCCCAACGCGCCCTCCGACCCGTTCCGCATCGAGGAGATCTCGCACTACGACGAGCGCGGCCCCGCCTGGTACTGGAACAACATTTCCATGGGCGAGCACACGGGCACGCATTTCGACGCGCCGGTCCACTGGGTGACGGGCAAGGACCTGTCCGGCGCCACCACGGACACGATCCCGGTCCAACGGCTCGTGGCCCCCGCGGTCGTCATCGATTGCTCGACGGAGGTCGCGGCCGACCCGCGCTTCACGCTGCAGCCCGAGCACATCGAGGCCTTCGAGGGCCGGCACGGCCGCATTTCCGAGGGAGCCTGGGTGCTGATGCGGACCGACTGGTCGAAGCGCACCGACCCGGACAGCTTCCTCAACATGCAGGCCGACGGCCCCCACTCGCCCGGCCCCTCCCCCGAGGCCGTCCGGTTCCTGGTCGAACAGCGCAACGTCAACGGCTGGGGCGTGGAGGCCGTCGGCACCGACCACGGGCAGGCCTTCGCCTTCGACCCCCCCTTCCCGGCCCACACCCTGATGCACGGCGCGGGCAAGCTCGGCCTGGCGAGCCTCACCAACCTCGACCTGCTGCCACCAACAGGCGCGATCCTCCTCACCCCGCCGCTCAAGATCGAGAACGGTTCGGGCAGTCCGTTGCGCGTGCTGGCGCTCGTGCCGGGCTGAGCCGAAACGTCGTTGACAACGAGGCGCGGCGGTCCCTATACCCGCGCCAAGGCCCTGGTGGCGGAATTGGTAGACGCGCTGGTTTCAGGTACCAGTGGGTAACACCGTGGAGGTTCGAGTCCTCTCCAGGGCACCACCTTTTTAGGGTGGTTTGGCAAGAACTTGCTGGTAGATCAGGGTTTTTGGGACACCCGCTTTCACACAGCGGTTTCACACATGACCCTCCCCATGCCCCGGCCCTTCGAACACAAGAACGGCGTCTACTACCTCAACGTCCGCACCCCGGCCGACCTGCCGCCGGACACGGCCGGGGCGTCCGTCATGCTGCCCGTGGGGGACGCGACGGTGGCGGTCGTCGTCGGCGGCAAGGTGTTCTGCTCCCTGCGGACCAAGGACCCCGCGGTCGCCAAGGAGCGCTTCACCCAGGCCTATGCCGCCCTCACCCGGCAACTCGACGCCCTCCGCTCAGTGCCGAAGCCCCTCACGCACAAGGAGATCGTGGCGCTGGCGGGCGAGGTCTACCGCGACCGGGCCGAGCACTTCGACGCCCACCCCCGCTTCGTGCCCGACGGCGTGCTGGAATCGCAGCAAACCTTCGCCGAAGCGGTCCAGGCGGTGCTGCCCACCGTCGTGGGCCAGTCCGACGCCGAGGCGGCCCGCGGCGAGGCGGTGTACCGGGTGACCGCGACGCTGCCGAACGGCCCGCAGGTGCTCGCCTGGACGCTGGGCCAGGACATCGACTACCTCGGCGCCACCATGACGCTGGATCAGGCTCTCGAGGACCTGTTCGGCCGCCGCGCCGACAAGGTTTGCGCCGAGAAGGGATTACGACTTGACGTCCCGACCCGCCGCAAGCTGCTGCAGCAAATCGGCGAGAGCTACCGCCTGTTAATCGGCAAGCTCAAGCGCAACACCGCGGGCGATTACTCGCCCGATACGACCCTCAGCCGCTTCCCGGCCTTCGTCGCCCCGGCCAGGCCGGCATCGGTTCCGGACGGGCGCCACACGGTCGCCAGCGTGTTCGAGCGCTGGAAGACGGAGTTCGCCGACAAGCGCGCGCCGAGCACGATCCGCCGCTACGGGCCGTCCATCGCCAGCCTGGACGCCTTCACCAAGGGGCGTGACCTGCGTCTCGTCACCGGAGACGACGTCCACGACTGGGCCAAGCACCGGCGCGACGTGGACGGGATCGGCGCCGGCACGGTGAACGGCAACGACCTCGTGGCCGCCGCCACGCTGTTCTCCTGGGCCATGACGAGGGACGGCGGCCGATTGCGGACCGACAACCCGGTCACGGGGGTCAAGCTTGACCCGCCCAAGTGCCAGACCTTACGCGAGCGCACCTTCCGCCACGAGGAGATCAGGACCATCCTGCTTTCGGCCCGCGCGGTAACGCCCGACCTCCGCTTCCCCCGCGCGTCCGCCTCGCGCCGATGGGCGCCATGGCTCTGCGCCTACTCGGGGGCGCGCATCCAGGAGGTGTGCTGGCTGAGCAAGCGGGACGTGTGGAGCGAGGGCGGGATCTGGGTCATGCGCTTTCCCCAGACCAAGACCGGGATCGCGCGAAGCGTCCCGATCCACAGCGAGCTCGAGCGCGAGGGCTTCGTCCGTTTCGTCGAGGAAGCGCCGGACGGCTTCCTGTTCGTCGGCGACGTCGAACGGACGACGGCGGCGAGCCGCAGCGCGCCGGAGCTTCGGGCGGCCGAACTTGCGGCCTGGATCAAGAAGAAGGCCAACCTTGAGGCAGGTGTCAGCCCCAATCACGGATGGCGTCACACCTTCGTCACGCGCGCGGAGGCTGCCGGCATCTCCAAGCGGCACAGCAGCGCCATCACGGGTCACAACAAGCGCAAGGACGCGAGCGATGGCTATTTCGATCCCGAGTTGAATCAGCTCAAGGTCGAGATCGAGAAGCTTCCCGGGTTTCAGCTTGGATGAGACCTCGAGGTTTGCGCCAGAACCCGACCTTAACGACTAGGGCTTGTTGAGTTTCAAGCTTGCTCCGACGGGCGTGGGGTGATTCGGTTTTGGGATGGACCGATTTGTTTTGACCGACGCCCAATGGGCGAGGATGGAACCGCATTGCCTGGGCAAGCGCGGCGACCCCGGGCGGAGTGGGGCTGACAACCGCCTGTTTGTTGAGGCGGTGCTGTGGATTGTGCGGACGGGCAGCCCGTGGCGGGACCTGCCTGCGCTGTTTGGCAAATGGAACTCCGTTTACGTCCGCTTCCGGAACTGGGTGCGGGCGGACGTCTTCGAACGGCTGTTTGAGGCCTGTTCGGACGACCGGGACATGGAGTACGCGATGGTTGATGCCACCATCGTCAAGGTGCATCGCCATGGCCAGGGCGCAAAAGGGGGGCTTCGAGCCAGGCCATTGGCAAGTCTCGCGGCGGCATGACGACCAAAATCCTGGCGCTTACCGACGCGCTTGGCAACCTTGTCCGGTTTGTTCTGCTGCCGGGGCAGCGTCATGACACGATCGGGGTCGAGCCCTTGCTGAAGGACTGCGAGTTCGGCGCTCTGATTGCGGACACGGCTTTCGACAGCCATGCGATCGTGTCCGACCTCAACCAACGCGGGGCCAAGGTCGTCATTGCTCAGCACCCGCGCCGGACCAAGCCTCTCGCCATCGACAAGGACATGTACAAGTGGCGGCACCTGATCGAAAACTTCTTCGGCAAGCTGAAAGAGTTCAAGCGCGTCGCCATGCGCAGTGACAAAACCGACACCAGCTTCGCAGCCGTTATCCACCTCGCCGCTGCCGTCATCAACTCACGCTGAACCTCAACAAGCCCTAGCATTACAGTTGCATTTTTTGTCTGGTGTGGGCGTGCATTGCGTTGGCTTGATGGGCACGTCGCCAGCATGACCATGCGATGATGAGCCCGGGTTTGATCTGACGCTGGGCGAGCCTCATTGCGATGCGCCGGATTTCCTGAACGGACCATCGGATCAAGCGTGGAGAAGCCCGGTCGTTCGGCGTCGTGTTTTTGGGGGCGGTAGGGCGTTCGCTGTGTGGCGAATGACCGCCATCATGGCAAAGGCCATCATGGCGAGCGAGACATGGCGGTGCCAGCCGTGCCAGGATCGCGTTTCGTTGTGGTCGAGGCCGATTTCGTTTTTGGCCGTCTCGAAGCTGTCCTCGATCGCCCAGCGATGGCCTTCGATCTTGACCAATGTGGCGATGTCAGTCCCGGTCGGGCACCAGGTCGAAAAGAAAGCCAGATCACCGTCGGCGATATTGCGCCGGATCAGTAAGCCTCGCGTCCAAAGACCGGTGAGCGTCTCGCTGTACTCGGCAGCATCGAGATCAGCCAGGGGACGGTAAGCCCAGTCGTGAAGCCGTGCACCCTTGGTGCCGTCGCCCGCCGACAGGCGTTGCCAGCCCGTGTCTTCCACCGCTCCGGCGATCTGTTCAGCGGGGCCAGCGACGGGTGGATTGATCCCCCAGGATCTGAACTGGTGGGTGGAGTTCACACCGAGCACATAGCCTTTGCCGGCCCGCCGCAAGGCCGTTTCAAGATCGCCCACGCCATAGACGCTATCGGCAGCCACCCACGCGAACGGCACACCGGCGGAGATCGCCCGCTCGATCATCGCCCGGGCCAGCCGCGGCTTGGTGGCAAAGGCAGTCTTGGCTGGCACGTGTGCGGCAGCCATACGGGCTGCATCATCCGTCCAGGCCTTCGGCAGATACAGGGCGCGATCGACGAAAGCGTGCCCCTTGCTTGACACATAGGCCGCGAAGACACCGATCTGGCAGTTTGTGATCTTGCCGGCCGAACCCGTATACTGCCGTGCAACGCCGCAAGATGTCTTGCCTTGCTTCAGGAAGCCTGTCTCGTCGATCACCAGAACAGCATCAACAACAGCAAGATGCTCGACAACATACTCACGCACAACATCGCGCAACGCGTCAGCGTCCCAATGTGCGCGTCCCAGAATAGCCTGCTGCCGCCAGGGGCCAGGATCACCAGCGGCTTCGGCCCGCATCCACCCGGTTTTGCGACGCTCTCCCCCGAGCAGACCGTCGAGGAACAGCCCGGCAGAGGCCGCCATTCGCTCCTGCCGAAACAAGGGCCGCAGCCGCGTCTTCACATCGCGCAGCCCCGAAGCCCAAAGCTCCAGCGTCGTTTCGATCGAGGCCGCCGTCATCCATGATCTCCGCATCATGGTGGTCCAGTGATTCAGACATCGGATAAAACAGCAACTGTAATGCTAGCCATCTTCCGGACATTGGCGCGCGGGTGGGTCACCGGTGACTGCCGACCCGTTGCAAACCTTGGCCGTGGCCTTTGCCAGGACAGGCGCTTAGACGGGCGCAATCTAATGGCGCGGGCTCGGACGGGCGACGCCGTCGTTTTAGTAGTGGAAAAGCACGCTTCCCGTGCGGCCATCCCGCTTTGCACCATCCTCGATCCGCACCATGGGGACGTCACGCTCTCGCGCGCGAAGGGATTGATCCCATGTACGACACCGCGAACCCGGTCCCGCCCGCCCGAAACCTGGCCATATTTCTCGACGGCACCACCGACATCGCGACGGGCAACACCAATGTGTGGCGGCTGAAGTCCCTGTGCGACGCTTCGCCCGACAGCGGACAGCTCGTCTTCTACGGCGCGGGTGTCGGCACGAGTTTCGGCGAGAAGCTACGCGGCGGAGTGTTCGGCTACGGCATCGATGATGTTGTGGCGCAGGCGTATCTTTGGCTGATGGAGAACTACCGAGATAACGACAACATCTTCATCTTTGGCTTCAGCCGTGGCGCTTACACGGCCCGCAGCCTGGCGGGCCTGATCTCGCGCTGTGGCGTGATCAAGCTTGGGGCGCCTATCTCGATCCAGCAGCTCTATGCCCGCTACCAGCAGGGCAACCACGTGCGGACGGTTCACCAGCTCTGCGAGCCGGGTGTCGACCCGGCGGCCTGCTCTCAAGAAGAAAGATGGATGATTCGCTACTGCCGCGCTGCCGACATCCTGTTCACGGGCGTGTGGGACACGGTCGGGGCAGTCGCGACCGACGACAAGTTCGCCTTCATTACGGGCGGCGACCACACGTTTCTCGACGTCAACCTGCGGCAGACGGAGAAGAACGTCTACCACGCGGTGGCGATTGACGAGAACCGCGTGGTGTTCGATGCCAACCTGCTGACGCAGTACGTCCCCGGGACGGATGCGGCCGCGCCCTGGACGTCGCCGCGGCCGCTCGACCAAGTCGAGCAGCGCTGGTTCGCGGGGTCGCACGGCAATGTCGGCGGTGGAAGCTACAGCGACCTGCTGGCCCAATTGCCGCTACGCTGGCTAATGAGCAAGGCCCAGGCGCACGGGCTCAAGTTTCGCTTCCCGCTCGACGTCGACGACGGCGCGGGCATGGGCGCGATCGACGACTCCTTCAAAGCCTTTTTCAACGGCGCCTATGCGCTGCTGCAGCTGGAGCAGCGCCATTGGCGATCGATCGACCGTGCGCCGGAACGGCATCCGACCACGATGGCCCACACAATCAACGAGACGATCGACGGCTCTGTGTTCGACCGCTGGCGCAATGATGAGAATTATCGCCCCCAGAACCTCGCCGAGTGGGCGGCGCGGCACGGCGTCGATCCTGGTGCGCTGCACGGCTCTTGCCTGGCCAGCGAGCCCGGGACCCCAGTCCCGGCCTAGGCCAAGTCGGTCTTCTTGAGGCACACCGAGAGTGACCACCCGATTGCCCCCCCCCCCCCCCCCCCCCGGTTTGGGCAGCGGAGCCAACGTGCAACCACCACCCGTCTCCGCCGCAGCGCTTGCGGCCCGCCGAAGGGCGTGGGCGCGCC
>CAXTFJ010000154.1:0-1187 GCA_964243405.1 uncultured Lichenihabitans sp. | reverse complement strand
CGGCTCGTGCCTGGCCGGCGAGCCCGGGACCCCAGCCCCGGCCTAGGCCAGGTCGGTCTTGTTGGCGCACACCGGGAGTGACCACCCGATTGCCCCCCCCCCCGCACATCCGGTTTGGGCAGCGGAGCCAACGTCGACTCACCACCCGTCTCCGCCGCAGCGCTTGCGGCCTGCAGAAGGGCGAGGTCGCGCCATCAACCGGACCTGAGCCTACCGCCCGCATGCAGACGTTCGCCGAAATGCCACGCTGCCGGTGACTGCCGACCCAACTACGACATTAGCCTTGATCCGGGCATGGTCGGCTTTGCACGGCAAGAGCGGACATTCCGCCCAAGTTTGTCCTGACAGTGCCCTTAGTCCTAATCCCTCGAGAAGTAGGCGGTGATCTGTGAGTTGAACCCATCCACAAGGGTGTGTTCGTTGGGTCCGGGGTTATTGCGAAAGGCCTGAGCGGCCTCCACGACGATCTCGTCAGCATTCGTGTCGAGGATGTTGATCGTCTGTGCGATGAAGTAGTCCAGCGGCATGGCCAATTCAGCCTCCTGGCTGTTCATCAGCTCGGTGCGGACCCAAGGCGGCGCGATCTCCAGCACCTTCACGCCGGCATCCTTCAGGAGAAATCGCTGAGACAGGGCGTAGGAGTGCAGGCCAGCCTTGGTGGCGGAATAGACGGCAGTTAGTGCCATGGGAACGAAGGCCAGCGCTGAGGACATGTAGGCCACCACCGCATCTGGCCTGGTCTTCAAGTGCTCGATGAGGGCCGAGGTAAGGCGGATCGGGCCGAGCAGATTGGTGGCGACTGTGGAGGCGATCAACGCGTCGTCCATTCGGCCATCAGCCCCGTCAGGCACCATGATGCCGGCGTTGTTGATAAGGACGTTCAGCTCGGGGTTCTCAGCAGTCAACTGGGCGGCGACCCGATCGATGCTGGCGGGATCCTCCACATCGAGCTGGACGGCCTTCATGCCGGGGTTGGCCTGCAAGGTCGCCTGCAGGCTTTCAACGCGGCGTCCGGCGATGATCACAGTATTGCCGCGCCGGTGAAGAGCCTCGGCAAGGCCGCGGCCGATCCCGGAACCTCCGCCGGTGATGAAGATGGTGTTGCCGCTGAGTTTCATAGGGTTACTCCTGATCTAAGGATCAATCGGGGAAGCGATCGCCGAACATAGGCAAGCCACTCTTGGACT
>CAXTFJ010000153.1:0-10359 GCA_964243405.1 uncultured Lichenihabitans sp. | reverse complement strand
CACCATCGACGCCTGACAGCCATCAGCCAAGCGCGCCACCCCGTGGGTAATTACCTCCACCCTGCCTGCCGACAGGAAGGTCTTGGTCACGTCGTTCGCGCCGCCGAGCCAGCGCGCGAAAGCCGGACGCGTCGCGGCGGGAGCCGGGCCGGACCGTGGGGACGCGACCCCGTCCGACACGGGTGGGCCGGCGAGTCCGGTCTGGTCCGTGATCGTCTCGGCCGCGTCCGGTGGACTGACGGAGGGAGCGGACCGCGGCACTTCCATGAACCAGCCTCCTGATCGCGCCCAGCCCGGGGCTTCGCCGCGGTCTCGCGCAGCCGGTGTTGGACGCAGACTGGGCCAAGAAGACGGGGACGACGCTTCCCCGACGGCATCTCTGATGGCACGGCTCGGGTGGGCGCACCTCTACCCGGGTGGCTCACGATGTCAAAGGCCGGAGTCGGTCACGATCGGGTGGTGTCTTGTTTGGAATCCGCTGCGGCTTGCCCGCCAGCTTTCGGCCCAATCAAGACGTCCGTTCATCGCGGAATGTTTCCAAAACCAGTCCTACATTTTCGGGTTTAGCTCATGGCGCTTGCGTGACCGGCAATCACGCGCCACTCCCCTGACGATCGCGACCAAAGGCGTGTGTAGGCGAATGTTCCACCGATCTCAGCGCCCCCAAATGAACCTGTCAGGGCAGCCTTGGTCGTTGAGAGCACCATGTCACCGATCGGGTGGAATGAAGCGTCGGTGAAGTCGATTTTGTTAAATCTCAATAGCCCGGAAGCATGAGCCGATATGTCTTGCTTTTTGGTCAACACAGATCCGTCGGGGGCAGTGAAGACCAACCGATCATCTATCAAACCTGAAAGAGCCGAAGTGTCACCAGCCAGCATCGCGACACGAAGGCATTCCTCGCGCGCTTTAACCTCGGCGATCTCGTTCATGCTCGGCCTCTCGCTCTTATAGCGGTTCTCTCCTAACCGGATTTATGGAGGCAAGGAACAGCCGATTGCGTCAGCGAGCAGACCGGAACCGGACTTCCGCTCCCCACCCCTGTGCAGACGTTCCGTCCCAATCAACTGAAACACTTCCTACGAACGGCATGGGTCGCCGACCCCGCTTCCCGCGGCGCTCGTTCCGGGCCGTCGCTGACGGCGATGCCGATCCAGGGCAAGGGTCCGGGCTTCCTCCGCCGACGCGAACGAGCCCAACCTCCCGCTGTCGACCCGCGACCGCACAGGCGCGATCCACAGCCCTCCACGGGCCGGAGAGCCGGCTCCGCCCCGGTTCAGGGGTGCAGGCCGGCGTTCCCCGCGAGTTCCGATCGGACGGCCGACCATTCGTAGAAGGTGTTGGGGCAGGTGGCCGCGGCCGCGCGCAGGTGCGGCAGGGCGCCGGCTTCGTCGTGCCGCGTCAGGCGCCACTCGCCGTAGTAGAACTCGGCCTCGCACCGCTGCCCTTCGGCCGTGACCGGGTCGGGATCGGCTGCGGCGGCCCGGACGCCGTCGAGGTCCACCTCGCCCAGGAAGAGCCGGACCACCGGCCAGGGCCAGGCGTTCCGGTCGAGGGTCTGGACGAGACCTCGCATGCGGTCGTCGAAGCCCGACCGCGTCGCCACGATGTCGAGCCACAGCGCCGCGTAGGCGTCCTTGGGGGCCAGACTGGCGGCGCGTTCGAGATCCTGGACCGCCGCGTCGCCCCGCCGGGCGAAGAACCCGATCCACCCCCGCTGCCGCAGCGCGAGCGGATGATCGGGCGCCAGATCGAGAGCCTCGTCGAGGCTCGTGACCGCCTGGGCCGGCTCGTTCTTCATGAACAGCGTGTCGGCGATCCGGATCTGCAGAACGGCGTCCTTGGGCCGGAGACCCGCGAGCGCCCGCAGGTCGTCGAGGGCGGCGTCCAGGGAGCCCAGCGACGCCTCGACCTCGGACCGTTTGCCGAGGGCGTCCGGGTCGGGCGAGGGATTGGCCGCGATGGAGCGGGTGAACAGGTCCAGCGCGGTGGGCCAGTCCCGCGCCTCCTGCCGTGCGGACCCCACGATCAGCAGGTCTTTCCGCTCGAGGGCCCATCCGGCGTCCGGGGTCAACCGGCGCTGGGCCGCGACGGCCAGCGCGATCTCGCGCTCGCGCTCGTCCTTGTCGGTGACCGCGATCGCGCGGGCGAGATGGGTGCGGGGGTCCGCGGGATAGAGCCGGACCAGCTCCGTGGACCGCGCGGCCCACTCCTGGTCCGTTCGCGGAAGCTGGCCGGGCGGCACCATCAGGACCGCGACGGACACGTCGCCGAAACCGGTCCAGGGCACGGACGCGACCAGCGCGACCGGCAGGACGAGGGCGGCCGCGAGGGCCGGACGCTGCAGGGGTGGACGATCCCGTCCAACCCCCCACAGGGCCACGACGACCGCACCGATGACGGCGCCCCCCAGGGCGCCTCCGACGTGGTCGGCGCGGTCGATGGTTCCCCAGGCGAACTTGCCGGTGGCCTGGAGCGCCGCCGCCAGGCACGCGATGCAGAACGCCCTCAGCCAGAGCCGGCGCGCGTCGTCCACGAGGCGGAGGCTCGCGACGTAACCCGCGGCGAGCACGGCCGTGACCGCACCCGACGCGCCGACCGAGACGAGGCTCGGCGCATTGACGGTGATCGAGGCGAGCGACGCCACGAGCCCGCCCAGGAGGAAGGCCGCGAGGAACCATCCCCGCCCGAGGACGCCTTCGAGGAACCAGCCCGCCGCGACCAGGACGGTGGCGTTGGCCAGGAGATGCGCGGCGTTCACGTGGACGAAGATCGCCGCGACGAGTCGGTACCATTGCCCGATGAAGCCGACCAGCTCCCTGCTGATCCCGCCGAACCGCACCAGGGTGCCGCCGCCCACCCCCGCCTGCAGCGGTCCGGGCGCGGGAACCAGGAGTTCGGCCAGGAACACGGCGCAAAGCAGGGCCGCGAGGCCCGAGGCCACCCAGGGTGCCTGGCGCCGTGCCGCGTGGACGCCCAGGGTCCGTCCCGTCCGTCGCAGCCGGATCGGCAGCAGGCTGGCGGGCCGGTCCGACGCGACCTGGACCGACCCGTCCACGAGCCGGGCCACGGCGGTTCCGGCGCCCTCGTCGTAATAGGCGTCCCGCCCGCGCGCGACCGCGCCCGCGGCGGCGATCGCGGCGACGGTGAGGGGCAGGTTGCCCAGGAAGGTGACGGTCGACAGCACTTCGGCCTGCGCCGGGCCCCCGAGGACGTCGTAGAGCTGGGACAGGATCAGCACGGTCGCGTTGATCGCGACCGGCAGGCCGAACAGGACGTAGCGGCGGTCGACGGCCGTGCGCCGGTCCAGGTCGCCGTCGAGCCGCCGCGGCGCCAGGGTCAGCGACAGCCAGCGGCGCCCGAGGCTCCTCCAGCCCCGCCGGTCGAGCACCCACCGCAGGATCACCAGCGCGAGGGCCTGCAGTCCGCCGATGTCGAACGTCCGGGTGGCGCGACCCTTGCCATCGACCGGGTAGCTCCGCGTGACCGTCGCGGACCCGCCCGGGTCGCGGTGCGATGCGACGAACAGGCGGGCGGTCGTCCATCCGAACAGGCTCTTGGTGCACAGGGCGGCCTCGGTCGGGGCGAAGTCGGACGGCAGGTGCACGCCATCGGGCGTCCGGGTCGTGGTCTGGCAGGAGGTGAACAGCGCGTTGGTGTCGACGAGCACCCCGCCCGACAGCGGAAAGGCCGGGATGGTCAAAACCTGCAGGAGCACCTGAAGGACGATCAGGTCGACCAGCAGGGCGAGGCCGCGCCGCAGCAGCCCACCCCTGAGTGGCTCCGGTGCCCCATCCATCGTTGGCCCCTGTTCCTCGATCCGCGTTGCGAAACTGAAGCAGGGTGGGTCGAACGGCAAGGATGCGAAGCGGCTTCTTCACCTGGAAATGCCGGGGGTCGGGAGGCCCTCACGGACCCGAGAAACCGATCGTCGATGCGCGGGGCGGGAGCGAGCGCTCTGACGCCGGTTGGGCCGCGACGATCCCCCGCCGACCAGCGTCAGGGCGTCGCGGACAGCGAACGGTCTTGCCGGCCGGAGCGTTCACGAGGTCGTCGAGGAGGATCGTCATGACCGGCCGTCGCTATCATCGCCTGCTGATGTCCATCGTCGTCGCGGGCGTGCTCACGGGCCGACCCGTCCTGGCGCAAGGTCCTGGGTCGGTTCCGGTCGGCGTTCCCAACGGTCTTTCCGGCCCGAATGGAACCGAAACCTTCAGTGCCCAGCCGGCTGTGCCCAGCCCGAGCGTGACCCAAAGCTTCGGGACCGTGTCCGCCAGACCACCGGCAGGCGCACGGGTCACGGCTCCGCCCGCGATCCGGACACCCGGGGCATCGCGGACGGTCGGCAAACCGTGACGTGGACGGCGTCGATCCGGATCGAGGATCCCGTGCGGCGCTGACGGACGCGGATCGGCGCCGCGGATCGCTGGTGCCGGTTGGGAAAACGCCGCACCTCCGGCCCGCTCGCCGTGTCGCGAGAAGTCGGGGCCAGCGCCCGCTGTGCCCGCCCTCAGCCTGCCGGCGCGCCGACTTGACGGCGCGGATCGGCCTTGGCGAAGGCCTCGCTCCGTTCGCATGCCGCCATGACCCGGTCGACCGTGGGGATGGCGGGCACCTCGATCTTGAAGACGCGCATGACCGCGACGATGCTGGCGAGGCAGATGTCCGCCATCGTGACGAGGTCGCCGTGGCAGAAGATGCCGGTCTCGGGGTCGGCTACGAGGCGCGCCTCCACGGCCTGCAACCCGGTGGTGAACCAGTGGACCTGCCAGGCGCGCCAAGCCGCGTCGTCGAAGCCGCCCGCCGTGGTGAGGTAGCGCTTGATCCTGGGCGTGATGAAGGGGTGCGTGTCGGCGGCCACCATCGCGGCGATGGAGCGGACGCGCGCCCGGCCGTAGGGGTCGGGTGGCAGCAGCGCCGGCGTGGGCGCGATCTCGTCGAGGTATTCGAGGATCGCGACGGACTGCGTGAGGGCGGTGTCCGGGTGGCCGCCGTCCCGGTCGATCAGCGCCGGGATGGCGGCGAGCGGGTTGAGCTTGAGGAAGCTCGCGCTCCGCTGCTCGCCCGCGTCGAGGTCGACGACCCGCTCCCGTGCCGCCAGGCCCTTGAGGGCGAGCGCGACCCGGACCCGGTAGGTGGCCGAGGTGCGCCAGAAGGAGAACAGGTCGAAACGCGGCTCTACGGTCATGGTTTGGGTCACCTCCGGCGGATAGCTTCCGAAGCAAGATAGGCCGGGGCGCGTTCCGATCGAGCGTCTGACCCCGGCGGCAAGGCTTGACCGAAACGGTGGACAAACGGGCGTCGCGGGCTTGTACAGTCGCGCATGCCCCTCCGCGACGCCCGCCCGACCTCCCCCGCCTCGTCCGTGGCCTCGGCGGAGCCGCCGACGGCCGGACGGCTGTTCCTCGTCTTCGCCCGCATCGGCCTGACGAGCTTCGGGGGCGGCCTCAGCGGATGGCTCCTGCGCGAGTTCGTGCAGGACAGGGCCTGGCTCACGGAGGACGAGTTCCTGAACGGGCTCGCGCTCTCGCAGGCCCTGCCGGGCGTCAACGTCAAGAACATGGCGATCTGGATCGGCTACCGCCTGCTGGGCCCGGCCGGCGCCGTCGCGGGCTTCCTCGGCATCATCGCTCCGCCGGCCGTCCTCATCGTCCTGATCGGGACGCTGTTCGCCAGGCTCGCGCGCTTTCCCTTGGCGACCCTGGCGCTCGATGGGGCGGCCGCGGCCGCGATTGGCCTGTCGCTGTCCATGGGGATCACCATGGCCCGGCGCGTGCCGCGGCGCGCGGTCCCCGTGCTGGTGGCGGCCGGGACCTTCGCGGCCGTCGGCCTGCTGCACTGGCCCCTGGTCTGGGTGGTGCTCGGCGCGGGTGCCGTGAGCGTCGCGGCGGAGTTCGTCCGCCTGTCGCGGTCCTGACCTGTGGACCGGACGCTCCTGGCCCTGCTGGCGGTCTTCGCCCCGCTCTCGCTCGTGACGATCGGCGGCGGGCAGGCCGTCGTCGCGGACATCCAGCGCCAGGTCGTCGACGTCCACCACTGGATGACGGCCTCGCAGTTCGTGACCGACTTCGCGGTCTCGCGCATGGCGCCCGGCCCGGGCTCGCTCCTGGTGACGCTGATCGGCTGGCAGGTCGCGGGTTTCCGGGGCGCCGTGGTGGCGACCCTCGGCATCTTCGGGCCGACGACGGTCCTCATCACCGGCGTGGCCCACCTCTGGTCGCGCCGGCCGGGCGCGAGATGGCAGCGGGCCCTCGAAGGCGGGCTCCGGCCGGTCGCCGCGGGCATGGTCCTGGCGGCGGTCTTCGTCCTGCTGAGAACGCTGGATGGCGGCTGGCCCGCGCGCGGCATCGCCCTCCTGTCCACGGCGGCGCTGCTGACCACGCGCGTCAACCCGCTCGTCCTGCTGGCGTGCGGCGCGACGGCGCTTGTCGCCCTGCACGCGCTCACCGCGACCTGATGGGCCCGACGCCGCTGGACGGCCGTGTCTCTCCTCCACTAGGGTCGGCGAAGATCGGGCCTGGGAGGCAGTTCATCATGGATGAGAAGATCGAAGCCGTGGCGCGAGCCCTCTGCAAGGCCGACGGCCGCGATCCGGACCAGGGCACCGGCATGGAGGGCGGGGACGTCGGGTTCCACAGCTTCGCGGGTCGGACGGACAGCGAGCGCGTCCCGCTCTGGCGGGCCTACGCCAAGGAGGCGGAACGCTTCGTCGTCGCGGCCGAAGCGCTGCAGCCCTTCATCGGGCGCGTCGACATCGGGCGCTGGTGAGGCGAAGCCTCGTGCCGTCGGGCTACGCCCGCGCTGGCGCGGCGAGGCTCGTCATTCCTGGAAGATGACGCCGGTTCGCGCGTGGACGCACGCCGCGAAGCTCCTGGACGTCTTCTTCAGCGCGGCCACGGCGCGCTGCTGCGTGTCCTTAACCGAAGGGTCACCGAGGTCCGGCAGTTCGATCCTTTGGATCACGTAGGGCTTGATTCCCTCGTCATCGGTCCCCTCGGGAAAGGAGATGATGATCTGGACCATGCCGTCCGGTGTCTTCAGGGGCCGGCCGACACAGATGTCCTGGGACATGGCGATGCTTCCAAACGTGCAGCGCCGACGATGCGCCTCCGTGGCGGACGGCCAGGAAGCGCCACCGGCGCAAGACCTGTTGCATGATGCCGAGGAGAGGGCGCCACGAAGAGCGGGGGTAAGGTCGACCGGTGCCTCGGCGCCAGAGGCTCCTGGAAGGATTTCGGCGCGCCCCTCTCCGGGTTACACGCGATCGACGAAGCCGGTCCGCGCCGCGCGGAACGACCAAACGCGGACCATCCCGCGCGGCCTTGTCCCGCTCCGGGCCTGACGCGCCGGAGATGCCGGTTTGTCGGCCCGGCACCGTTGCCGTAAACCACGTCGATCTCCCCTGGAGACTCGAACCATGCGCTTCCTCCCCGTCCGCGCGACCCGTGTCGCAGCCCCCTCGCGCTCGTCCGCGCCCGCCACGCCGCCGTCCGGAGCGGTCCGGTGAGCGGCCGCCGCTTCGACGCGATCGTGATCGGCGCGGGCCAGGCCGGTCCGCCGCTCGCGGGCCGCTTGACCGCGGCGGGCCTGAGCGTCGCGGTGGTCGAGCGCCACCTGTTCGGCGGCACCTGCGTCAATACCGGCTGCACGCCCACCAAGGCGCTCGTGGCCAGCGCCTACGCGGCCCACCTCGCGCGGCGCGGCGCCGACTTCGGGATCGACACAGGCCCGGTGCGCGTCGACATGGCCGCCGTGAAGGCCCGCAAGGACGGCATCGTGGGCGCCTCCCGCACCGGCGTCGAGGGCTGGCTGCGCGGCATGGAGCGCTGCACCCTGGTCGAGGGCCACGCCCGGCTGACCTCGCCCAAAACGGTGCGGGTGGGCGACGAGACCCTGGAAGCCGAGCGCATCTTTCTCAACGTGGGCGGCCGCGCGCTGGTGCCGGACTTTCCGGGGATCGACCGGGTGCCGGTGCTGACCAACACGACGCTGCTCGACCTGGCCGCGCTGCCGGCCCACCTGATCGTGGTGGGCGGCAGCTATATCGGGCTCGAGTTCGCGCAGGTGTTCCGCCGCTTCGGGTCCGCGGTGACGGTGGTGGAGAAGGGCCCGCGCCTGATCGCGCGGGAGGACGAGGACGTGTCGGCAGCCGTGCAGGCCATCCTGGAAGCCGAGGGGATCGCGGTCCGCACGGGCGCCGAGTGCATCCGCTTCGAGCCGCGCGGCGAGGGGGTCGCGGTCGGCGTGAACTGCGCGGCGGGCGAGCCGCAGGTCGCGGGCTCGCACGTGCTCGTGGCCGTGGGCCGCCGCCCCAACACCGACGACCTCGGGCTGGAGCAGGCGGGCGTGGCAGTGGACGCGCGCGGCTTCGTCACCGTCGACGAGGGATTGCGCACGAGCGCGCCCACCATCTGGGCCCTGGGCGACTGCAACGGCCGGGGCGCCTTCACCCACACGGCCTACAACGACTTCGAGATCGTCGCCGGCAACCTGCTCGACGGGACGGACCGCAAGGTCGGCGACCGCGTCCCCGGCTACGCGCTCTACATCGACCCGCCGCTGGGGCGGGTGGGCCTGACGGAGGCCGAGGCGCGCGCCAAGGGCCATCGCGTCCGGGTAGGGGCGCGGCCGATGACGCGGGTCGGGCGCGCGGTCGAGAAGGGGGAAACAGCGGGGTTCATGAAGCTCGTGGTCGACGGCGACACGGACGCCATCCTGGGGGCCGCCATCCTGGGCGTGGGCGGCGACGAGGCGGTGCACGGGGTGCTTGAGGCCATCAACGCGGGCGTGACGGCCACCGCCTACACCCGCGCCGTGCCCATCCACCCGACCGTGTCCGAACTCGTGCCCACGGTGCTCGGGTCGCTGAGCCCCTGAGATGGCCGCCTCCGGGATCGAAGCGAAGCCGGCGGGCCGGGACGGCGAGCCCTGCCGCTGCCCGTGGTGCGGGTCCGACCCGCTGCTGCGTGCCTACCACGACGCCGAATGGGGCGTGCCGGAGCGCGACGGCCGCGCCCTGTGGGAGAAGCTGGTGCTGGACGGGTTCCAGGCGGGCCTCGCCTGGATCACCGTGCTGCGCAAGCGCGACGCCTTCCGCGCGGCCTTCGCGGGTTTCGACCCGGAGCGGGTGGCCCGCTTCGGGGAGGCCGACGTCGGCCGCCTGCTCGCGGACGCCGGGATCATCCGCTCGCGCGCCAAGATCGAGGCGGCGGTGCACGGCGCCCGCGCCTACCTCGCCATGCGCGACGCGGGGGAGGACTTCGCGCGCTTCGCCTGGGATTTCACGGACGGCCGCGTGCTCGTGGGCGATGGCGTCCACGTCCCGACCGCGACGCCGCTGTCCGAGCGGGTCTCGAAGGCGCTGAAGGCGCGCGGCTTCAGCTTCGTGGGGCCCACCATCACCTACGCCTGGATGCAGGCGGTGGGCCTTGTCAACGACCACGCGGCCGACTGCTTCCGCCGCTCCGAGGTGTGAGCGCGCGCCCGGCTCAGTCCTCCAGGGCCAGCACCGCGAAGCTCGCCAGCCAGTGCTCGCCCATGTAGTCGCCGGCCACGTGGGGCAGGCCCGCGGCGAGGTGGAGGTCGGCGGCGCGCTCCATCGCGGGCCGGCGCGCGTCGCCGGGCGGGAGCGCGCGGGCAAGGGCCCGCCAGCACCAGGCGCGGCTGAGGTTCAACCCGTCCAGGTGGGCGATCCTGCCGTCGGTGCGGTCGCTCACGAGGGCGGGGCGGAACAGGGTCGCGGGCTCTCCTGCAGCGAGGCGCGGCAGGAAGCGGTCGAACCAGGGCGCGAAGGCCTCGGGCGGCAGCAGCCGGCGCAGGCATTCCGCCTCCACCAGCGCCGGGGACAGGAAATCCTCGCCGCCCGGCTCGCCCCAGGCCGGGCAATCGGCGTCGTCCCCGTACCAGCGCGTCGCCGTGCCGAGCAGCAGGGCCGCGAGGTCGGCGTCGGCGGTGGCCTCCGCGTAGTCGGCCGCCAGGCGCAGCGCGAAGGCCGTGTTGGCGTGCGTGCCGGCGCGCATGGGATAGGTCGCGATCGGCAGGAAGTCGCGGAAGCGCCCCGCGACGGCGCGCGCGAGCGGCGCCAGCGCGTGCGCCCAGCGCCCGTCGGCGTGCCGCGACAGCTCGGCCGCGAGTTTCAGAAGCCACGCCCACCCGTAGGGCCGCTCAAACCCCCGCGCGGCCGGGGCCGCGAGGTAGGCGCGCTCGGCCTCCACCTTATCGGGCACGAACTGCCGGTCGAACAGCACGCGGATCGGTTCGGCGGCTTTGAGGTCCGGCCGGGTCCGCAGCAGGGTGGCGAGCATCCAGTAGCCGTGCACGCAGGAGTGCCAGTCGAAGCTGCCGTAGAAGATCGGGTGC
>CAXTFJ010000152.1:0-10380 GCA_964243405.1 uncultured Lichenihabitans sp. | reverse complement strand
ACGGTGGCGGCGAGGGCGATGGCGGAGAAGAAGACGGTAGGGCAGCGGTCGTAGCGGGTAGCGACGCGGCGCCAGTCCTTGAGGCGACCGAACATGATCTCGATGCGGCTGCGGCGCCGGTAGCGGCGCTTGTCGTACCTGATCAGCTCGTTGCGCGATCTGCGGCCCGGGATGCAGGGCTGGATGCCCTTGGCCTGCAGCGCGTCCCTAAACCAGTCGGCGTCGTAGCCGCGGTCGTCGAGCAGCCACTGCGCTTTCGGCAGATCGTCCAGCAGCGCTGCTGCGCCGGTGTAGTCGCTGACCTGGCCGGCAGTCACGAAGAAGCTCAAGGGACGCCCGTTCGCATCGGCGACGGCATGCAGCTTGGTGTTCATGCCGCCTTTGGTGCGTCCTATCAGGCGGCCAAGGTCCCCCTTTTTACCCGCAGGCTCGAGCCCGTGCGGTGTGCCTTCAGATACGTTGCGTCGATCATCACCGTCTTGGGCTCGGCGCCTGCTGCGGCGAGCCCCGCCATCATCCGCGTGAACACTCCCGCCGCGCCCCAGCGCTTCCACCGGTTATACAGCGTCTTGTGCGGGCCATACGCGCTCGGCGCATCTCGCCAGCGCAGCCCGTTGCGGTTCACGAACACGATGCCGCTCAGCACCCGCCGGTCATCCACCCGAGGCTTGCCGTAGCTCTTGGGAAAGAACGGCCGCAGGCGCTCCACCTGCTCGTCCGTCAGCCAGTACAGGTCGCTCATCCCGGTCTCCTCACGAAGCCTGAATCAGATCGCGACGCTCACATCAATGGGTCCTGACCCTAAGACGTCAGCCAATAATCCGCAGGGTGGGAAAGATGTCACCTGAGATCCTCAAGGACACCTGCGAGAGCGGCCACGAAGTCACGGTCACGATCGACGACGAGGGTAACGTGCGGTTCAGCGGCGGCCTCACCGATGAAACTCGGGCGGACCACTTGATCTCCCCTTGTGACGCATGCCGAGCGAAAGGTGAGCTGCTCGCCCGACGCTAAAGGGCTGCATCGAAAACGTAGCGGCTTTTTCAAAGGGGATGCCTCCCGTTGCTCGTCTGGCCTTTAGCATTGCATCGGAATTTTGCTCGCGGCTTCGACGACGACCAAATCATCACCTCCGACATGGCTCCAGACCGAAGCCTGAGATCGGCGCCGGGAGCGCGACAGGATGGACAAGGTCCTGATCATCGGCGCGAGCAAGGGCATCGGGCTCGAAGCAACGCGACGATTGTCATTGCGCCACGCCATCTCGCCAGAGTAGGTGGCCAACTGCGGCCCACCGTCGCCTTCCCGCCCCCGGCACCCTGACTCATCCTGACCGTCCACCTCGCGCCGGCTTGCCGCGTGGGACTGGCGGAGGGCTGGCGTCTGGAGCGACACAGCGCCGGCCCTCTCGCGCCAACTCAGCCCCTTTGCTCCGCCAGCATCCTGGCCCATGCTTGGCGTCCATCCCGCATGACCCCTATGCGGGAGACGGGGGAGGTCGGCGTCGTGCTCGATCGGCGTCGACCTCTCGTCATCGCTCAAGACTCATGGCTCACCGCCCCGCATCCTCGCCCCCGGCTGCTCGCCATCCGTGAACTCGACCCCGGCAGCCTCCAAGGCGGCCCTGATCCGGGTGAGCGTGCCGTCGTGCAGCTTGGGCTGACCGTCAGCCTTTTCCGCCCTGGCGATCGTTACCGAGGCGACATGGCACCGTCTGGCCAATTCGAAGGCCGGCATTTTGGTTAGCCGCCGAGCCTCTCGGATCTGCGTCCCGGTGATCATCGCGCCCTCAGCTTCACGCCCGGCTCGCCGCCGTTCTCAAGGCGCCTCACCCCATCCACCCCTCAGCCCGTGCCACCCACAGCGCCGCGAACGTCAGTACCGCGGCAGCCAAATCAAGTGCCACGACCTTCAGCACAAGCCTGCCCCGGTTGGGGCGCGCCCGGCCGCGAAGGCGCCGCAGCAGCGCGAGGAGGACTTGGCCGAGGCGGATCACGTTGGCTCCTTTGAGATCCCCATCCGCGAGCAATAACACCCGGGCAAGCGGCACCAAGTCGCTCTGTGCGGTTCCAACGTCGCGGCCGTGACGGTACCGCCCACCTCCTCATAGTGGGTTAAGCCCACCAGCGCCCGGAACGCCCGCTCGATCTCGCGCGTGTCGGCCTGGTCGAGGGAGTCGGTGATCGCGTCGGCGGGGATCATGGCGCCGCTCCCGGCTCGAGCCCGTCCACCATCTCGCGCACCGTGAAACCGCCGCGCAGCGAGGGATCATCAGATCCTCGCGTCCACTCTGCTCGCTTTAGTCACCTTCGCTGCCGTCCAGCTCGGCTTCTGACGGCTCGCGCGGAAGTCAATTTTTTGAGTCAGGTTCCAAGTTCTGCAATGCGCTTCAACCGAAGGCAGTGATCAGCCGTGACGTTGGCAGATTTGAGTCGCGATCACCAATCTCGAGCCTTGAACCCGCGATGAATGTGCGACGAGCGTGATTGGACACGGGCCGGCTCAGCCCCGAGCGTCGCGGCGCGCGTAGTGGCGGTAGAGCATCCGTTGCCCGACGCGGCGGAACGGCGCTAAGGGGTGGCCCGGCAGTGCGTCCTTGAAAATCGGCAGGTCCGGGAGTGGCTTGCCGGCCACAAGCGCCGCCAAGCGCCGCCCTGCTTGGGCCGAAAAGCTCACCCCGTTGCCGCCGTAGCCGAGCCCGTAGAATAACCGCTGCCGGGGATCAGGCTGCACGACGCGGGGCATCATGTCATGGCTCACGTCCACCCAACCCCACCAGGAATAGTCGACTGCGACGTCGCGCAAGGCGGGAAACTTGGCGTGCAGTCCGCCGAGCAGCAGGTCGTAGTGGCGGGCGTGCGAGGCGTCGTGGCCCGTGATGGCGCTGCGGGTGCCTATCTGCAGGCGATCGTCGGGCAGCAGCCGGTAGTAGAAGCGCAGCGTCCGGGTGTCGGTGATGACCTGGCGGGTGCGGAAATTAGTGGCGGCGATCTCGTCGGGGGTGAGTACGCGGGTGACGAGCGAGTTCGACAGCACAGGCATGACCCGGCTGCGCAGCGCGGGATGGAGGTCCTGCCCCGTGTAGCCGCCGGTCGCGATCACTACCGCGCCCGCACGGATCGTGCCGCCTGGCGTCCGGACGCGGAACTGCGCGCCGTCCGTCTCGATCGCCAGCACCGGGCTCGCGGTGTGGACCGTGGCGCCCGCCGCGCGGGCCGCCGCGAGATAGCCGAAGGCGAGCTTGGCGGGATGGACGCCGATGCCGAGCGGCTCGTGCTGGGCACCGTGCGCGCCCGCCTCGTCGACCCAGTCGCGCGCGACCTCGCGCGGGTCGACCATGCGCGCTCCGTAGCCGAACACCCGGTTCAACAGTTCGGTCTCGGTCGCGAGCTTGGCCAGCATGGTGGCGTTGTGGGCGATGTAGAGGTGGCCGCCGGGCTGTGCGTCGCAGGGGATCTGGCGGGTGAGGTCGGCGAACAGCTCGAACCCTTCCAGGATCTCTGTGTGCAGCGCCTTGGCGGTCGCCTCGCCCCAGCGGGTGATCCACTGCGAGCGGCTGAGGCGGCCCGAAGCGTTCTGGCCCTGGCCGCCGTTGCGCGTGCTGCAGCCCCAGGCGACGCGGTTGGCCTCCAGCACGGTCGCCTTCAGGCCGTGCTCGCGCGCCAGGAACAGCGCGCAGGTGAGCCCGGTGAAACCCGATCCAACGATCACCACGTCGGCGTCGCCGTCCGTCAGGAGCGGGCCGTCGTCGGGCGGCGGGGAACCAGCGCTCGCGACCCAGTAGGTCGGCGCGTAGGCGCGGTTGCGCCCCGGCGTCGCGTGGACGAGGGGATCGTAAGCGGGATCGTAGGGCTGCGTCGGGACGAGATCGGCGGGCACGCGGATGGTCATCGGGAACGGTCCTCGTCGGTCAGGGTGTGCGGTGCTTGCGGAACGCGCTCTTGGTCGCGACCTGGTCGCCCACGAAGGAGAACAAGTCGACGCCCTCCACCTCCATGCGCGCGCCGTCAGCCCGCGTGCCCGCGAAAAGCCATTCGGCGAGGCCGCCGTCCGGATATACGCGGGTGGCATGCACGGCCCACCGCACGTCGGGCATGGCGGTCCACACCGCCTCGAACGCCGCGCGGATTGCCGCGTGCCCCTCGATCCGCTCTCCGGCCGCGGTCGGCCCTGCGGCGGTGAGGAACACCGCCCCCGGCGCGAAACACGCCATCACGGCCTCCGCGTTGTGGTCGTTGAAGGCAAAAAACAGGCGGTCGAGCGTGGCGAGGCGGGCGTCCATGGGCAGGTCCTGCGGCTGGGCGGCCGCGCCGCGGGTTCCGGGATGTCAGACTGCGGGAGTCTTCGACAGGGCCAGATGACGGCCTTTGCACGGCCAGTCTCCGGAGGGGCCGCGTCCGACCACCTCGCGGGCACGACGTCCCGGCAGCATAAAGGATCACGATTAGTCAGGATTCGTGCTCGATGCACAATGCTTGGACAAACTGCCTCCTATACTTGCGTCGACGAACCTCTCCTGGTCCAGACAGGTCGGCGATTTGGCGTGAACTGGACTAGGGGCGTCCGTTTCACTTGACCTATCGTCGGCCATCGACGGCGGGACGTCGGTGAGCAGCCGGTCTGCTCGGGCATCGAGGGAGTTTCCAGAGTGAACGTCCACAGCAAGCTTCACACCTTGGCGTTGCGCACGGCCCTGCTCGGGTCGGCCGTGCTCGGCGCCACATTGTCCGCCCGGGCGGCCGACAAGGAGGTGACCTTCGCCTACCAGGACATGCTGGTCCCCTTTCGTACCGTCATGTCGGCCGGCGCCATCGAGAAAGCCACCGGCTACAAGATCATCTGGCGCAAGTTCGGCGGCGGCGGCGACGTGATCCGCGCCATGGCGTCGGGCAACGTGGCGCTGGGCGAGGCGGGGTCGAGCCCGATCGCGGCCGCGGCCTCGCAGGGGCTCGACGTCGAGCTGTTTTGGATCCTCGACGACATCGCCGACGCCGAGCAGCTCGTCGCTCGCGACGGGAGCGGAGTCGCCTCGGTGGCGGCGCTCAAAGGCAAGACGGTCGCGACCCCCTTCGTGTCTACCTCGCACTACCAGCTGATGTACGCCCTCAAGGAGGCGGGCCTTGGCCCGACCGACGTGAAGGTGCTGAACATGCGCCCGCCGGAGATCGCTGCGGCCTGGGAGCGCGGCGACATCGACGCAACCTTCATCTGGGATCCGGTGCTCGCCAAGGTGAAGGCCAACGGCAAGGTCATCGACTCGGCGGCCACCATCGCCAAGGAGGGCCGCCCGACCTTCGATGGCCTCGTGGTCGATAAGGTCTGGGCCGAGGCCAACAAGCCCTTCATGGTGGCCTTTGTGAAGCTGCTCGCGGAAGCCGACGGCCGCTACCGGGCCGACCCGGGCAAGTGGACGCCCGACTCCGACGACGTCAAGGCGGTGGCCAAGTGGACCGGCGCGATACTTGCCGACATCCCGGCCGGAATGGCGTCTTACCGCTTCCCGAGCCTGGAACAGCAGGCGTCGGCGACCTGGCTCGGCGGCGGCGCGGCCGACGCGCTCAAGAACACGGCCGCCTTTCTCAAGGAGCAGGGCAAGGTGCAGGCGCTCGCTCCCGACTACACGCCCTTCGTGACGACCGAGTTCGTCAAGGCCGCCGCGCAGTGATCCCCTGCCCTCCCGCCCCGGCCGGGGCGGGAGGGCCACCCCGAACGATGCCGGAGACCCGCATGCTCGATATTCGCGATGTCAGCCTGCACTACGGCGAGGGCGAGGAGGGCGTCGTGGCCCTGTCCCACGTGGATCTTGCTATCGCGTCCGGCGAGTTCGTGGTGGCGCTCGGCGCCTCGGGCTGTGGCAAGACCACGCTGCTGTCCTGCATCGCCGGGTTCCTGAACCCGACCTCAGGCGAGATCCTGCTCGACGGCGCGGCCGTCACGGGTCCGGGCGCCGACCGCGGCGTGGTGTTCCAGAAACACGCCCTCATGCCATGGCTCAACATCGAGGACAACGTCGCCTTCGGGCTGCGCATGCGCGGGATGCCGGCCGCCGAGCGGCGTCAGGTCGCTCGCGAGATGCTGGGCTTCGTGGGGCTGTCGGAGGTGGCGACCCGCAAGGTGTACGAGTTATCGGGCGGCATGCAGCAGCGCGTCGGCATCGCGCGGGCGCTCGCCAGCGACCCGCGCGTGCTGCTCATGGACGAGCCGCTCGGCGCCCTCGACAGCTTCACGCGCGGGCAGGTTCAGGAACTGATCCTGCGCATCTGGCACCGCACCGGCAAGATGGCGTTCTTCATCACCCACGACGTCGAGGAGGCGATCTTCCTTGCCACTAGGCTGGTCATCATGAGCCCGCGGCCCGGCCGCATCGTCGAGGCCATCGAACTGCCGTTCTCGCGCCGCTTCGTGGCCGGCGAGGACGCCCGGTCGCTGCGCGCCGACGCCGCCTTCGTTGCCGTGCGCGAACGGGTGCTCGACCGCGTCCACCACCGCGACACCCCCGTCCTCAAAGAGGCCTGACCCCATGACCTCAGCCACCACCCGAGGCTCCGATGAGCCCGTCCCGGCAATCGTCGAGCCGAATGCCGGGACGGGCGCAATGCTGCCCGCGCCAAAGCGGACCCGTCCGCGCCCGCAGCGCGCGGTGCCCAAAGGCGAGCCGGGCCGCGGCCTGCCGGCGCTGAGCCTCGCAACGGTCGCCGCGCTGGTCGGGCTCTGGCTCGCGGCAACCGGGACGGGCCTCATCAAGCCGCTGTTCCTGCCTGGGCCGGGTGCGGTCGCGACCGCGTTCGCGCAAGTCTGGACCGGCGAGTTCGACGGCAACACGCTCCTGACCGAGATCGCCGCGAGCCTCGCGCGGGTGGTGGGCGCCTTCCTGCTGGCCTCGCTGGTCGGCATCCCGGCCGGCCTCGCCATGGGAGTGAGCCGGCGGGCGCGGGCCGTGCTCGACCCACTGATCGAGTTCTACCGGCCGCTGCCGCCCCTGGCCTACCTGCCGCTCATGGTCATCTGGTTCGGCATCGGCGAGACCGCGAAGGTCATGCTGATCTTCCTGGCCTGCTTCGCGCCTGTGGCGCTCGCGGCGCGAGCCGGCGTGCTGTCCGCCTCGGTCGACCAGGTCAACGCCGCCCGCTCCATGGGGGCGAGCCGCGCCCAGGTGCTGGCGCACGTCATCCTGCCCGCCGCCACGCCCGACATCCTGGTCGGGCTGCGCATCGGCATGGGGGTCGGCTGGACCACGCTGGTGGCCGCGGAGATGGTGGCAGCAAACGCCGGGCTCGGCCAGATGGTGCTCAACGCGTCAAACTTCCTGCGCACCGATGTGGTGATCATGGGCATCCTGGTGATCGGCGCCTTCGCGATCCTGTTCGAGTTCGGGATGCGCTGGCTCGAGCGCGTACTGGTGCCATGGAAGGGCAAGGCCTAAGGCGGAGCCGCGATCACGCGCCCGAGCCGGGCCAGCCCCTCGCCGATCCGCTCGGCGCGGATGGCCGAGAAGCCGAGCCGGAAGCAGCGCCGACCGTCCTCCGGGTGGCTGAAGAACACGTCGCCGGGCTCGATCAGGACACCTGCCCCGCGCGCCGCCTCCGAGGCGGTCCTCGCGTCGAAGCCCGGTGGCCCGGTGATCCAGCAACTCGCGGCCCCTTCGCCGCGCTGCCACGCGCAGCTGCCGAGGTGTTCGGCGAGGCCCGCCTCGACCAGGACGGCGCGCGGCGCGAGCGTCCCGGCCAGTCGCCTGACGTGCCCCCGATAATGGCCGAGTGCGATGAACAGCGCCATGGCTCGCTGGTTGTTGCTCGGTGGATGGCGCAGCATCAGGCGACGGAGCACCCGAAGCTCGCTGATGACGTGGGCAGGCGCCACGATGTAGCCCAGGCGCAGGCCGGGAGCGAGTGACTTGGACAGACTGCCGACGTAGATCACGCGCCCGTCGGCGTCGAGGCTCTTGAGCGGGGGCGCGTCAGCACCGTCCGTGAACAGGTCGGCGTCGTAGTCGTCCTCGACCACCAGTATGTCGTGCGCCGCCGCGATCGCGAGCAGCTCTCTGCGGCGCGGCGGCGACATGACGGCGGTGGTCGGGCACTGGTGGCCCGGGGTCACGAAGGCGACACGGCAGCGCGCCAGCTCAGGGCCTGGCACGGCCCCTTCGCGGTCGATCGCGAGGGGGTGGACCGCGCCGCCCGCCATGGCAACCATGTTGCGGGTGTCCGGATAGCCGGGATCCTCCACCGCAACGGGCGTGCCCGGCCCCACCAGCAGGCGGGTGACGAGGTAGAGCGCCTGCTGGGCCCCGATGGTGATCATCGCCTCGTCCTGCGCGGCCCAGATGGCACGGCGCGGCAGCACCTGGGCGCGGAGCTGCTCGAGCAGGTCGGGGTCGTCTTCGTCGATGCGGTCGGACGCCCAGTCGGTAACGTTCGCCACACTGGAGGCCGCCGCCACGCTTTCGCGCCATCTCGCGGTGGGGAAGAGGGCCGGGTCGATCTGGCCGAACAGGAAAGGATAAGGGTAGGCCTGCCATTCGCGTGGCTTGGAGATGTGCTGCATTCGGGAGGGCTGGACGGCGAAGTGGGCGCTCCAATCGTCGGCGCGGTGCGCAGGAGGTGGGGGCCGCCGCGTCGGTGGCAGTCCTTCGGCCGCCACGAAAACGCCGCTGCGCTCGTGACTGACGAGATAACCCTCGTCGATCAACTGCTCGTAGGCGAACACCACCGTGTTGCGCGCGACGTCGAGGATGCCGGCGAGCACGCGGCTCGACGGCAGGCGCGTGCCGGCCGAAAGGTAGCGGCTCTCGATGGCGGCCACGAGGGCCTGCCGGATCTGCGCCTGCAGCGCGGGCCCCGTCCGGTCGACGTTCTGGAAGAGTTGCTTCCAGGCGAGCCCGTCACGCGCAGACGACGTCATCCTGCTCCCGTTCAAGCCGCCAGCCGTGCTCGGGGCACGATCCCGACCGGAGCACCCTAGCAAGGCTCGCGCCGGTGATTGCCCATTGATGGGAGCAAGCTGGTCTTTCAAGCCCGCGATACGAGGGAGAATGACGGACCTTTCTGTCGCGAGGTCGATCCCGTGTTGCATAGCGCAGTGGCGACGCTCCCCCCTGGCCGTAGGCCGGCGTGGGCGCCGCCGTTCTGCTCGCCGCGGGCCTGCTGCGAGGTTTCAAGGGCTACGGCGTCGCGATCGTGGCAGTGCCCCTGCTCAGCCTGGTCTGCCCTCACTTGACGGCGGTAACTATCGTCGTCGTGATCCAGGTGATCGTCAGCTTCGACGGGCTGCCGGGTGCCGTCCGCGACTGCGACCGGATGTCGGTCGCGCTGCTCGTGGCTGCCGCGGCCCTGGCGACCCCGGTCGGCGTGTTGGCGCCGGCCAGCCTGTCGGACGTGACCTTCCGGCTCTGCATCACGGCCATCGTGGCGGGCGCTTCAGTGGTGCTGGGCCGCGGTCTGACGCCGGGACGACTCGCGTCCGGGCCTGGACGGGGCTGTTCGGCGCGATGGCGGGTTTGTTCAACGGACTCGCGGGATACCGGGACCGCCCACCATCGCCTACTGTCTCGCGGCCGGGGTCGGCAGGACCCGGGTCCGCGCGTCGATGATTATGCTCGTCATACTGACGAGTGCGATCGCGCTGCCGCCGCTGGCCCTCGCCGGAGCGCTGACGCCAGGCCGACGCGCCGAAGCGGCGCGGCCTACCCGCTGGACTGGCTCGGCTCGTGGATCGGCGGGCAGCTCTACCGGCGCGCGTCCGACCGGACTTACCGACGGACTGGAATCATCGTACTGGGGGCAACCGCCCTCGTAACAGCGAGCAGAGGATCAGCAGCGTTAAGTTGAGACCACCCGATACCGCTCGCCGACTCAATTTTCAATTGCATCCGCACGTTTAATCATCAAGCCGCGAGGCCGCTGCAAGGAACGAAATCCAACGCCGCCGCACCTTGGCTATTTCTCCATTGGCTGAATGTCCGCAAAATGGCGATCAGCCAAAGGCAATTATTGGCGCACTGCACGAGGGACAGTCGGCAGATCTGTTGCAGTGGCCGGGTAACCGTTCTGCCGTTGACGCTCGCCTGCACGCGGCCATGCACCTCGCGCCGTGACGCGAGCGGGCTTGCCTTGGCGGCCCCCGGTTGGGCCATCAGCGGTCCTGCAGGTTTGGATAGTCGGTGTAGCCCTGCGCGCCGCCGCCGTAGGCCGTGTCGTAGGCAAACTCGTTAAAGACCGACCCCGCGCGTATGCGTTCCGGAAGGTCGGGGTTGGCGATGAACAAACGGCCGAAGGCGACGGCATCGGCAGACCCGTCGGCGACCAGCCTCGCCGCGTCAGCCGGCTCGATGCCGCCGTTGACGATCACCGACCCGCCGAAGTGCGGCCTCACGTCCCGCAG
>CAXTFJ010000151.1:0-10381 GCA_964243405.1 uncultured Lichenihabitans sp. | reverse complement strand
TGTTGAGGAACGTGACGCGGAACGCGAAGCCGATGTCGCCGAAGATGTCGGCGTTCTCGGCCCAGGTGATCACCGTGCGCGGGCTCATCACGGTCGACAGGTCCCCCGCCATGAAGGCGTTGCGGGTGAGGTCCGCCACGCGCACCATGCGGTTGACGGTGTCGCGGCCCTCCTTGGTCTGATGGGGCGGCGACTTGGCCTGGACGATGTCCACCTCGCGGTCGTGCGGCAGGTAGTTCAGCGTCGCCACGATCGACCAGCGGTCCATCTGGCCCTGGTTGATCTGCTGGGTGCCGTGATAGAGGCCCGACGTGTCGCCCAGGCCCACCGTGTTGGCGGTCGCGAACAGCCGGAAGGCCGGATGCGGCTTGATGACCCGGTTCTGGTCGAGCAGCGTCAGCCGCCCCGACAGCTCCAGCACCCGCTGGATCACGAACATCACGTCCGGGCGGCCCGCGTCGTACTCGTCGAAGCAGAGCGCGACGTTGTTCTGCAGCGCCCACGGCAGCATCCCGTCGCGGAATTCGGTGACCTGCTTTCCGTCCTTGAGGACGATCGCGTCCTTGCCCACGAGGTCGATGCGCGACACGTGGCTGTCGAGGTTGACGCGGACGCAGGGCCAGTTGAGCCGCGCCGCCACCTGCTCGATATGCGTGGACTTGCCCGTCCCGTGATAGCCCGTGACCATCACGCGCCGGTTGCGCGCGAAGCCCGCCAGGATGGCGAGCGTGGTGTCGCGGTCGAACAGGTAGTCCGGGTCGGTTTCGGGGACGTGCTCGTCGCGCTCCGAGAAGGCGGGCACCTGCATCGGCGTCTCGATGCCGAACGTCTGGGCGACCGACACCTTGCGATCCGGCACCTTGCCGGCCTCATCGACTCTGTCCATCATGCCTCCGTGTCCGCCCGCGCCGGAGCGGACGGAAGCCACCGTGCGTCGCCGCCATGGTCCGGGGGACGCTTGCAACGGTCATGCCTCAAGCCCCGTGATCGGGCAAACTCATCGATTAGATAGGCTTCGACGCCGGACCCGCCAGCTTGACCGTCTTGAGGAAGTTATAGGCGCGGATGATCTCGCGCAATTTGTCTTCCGAGGAGCGGTCGCCGCCGTAGGCATCGGGGTGGTGGCGCTTGACGAGGTCCTTGTAGCGGGTCTTGACGGCGGCCATGTCGACGCCCTCGTCGAGGTCGAGGGCCGCCAGCGCCTTCAGGGTCGCGGCGCTATGGCGCGGGCGCCGGGCGGCGGCTGCCGCTTCCCGCGCCGCCGCGCGATTGCGCAGGGTGCCCAGCGGATCGAACCCGGAGGGGTGGATCCCGTCGCCGTCCGCGGCGGCGCGGTTGACGCCCATGTTCCAGGTCGGCCGATGGCCCACCAGCGACTCCTTCTGGTACTTCGCGACCGCGTCGTCGCTCATACCCTGGAAGTAGTTGTAGGTGGCGTTGTACTCCCGCACGTGGTCGAGGCAGAAGCAGAAATACTGCCCCTCCCGGTCGCGGCCCATGGGCGCGCGGAACTCGCCCAGGCTCGTGCAGCCCGGATGATCGCAGCGGATATGGGCCGGCGCCACCTGCTCCTTGCGGGCGGGCTTGACCCTGATGCTGTCGAAGAGGCGGGAATTCAGGTTCATGTCGGCTTCATACCATGGGGCTCGCACATCGCTTGGACCAGACGGGTGTTCGGGATAAATCCTCGAATCAGCCCGTCGCGGCCCGCGATCCCGTCATGCCACCAAGGCATCCCCATGACCGTTAAAACCGCCATGACTGCGATCCTGTCCGAGGCGCTCCATCCCGTGTCCCTGGAAGTCCTGGACGAGTCCCACCTGCACGCCGGCCATTCCGGCTCGCGCGAGGGTGGCGAAACCCACTTCCGCGTCCGGGTCGTGGCGGAGGCCTTCAACGGTCGCAGCCGCATCGAACGGCACCGCCTGGTGAACATGCTGCTGGCGGCCGAGCTGCGCGGCGGCGTCCACGCCCTGGCGATCGAGGCCCGGGGCAGCGCGGACGAGGCGCGCGGTCGATGACCGACATGCGCCTCGTGGTGACGGGCGCGGCCGGCCGCATGGGCCGCATGCTGGTCGCGGCGATCCGCGAGACGCCGGGCATCACGCTCGCGGCAGCCCTGGAGCGCGAGGGCTCCCTCGCGCTGGGGCAGGACGCCGGAACCCTCGCGGGGTTGGGGCCGATCGGTGTGCCGGTGACGTCCGACGCGCTCCAGGCTTTCGTTGCGGCCGACGGGGTCGTGGACTTCACGGCGCCGGCCTCCACGCTCGCTTTCGCGGAGCTGGCCGCCCAGGCCCGCATTCCACACGTCATCGGCACCACCGGCCTCGACGCCGACGACCTCGCGGCGATCGAGGCCGCGGCCCTGCACGCGCCCATCGTGCGCTCGGGCAACATGAGCCTGGGCGTCACCCTGCTCGCGGCGCTGGTCAAGCACGCCGCCCGGGCGCTCGGCGAGGCGTTCGACATTGAGGTGGTCGAGATGCACCACCGGCACAAGGTGGATGCCCCGTCCGGAACGGCGCTGCTGCTGGGCGAAGCCGCCGCCGCGGGGCGCGGGATCGATCCCGCGACGCATGCGGTCCGCGGGCGGGACGGGCTGACGGGCGCGCGGCGGGCGGGCGACATCGGCTTCGCGTCGCTCAGGGGTGGGTCCGTGGTGGGCGACCACCGCGTCGTCTTCGCGGGCATGGGCGAGCGGATCGAACTGGCTCACCTGGCCGAGGACCGCGCCATCTTCGCGCGCGGCGCCCTCAAGGCCGCGCTCTGGGCCCGGGGCCGCAAGCCGGGGCTCTACGACATGGCGGCCGTGCTGGGCCTGGGCGAGGCGTGACGCGCGCCGGGTACATTTCCCGCCGCCCGCCGTGGTAGGATCGGCCGCCATGTCAGCCGTCGTCGATCGTTCCCTCCCCCCTTCCGACCCGGGGACCATCCCCGCACCCGCCTTCGACCGCGCGGCGCTCGATGCCGACCTCGATGCGATCCACGCCGCGCCGCGGGAAGCCACAGACCCGCTGCGCAAGCCCGCGGTGGAGCGGTTCAAGCGGGCGCTGGACGAGGGTCGGGCCGCCATCACGGCCCGCTTCCTCCACGACAACCGCGGGCTCGCCTGCGCGCGCGCGCTGTCGGCCCTGCAGGATGGCCTCGTCGAGGCGATCCACGCCTACGTGCTGCGCCACCTGCGCCCGCTCGACCACAAGCCCTCGGCCTCCGAGCGGCTCGCCGTGGTGGCGGTGGGCGGCTACGGCCGGGGCACGCTGGCGCCGGGCTCGGACATCGATCTCCTGTTCCTGCTGCCCTACAAGCAGACGCCCTGGGGCGAGAGCGTGGTGGAGGCCATGCTCTACATCCTGTGGGATCTGCGCCAGAAGGTCGGCCACGCGACCCGCTCGGTGGACGAGTGCCTGCGCCAGGCCAAGGCCGACATGACGATCCGCACCACCCTGGTGGAGGCGCGTCCGCTGTGCGGCGACGCCCGCCTGGTCGAGGACCTGCGGACCCGCTTCGACCGCGAGATCGTCGGCAAGACGGCACCCGAGTTCGTGGCCGCCAAGCTCGCCGAGCGGGAAGCCCGGCTGAAGCGCGGCGGCGTGTCGCGCTACGTGGTCGAGCCCAACGTCAAGGAGGGCAAGGGGGGCCTGCGCGACCTCAACACCCTGTTCTGGATCGCCCACTACGTGTACCGGGTGAAGACCAGCGAGGACCTGGTCGAGGCGGGGCTGTTCACGCGCTCCGAGTTCCGGCTGTTCCGCCGCTGCGAGGAGTTCCTGTGGCGGGTGCGCTGCCACCTGCACCTGATCGCCGGACGCGCCGAGGAGCGGCTGAGCTTCGACCACCAGCGCCTCATCGCCGGGCGCCTGGGCTACGCGTCGCGCGGCGGCCTGTCGGCGGTCGAGCGCTTCATGAAGCACTACTTCCTCATCGCCAAGGACGTGGGCGACCTCACCGCCATCGTGTGCGCCGCCATGGAGGAGCGGGAAGCCAAGCCGCCCGCCGTCTTCGACCGGCTGGGCGTGTGGTTCCGCCGCGCGCGGTCGCTGCCCGGCACGGGCGATTTCGCGGTCGAGGTGGACCGCATCACGGTCGCCAAACCCGACGCCTTCGAGCGGGACCCGGTCAACCTCATCCGGCTGTTCTGGCTGTCCGACCACCACGCCCTGCCGATCCACCCCGACGCCACGCGCCTCGTCACCCTGTCGCTGCGCCGGATCGACGCCGCCCTGCGCCGCGACCGCGAGGCCAACCGGCTGTTCCTGGAGATCCTCACCTCCCGCAACGCGCCCGACACGGTGCTGCGCCGCATGAACGAGGCGGGCGTGCTGGGTCGCTTCATCCCCGAGTTCGGCCGCGTCGTGGCGATGATGCAGTTCAACATGTACCACCACTACACGGTGGACGAGCACCTGCTGCGCGCCGTGGGTACCCTGGCGGAAATCGACGCGGGCCGCCTCAAGGCCGAGCACCCGCTCGCCAATGAGCTGATGCCCGGCGTCGCGGGCCGCCGCGCCCTCTACGTGGCGGTGTTCCTGCACGACATCGCCAAGGGCCGCGAGGCCGACCACTCGATCGCCGGCGCCCGGCTCGTACGGACGCTCGGCGCCCGCTTCGGCCTGAGCCAGGTCGAGGTCGACCTGGCGGCCTGGCTCGTCCACAACCACCTCGTGATGTCCAACACCGCGCAGAACCGCGACCTCGCGGACCGGCGGACGGTGGAAACCTTCGCCGACGTGGTGCAGACGCCCGAGCGGCTCCGCTGCCTGTTCGTGCTCACCATCTGCGACATCAAGGCGGTGGGGCCGGGCGTGTGGAACGGCTGGAAGGGCCAGCTCCTGCGCACGCTCTACCACGAGACCGAGCGGCTCATCACGGGCGAAGCCCGGCCCGTGGCCTGGGCCGAGCGGCTGAGCGCCGCGCACCGGGAGCTCCGCGCCGCGCTGCCCGACTGGTCGGACGCCGAACTCGACGACTACGTGGGCCGCCACTACCCCCCGTACTGGCTCAGGGTGGACCTGCCCGCGAAGCTGCGCCACGCCGCGGTCTTGCGCTCCATCGGCCACGACATGCTGCCGCTCGTGACCGATATCAGGACGGACGCCTTCCGGGCCGTGACCGAACTGCTGCTGGTGACCCCCGACCACCCGCGGCTCCTGTCCGTCATGGCGGGCGCCTGCGCGGCCGCGGGCGCCGACATCGTCGACGCGCAGGTCTTCACCACGGTGGACGGGCTGGCGCTCGACACGTTCTCCGTGTCGCGCGCCTTCGACCAGGACGAGGACGAGGACCGGCGCGCCCGGCGCATCGTCAACACCATCGAGCGCGCGCTGCGCGGCGAGATCCGCCTGAGCAGCGTGGTGGCGGCCAAGGGCGGCGTGCCCAAGGGCCGCGACACCACCTTCCCGATCGAGCCGGAGGTCGTCATCGACAACCGCGCTTCCAATCGTCACACGCTGCTGGAGGTGAGCGGCATGGACCGCCCGGCGCTGCTCTACGACCTCACGCAGGCGATCGCCCGCCTCAACCTCAACATCGCCTCGGCGCAGGTCGCGACCTTCGGCGAGAAAGTCGTGGATTCGTTCTACGTCACCGACCTCACGGGCGCGAAAGTGTGGGACGACAACCGGCAGGCGGGCATCCGCCGCGCGATCCTGGCGACGCTCGCCGCGTGACCCGATGGGGCTATCCGCGCGTTGGCGTGGGCGTTGCAGGATCGCGGTCGGGGCGCGACAAGGGAAGACTTCCATTATGGTGTTGAAGGCGGATGTCGCGGTGCTCGGGGCGGGCATCGTGGGGGTTTCGGCCGCGCTGCACCTGCAGCGGCGGGGGCGCGACACGGTGCTGATCGATCGCCGCGCGAGTGCGGGCGACGAGACGAGCTACGGCAACGCGGGGCTGATCGAGCGCGCCTCGATGTTTCCCTACAGCTTCCCGCGCGAACTCGGCGCGCTGCTGCGCTACGCCCGCAATCGCTCGACCGACGCCCATTACCACCTGTCCGCGCTGCCGAGCGTGCTGCCCTGGCTGGCCCGCTACTTCGCCCAGTCCTCGCCCGCCAACATCGCCCGGACGGCCGCGGCGGCCCGGCCGCTGATCGAACGCTCGCTCGTCGAGCACGAGGACCTGATGGAAGCCGCGGGCGCCGGGCATTTCCTGCGCAAGGTCGGCTGGATCAAGGCGTTCCGCGCCGAGGCGAGCTTCGCCAAAGGACGGGCCGAGGCCGAGACGCTGCGCCCCTACGGGCTGTCGGTCGACGTGCTGGACCCGGCCGCGCTCGCCGAGCGCGAGCCGAACCTCGGCGCGGGCCTCGCGGGCGCGCTGCATTTCAAGGACCCGGGCGCGATCTCGGACCCCGGCGGGCTGGTGCGCGCCTACGCGGCCCTGTTCGAAACGCAGGGAGGGCGTTTCTTGCGCGGCGACGCCCGTCGCCTCGCGCAGACCGGCGGGGGATGGCAGGTCGAGACCGATGACGGGCCGCTCGTGGCGCGCGAGGTCGTGGTGGCGCTGGGCCCGTGGTCCGACCAGGTGTTCAAGCCGCTCGGCTACCCGATCCCGCTCGGCATCAAGCGCGGCTACCACCGCCACTTCCGCCCGCGCGGCAACGCGGTGCTGAACCGTCCGGTGCTCGACGTCGACGGCGGCTACCTGCTGGCCCCGATGGCGCGCGGCATCCGGCTCACCACGGGCGCCGAGTTCGCGCGGCGGGACGCACCGCCCACCCCCGTCCAGCTCGCGCGCGCCGAGCCCAAGGCGCGCGACTTGTTCCCCCTCGCGGAGGGCATCGAGGAGAAGCCCTGGATGGGCAATCGGCCCTGCCTGCCCGACATGCTGCCGGTGCTGGGCCCCGCCGCGCGCGATCCGGGCCTGTGGTTCGACTTCGGCCACCAGCACCACGGGCTGACGCTCGGGCCCGCGACGGGGCGGCTGCTGGCCGAGATGATGACGGGCGAGCAGCCCTTCACCGATCCCGCGCCCTACGCGGCCGAGCGCTTCAACTGAGAACCTGACCCAAAGGAAGAGGTCTTGCGCAAGCGAAAGATAGCAGCACATTTTGGCTAGACTTGCCGACAGGCCTCGCAGGTTGCCGGGTCTCGGCCCTGTTACGGGTCTCCGACCTGCACCAGCATCTTGCCGAAGTTCTGTCCTTTCAGGACAGCGATCAAGGCGCCCGGTGCCTTGTCGAGGCCGTACACGATGTCTTCGCGGTAACGGAGCCGTCCTTCGGCGATCCACTGCCGGGCTTCTCGCAGGAAATCGGAAGACTGCGCTTCGGCGAACTCGGTTTGGATGAAGCCGCGCAACGTCAGGCTCTTGCCCATGACCTGCGCCATCGTACCGGAACGATGATCGGTGTTCATTTCGCCGTCGGTGCGGGCCTCGTACTGCGAGATCAAGCCGCAGACGGGAACACGCGCGGAGGTGTTCAGCAAAGGGAGGACCACGTTCCAGGTGCGGCCGCCCACAAGCTCGAAGTAGACGTCGATCCCTCGTGGGCAGGCTTCGGCGAGCTGTTCGGCGAAGTCCGGCGCCCTGTGATCGGCGACGGCGTCGAAGCCCAATCCGTCCCTCACGTAGGAGAGCTTGTCCGGCCCCGTCGTGATGCCAACGGCGCGAGCGCCCTGGATGCGCGCGATCTGACCGACGGCCGAGCCCACCGCGCCACTCGCCGCCGCGACCACCACCGTCTCGCCGGGCTTCGGTTGGCCGATGTTGCGCAAGCCGGCATAGGCCGTGAAGCCCGGCATTCCCAAGACGCCCAGTGCGGTCGAGGGCGGCGCGAGGTTCGGATCGATCCGCCGCAGGTCGCTTCCGTCCGACACGGCGAAGCGCCGCCAGCCCGAGGCGGCCAGAACCCAATCGCCCTCCTGCCAGTCCGGATGCCGCGACTGCCGCACGCGGGACACGGTGCCGCCCACGATCACCTGACCGATCCCGATCGGCTCGTTGTAGAACTTCTCCCGCCGCATCCACCAGCGCATGTAGGGATCGATCGAGAGATAGATCGTCTCAAGCAGGATCTGACGGTCGCCGGGCTCGGGTACCTCGACCTCCTCCACGCGCAAATCGGCCGGGCGGAGATCTCCGTCCGGGACGGCGGCCAGGACGACCTGTTGGCTTCGCGCTGGGGTCATCCCACTCTCCTGTCACTGTGATCGGCACTGCATTCACATACACAGCGCATGTCATCTAGCTATTGACATACATTGCGTATGTCAATGCGTCGGCGGCTTTGGGAAATCGGTGATGGAACGGCAAAAGCGTTCGGACATGATCGCGAAGACGCGCGGCAAGCTCATCGATGCCGGTCGCAGGGCCTTCGCCGCTAAAGGCTTCGCTGCAACCGCCCTGGAGGATCTCACCGCGGATGCCGACCTGACGCGCGGGGCGCTGTACCACCATTTCGGCGGCAAGAAGGGCCTCCTGGTCGCGGTAATCGCCCAGATCGACGCCGAGTCGTCGGCGCGCCTGCAGGCTGTCGTGCAACAGGCGGCGACGCTTTGGGACGGTTTCGTGGAGGAGAGCGTTGCCTGGGTCGAGCTGGCGCTGGAGCCGGAGGTCCGCCGCATCGTTCTGCTCGACGGCCCAGCCGTTCTCGGCGATCCGTCGCGCTGGGCCAGTCAAAGCGCCTGCCTGGCCAGCACGAAGCGTAGCATCGACGCGCTGGTCGACCAGAAGGTGATGAAGCCGGTGGACGCGGAGGCCACGGCCCACCTCGTCAACGGCGCGTGTCTGAACGCCTCGCTCTGGATCGCGAGCGCGAGCGATCCCCGCGCGGCCTCCATGAAGGCGATCGCGAGCCTGCGCGCCCTCCTGTCAGGCTTGCGCCTGGAAGCCCGCTGACCCACCCGTGGTTCGGCTGAAACGACGTCGAGCCTCACGTTTCGAGGACCTCTCCGCCATCCTGCTGGTCTCCGTCACGCCGGCCACTCTCCGGTTCGGCGTCAGGCGACTCGCGCGATCTCAGGCTTTTGGGGCAGGCTCCGAGCGGGCTCGAGGGGGAAGAGTGCAGGGGCCGCGCCCGCGTGCCGCGCCTCGTGGGCGAGCAGCCAGCGCTTTCGTTCGATCCCGCCGCCGAAGCCGGTGAGGCTGCCGTCAGCGCCGATCACGCGGTGGCAGGGCACCACGATGGCGATCGGGTTGCGGCCGTTGGCGAGGCCCACGGCCCGGCTGGCGCCCGGCCGCCCGAGCTGGGCGGCGAGCGCGCCGTAGCTCAGCATCGCCCCGAACGGGATCGTCCGCAGGGCTGCCCACACGTCGCGCTGGAAGGGTGTGCCTCCGGTCGCGACAGTGATGCCGTCGAGCGCGCCCGCGTCGCCCTCGAAATAGGCCTGCAGCCTGGCGCCGAGCGAGCCGACGCCGGTCTCCACCAGGTCGACGGGCCCGTAATGGGCCTCGAGCAGGCTCCGCATGCGCGGCACATAGTCGTGGAAGTCGAGCGCGCGCAACGCGTGTCCGTCGGTGGCGAGCAGCAGCGTGCCGACCGGCGACGGCACGCGTTCGAGGTGGAGCTTCACGCCGCCCCCTTGGGGATAGGGCCGCCGATGGACCAGCGGTGGCCGAAAGGATCGGTGAGCTGCCCGTAGCGGTCCCCCCAGAACTGATCGCCCAGCGGCATCGCCACGGTCGCGCCCGCCGCGAGGGCGCGCTCCCAGGTCCGGTCGGCGTCGGCGACCTGGAGGTGCATGATCACGGCTGCGGGAGGCGGGGCGGCCTGGCCGCCCCTGAACTCCGGGAAATCGTCGCTGAGCATCACGAAGCCACCGTTGAGGAACAGCCCCGCCTGCATGAGCTTGCTGCCGTCCGGCGTGGGATGCGTTTCCGTGACCTCGGCCCCGAAGGCTTTCGCGTAGAAATCGACGGCCTCGCGGGCGCGGCCGTCCGCGATCGTGAGGAAGGGCGTGATCCCGTCACGTGGACGGCGCGGTTGCTCTGCGGTCATGGAGGCGACCCTCGTTAGAGGCGGCAACCATAGGCCCGTTGCCGGGCAGGACCAAGCCGGACCTATGACCAACCTGCACCGCGAGTTCGCGCGCATCGTCCTTACCGCGGACGTGGTTGCAGCCTTGTGGGAGCGCCACTAGCCCGGAGAACGCCCGAAGCTGTCGTGCCAACTCGGCAGGGCGCCCGGGAAGGGCAGGGCGGTCGCAAGGAAGACGCCGCGCGCGATCGCCCGCGCGACGCAGTCGGCCGCCAGCGTGCCGAGCTCGACGAGGTCGCGCGGCGTCGGCGTGTCGGGGTGGCGGCCCGTCGCGGCCGCGAACACCAGGTCGCCGTCGAGCGCCGCGTGGACGGGGCGCAGGGCGCGCCCGAAGCCGTCCGCCGCCATCGCGGCCAGGCGCCTGGCCTGCGGTTTCGCGCGCGCCGCGTCGGTCGCCACGCTCGCGAG
>CAXTFJ010000150.1:0-10778 GCA_964243405.1 uncultured Lichenihabitans sp. | reverse complement strand
CCGGCTGGTTGGTGACGCTGACCCGCACCCCGGTGAGCCGGCCGCCCGCGACGAGCCGCAGCGCATGCGGGTAGAGACGATGCTCCTGGGCCAGCACGCGGGCGCCGAGCGTCTCGGCCGTGTCGCCGTCCAGCACGGGGACGGCCGCCTGGGCGATGATCGGCCCGGCGTCCACCTCCGGCACCACGTGGTGGACGGTGCAGCCGTGGATCTTGACGCCGTCGGCCAGCGCGCGGGCGTGGGTGTGCAGCCCGCGGTAGCTGGGCAGCAGCGCCGGATGGACGTTGATGAGGCGTCCCGCCCACTGGCCCACGAACCAGGGCGTGAGCAGGCGCATGAACCCCGCCAGGCAGACGAACTCGATGCGGTGGATCTCCAGGACCCGCTGCAACGAGCGCTCGAAATCCTCGCGCGACCCGTGGATGCGGTGATCCAGGCCCGCGACGGCGACCCCCTGCTCCTGCGCCCAGCGCAGCCCCTCGCAGGCGGGATCGTTGGCGGCGACGAGCACGATCTCGGCCGGGTGGTCGGGCGCCTGGGAGTCGGCCACCAGCGCCCGCATGTTCGACCCGCGCCCCGAGATCAGGACGGCGGTGCGCAGGCGGGCCGTCATCGAAGCGCGAGCGTCCCGCGCACCGTGACGCGCTCGGGTCCGGTCGCGGCCACGACCTCGCCGATCCGCACCGCGGCCTCTCCGGCTTCCGCGAAGGCGGCGAGGACTTCGTCCAGCAGGGCGTGGCTCACCACCGCCACCATGCCGATCCCGCAATTGAAGGTGCGCAGCATCTCGGGCTGGGACATGCCGCCGACCCTGGCCAGCCAGCCGAACACGGACGGCTGCATCCAGGCGCTCGCGTCGAGGTCGATCCCCAATCCGTCCGGGAGGGCGCGCGGCAGGTTGTCGGGGAATCCCCCGCCCGTCACGTGGGCCAGCGAAAGGACGCCCGTCGTGCGCCGCAGCACGTCGAGCACCGGCTTGACGTAGATCCGGGTGGGTTCCAGCAGCGCTTCGGCGAGCGTCCGGTCGGGCGCGAAGGGCGCCGGCTCCGACCAGCCCAACCCCGTGCCCGCCACGATGCGCCGGACCAGCGAGAAGCCGTTGGAATGCAGCCCGGAGGAGGGCAGTCCCAGCACCGCGTCGCCGGGCTCGATCCCGGGGCGCGGCAGCAGCCGGCCGCGCTCGGCGGCCCCCACCGCGAAGCCCGCGAGGTCGTAGTCGCGGCCCGCGTACAGGCCGGGCATCTCGGCGGTCTCGCCGCCCAGCAGCGCGCAGCCTGCCTGCCGGCAGCCGGCCGCGATCCCCTCGACCACGGTCGCGGCCGCGCGCGGGTCGAGCGTGCCGGTCGCGTAATAGTCGAGGAAGAACAGCGGCTCGGCGCCCTGGACCACCAGGTCGTTCACGCACATGGCGACGAGGTCGATGCCGATCGTGCCGTGCAGGCCGCTTTCCACCGCGATCTTCACCTTGGTGCCGACGCCGTCGTTGGCGGCCACCAGGATGGGGTCGGTGAAGCCCGCGGCCTTGAGGTCGAACAGCCCCCCGAAGCCGCCGATCTCGCCGTCCGCCCCGGGCCGCCGCGTCCCGCGCACGGCGGGCTTGATCAGCTCGACCAGCGCATTTCCCGCGTCGATGTCGACGCCGGCGTCGGCATAGGTCAATCCGTTCTGCGGCGTGGGGGACATCGGCATCCTTCGCGGGGCACCGGCCCAGGTTGTAGCCGCTCGGAGCAACCGTGCAAGCGGCGCCAAGCCAAGCATTGACGGGGTCGCGGACGGGTGCCTATCTCGCGGGGGTGCGAGGGGCTGGGGCGGGACGGGCGACCGATGACGTTGCAGCGGCAGATCCTGATTTGGTTCGCCCTGCTCGGGCTCCTGATCTACGTGCTGGTGCGGCTTCAGGGCGTGATGCTGCCCTTCACGGCCGGCCTGACCCTGGGCTACCTGCTCGACCCGCTGGCGACGCGGCTGCAGCGGCTCGGCCTGAGCCGCTTCGGCGCGACCCTCATCCTGCTCGCGCTCTTCCTCTTCGTCCTCATCCTGGTCCTCATCCTGCTGGTCCCGGTGCTCGCCCACCAGTTCGCGGCCCTGATCGAGAACCTGCCCGGTCTGGCGGTGAAGCTGCAGCAGCTCGTCACCGACCAGGGCAACCGCTTCATCCAGGCCTACGGTGGCGAGACCGTCCGGCGGCTCGGCCTGACCAACGGCCTGTCACCCGCCGACGTGCAGAACACGATCGGCTCCGTGGTGGGGCAGGCCTCCACCTACCTGCTCGGCGTGCTGAGATCGCTGTGGTCGGGCGGGACGGCGCTGTTCAACCTCGCGTCCCTGCTGCTGGTGACGCCGGTGGTGGCCTTCTACATCCTGCTCGACTGGAAGCGGATGGTGGCCACCGTGGACGGCTGGGTCCCGCTCCACCATCGCGACGAGGTGCGCGGCATCGCGCGCGACATCGACCGCGCCTTCGCGGGCTTCGCGCGCGGGCAGTCGCTGGTCTGCCTCTTCCTCGGGCTCTGGTACGGGCTGGGCCTGACCGCGGTGGGGCTGAACTACGGGTTCCTGATCGGGCTCACGGGCGGGTTCCTGAGTTTCATCCCCTACGTGGGGTCCTTCGCGGTGCTGCTGTTCGCCACCGCCGTGGCGCTGGTGCAGAGCTGGCCCGACTGGGTGCTCGTCGCCATGACGGTGGGCGTGGTGGTGAGCGGCCAGTTCCTGGAAGGCAACATCCTGGCTCCCAATCTCGTGGGAGCGTCGGTCGGCTTGCACCCCGTCTGGATCATGTTCGCGCTGTTGGCCTTCGGCACCCTGTTCGGCTTCACGGGGCTGATCGTGGCGGTGCCGCTCGCGGCTGCCACGGGCGTGGTGGCGCGCTTCGCTCTGCACAAATACCTGGAAAGCCCGCTCTACATCGGTGACCCGGAGGAGGGGATCGTGGCGCTGCCCCGGCCGCCGCTGCGCCGCGACGCCTGATGGAGCAGCTGCCCTTCGATCTGGCACTGCCCCCCCGTTTCGGCCGCGACGACTTCCTGGTCGCGCCGTCCAATGCCGCGGCCGTCCACCTGCTCGACCGCTGGCCCGACTGGCCCGACCGCGTGCTGCTCCTGCTCGGCCCCGAGGGCGCGGGCAAGAGCCACCTCGCCGCGATCTGGGCCGCCCGGGCCGAGGCGCGATCGATCCGGGCCGGGGACCTCGCGGGCGCCGACGCCCGGGCCTTGCTCGGCCGGCCCCTGCTGATCGAGGAAGCCGATCGGCTGGACGCGGAACCGACGCTGTTCCACCTGCTCAACCTCGTCCGCGACGGGCCCGCCTCCGTGCTGCTGACGGCGCGCACCGGGCCGTCGGGCTGGGGCCTGCGCACCCCGGACCTCCTGTCCCGCCTCCGGCTGGCCCCGGCGGTGACGATCGAGGCGCCCGATGACGCGCTGGTGCGGGCCGTGCTCGTCAAACTGTTCGCCGACCGCCAGCTTCTCGTGGACGAGAGCGTGGTGGGCACCCTCGTCCACCATCTCGACCGCTCGCTCGGCGCGGCACGGGCCGCCGTCGACGTGATCGACCGGACAGCCCTCGCCCTCAACCGGCGCGTCACCCGTCCCATGACGATCAAGGTCCTGGAAGCTTTGCGCCGCGAAAGCGATTGACGGGAAGCGCGCACCGACGCGAAGTCATCGGGTCGTCACGAAAGTTTGCGCAAGGCCATGGCAGAACATCGCGATCCCGGTCGTGCCCGCGTCCACGCGCAGGTCCCGGTCCCCGCCGCCCCGCATCCGAAGCGGCGTGGTAGCGGACGACCGCGGTTCGCGACCACCAAGGAGGCCCGGTCCGCCATGGACGACGTCGCGGAAATTCTCGACCCCACCGCCAAGCAGCAGGCCAACGCCCCTCCCGCCGAGGCCCTCGCGCGATCGCCCAAGCGGTTCATCAACCGCGAGCTGTCCTGGCTCGAGTTCAATCGCCGGGTGCTGCAGGAATCCGTGAACCGCAACCATCCGCTGCTGGAGCGGCTGCGCTTCCTCTCGATCTCGGCCAACAACCTGGACGAGTTCTTCATGGTGCGGGTCGCGGGCCTGCACGGGCAGGTCAAGTCGGGCGTCACCAGCCTGTCGGAGGACGGCCTGACCCCCGCCGATCAGCTCGCGAAGATCTCCGCGGGTGTGGCCGACCTCGCGGGCGAGCAGCAGCGGCTGTGGATCGACCTGCGGCTCGAACTGCAGGCCGCGGGCCTCGTCATCGTCGAGCCGGGCGACCTCACCGACGCGGAGCGCGAGTGGGCGCGCACCACCTTCGAGCAGAGCGTCTTTCCGATCCTCACCCCGCTCGCCATCGACCCGGCGCACCCCTTCCCGTTCATTCCCAACCTCGGCTTCACGCTCGCGCTGGAACTCGACCACGCGGTCGACGCCCGCCGCCTCCACGCCCTGGTCCGCCTGCCCGCCCGCATCGACCGCTTCGTCCGCCTGCCCGACCATTTTGCGCCGGGCATCGTCCGCGTGCTCACGGTCGAGAACCTCATCGCGCTGCATATCGGACGGCTGTTCCCCGGCTACACGGTCGTGGGGCAGGGGTTGTTCCGGGTCATTCGCGACAGCGACCTCGAGATCGAGGAGGAAGCGGAAGACCTCGTCCTGTTCTTCGAGTCCGCGCTGAAGCGTCGCCGCCGCGGCTCGGTGATCCGCATCGAACTCGACGCCGCCATGCCGGAAGGCCTGCGGCTGATGGTGGCCGAGGAACTCGATATCTCCTCGGACATCGGCTACGCGGTCAACGGCATGATCGCGCTGAACGACCTCGCCGAACTGGTGGCGGTGGACCGGCCCGAGCTCAAGTTCACGCCCTACCACGTCCGCTTCCCCGAGCGCGTGCGCGACAATGCCGGCGACTGCTTCGCGGCGATCCGCGCCAAGGACCTCGTCGTCCACCACCCCTACGAGTCCTTCGACGTGGTGGTGCAGTTCCTCACGCAGGCGGCCCGCGACCCGAATGTCGCGGCCATCAAGCAGACGCTCTACCGCACATCCAAGGACAGCCCCATCGTGCGCGCCCTGATCGAGGCCGCGGAGGCGGGCAAATCGGTGACCGCGCTGGTGGAGCTCAAGGCGCGCTTCGACGAGGAGGCCAACATCCGCTGGGCGCGCGACCTGGAGCGCGCGGGCGTGCAGGTCGTGTTCGGCTTCATCGAGCTCAAGACCCACGCCAAGCTCTCGATGGTGGTGCGGCGCGAGGGCGGCAACCTCGTCACCTACTGCCACGTCGGCACCGGCAATTACCACCCGCAGACCGCGCGCATCTATACCGACATCTCCTTCTTCACGGCCGACCCTGTGATCGGCCGCGACGTGTCGGGCATCTTCAACTTCATCACGGGCTACGCCGAGCCGGCCGGTCTCAAGGAGATGGCCGTGTCGCCCTTCACGCTCAAGCGGCGGCTGCTCGACCACATCGCGGCGGAAGCGGACTTCGCCCGCGCGGGCAAGCCCGGCGCGATCTGGTGCAAGTGCAACGCGCTGGTCGATCCCGAGATCATCGACGCGCTCTACGCCGCGAGCGCGGCCGGCGTGCAGGTCGACCTCGTGGTGCGCGGCATCTGCTGCCTGCGGCCGGGCGTCCCCGGGCTGTCGGAGCGCATCAGGGTCAAGTCGATCATCGGCCGCTTCCTGGAGCACGCCCGCGTCTACGCCTTCGGCGGGGGAAACGGCTTGCCGAGCCCGAAAGCCGCCGTCTACATCTCGTCGGCCGACCTGATGCCCCGCAACCTCGACCGGCGCGTGGAAGCCCTGCTGCCGATCCTCAACCCGACCGTGCACGACCAGGTGCTCAACCAGATCATGATCGCCAACCTGATCGACAACCAGCAGAGCTACCGCGTGCTGCCCGACGGCAACAGCCGCCGCATCGAACCCGCCAAGGGGGAGGAGCCGTTCAACGCCCACAATTACTTCATGACCAACCCGAGCCTGTCGGGCCGCGGCAAATCCTTGAAGGAATCGAGCCCCAAGACGCTGCTGCGCCGCCTCGAACGACAGTGAGACCGGGGCTGCACAGAACCTTCCGGCCGGGAAGCGGGTTCGGTGTTTTGGGGCGGCTCCGCGCCGGATCGCGACGAGGGTTGCGCCATGCTTGTTGATCAGACCGCGCCCGGTCGCCTCGCCACCGCTCCGGTCGCCATCGTCGACATCGGCTCCAATTCGGTGCGCCTGGTCGCCTACGAGTGCCTGTCGCGCGCGCTGACGCCGCTGTTCAACGAGAAGGTCCTGTGCGGCCTGGGGCGCGGGGTCGCGACCACCGGCCTGCTGGCCCCCGACGCGATGGAGAAGGCGCTGGGCGCGCTTCGGTGCTTCCGCGCGCTCTGCCGCAACATGGGCATCACGGACGTCCAGGTGCTCGCGACTGCGGCCACCCGGGACGCGAGCAACGGCCCGGAGTTCCTGAAGCAGGCGCGCGAGGCGATCGGCACCGATATCGCGCTGATCGGCGGACTGCGCGAGGCCGAGCTTTCGGCCAAGGGCGTGATCTCCGGCTTTTTCGCCCCCGACGGGATCGTGGGCGACCTCGGGGGCGGCTCGCTCGAACTGGTCGACGTTCGGGGCCTCGCGATCGGCTCGGGCGTGTCGCTCAAGATCGGCGGCCTGGCGCTCAGCGACCTGTCCAAGGAATCGCCCAAGCGTGCCGTCCGGATCGTGCGGGAGGCGTTCGTCGATGCCCTGCCGTTGAAGGCCCTCAAGGGTCGCAGCTTCTACGCGGTCGGCGGCACCTTCCGCGCGCTCGCCAAGCTGCACATGACGCGGCGCCAGTACCCGCTCGCCGTCATGCAGGGTTACGTGATCCCGTCCCAGGACCCGGAGGTGTTCGGCGACCTGGTGGAGAACGCCTCGGGCGAGGTCGCGGCCTCGCTCGCCTCCGTGGCGGGCGCGCGGCGGCCGCTGCTCGCCTACGGGGCGGTGATCCTCGAAGAGGTCATCCGCCAAGGCAGGCCTAAGGACATCGTGATCTCAACGCTCGGGGTACGCGAGGGCGTGCTCTACGAGAGGTTGTCCGCCGCCGAGCGCGCCGCCGACCCGCTGCTGCTCGCGGCCTCGCAGCTCAACGTGCTCCGGTCCCGCAGCCCCGGCCACGGCGAGGACCTCAGGGCCTGGAGCGACGCGCTGTTCGAGTCGGCCGCGGTGGAGGAGACCGTGGACCAGCGGCGGATGCGGCACGCGGCCTGCCTCCTGTCGGATGTCTCGTGGCGCGCGCATCCGGATTACCGGAGCGCGGAAGCGCTCAACACGATCGCCAACGCCGCTTTCGTGGGCGTCGACCACGCGGACCGAGCTTTTCTGGCGCTAACGATCAACTACCGCTACGAGGGGCTGGATCGGGATTCACCCTCGAAGCTGCGCGACCTCGTGGGCGTGCCGGCTGCCGATCGCGCCAAGCTCATCGCCGGGATCATGCGGGTCGCGTTCCAGCTCTCCGCCGCGACGGGAGGCGTGCTCGCCACCATCCCGCTGCGCTGCATCCGGTCGAGGCTGGTGCTGGACCTGCCGGCCGGAACCGCGGCGCTGGCGAGCGCCCGGCTGCAGAACCGCTTTCGTCAGCTCGCCCGCCTCTTGAACCGCGAACCGGAGATCAAGGGAGCCTGACATCCGGCCTCAGGCCTCGTCGCGCACGCCGTCCTGCCATTCCAGGGCCACGACCTTGCCGTTCTCCACCGTCAGGGCCAGCCGGCCCTGCTTGAGTTCCAGGGCCCGGGCTCCGAACATGTCCCGCCGCCAGCCCCGCAGGGCCGCGACGTCGGCGCGATCGTCCTGCGCGATGGCTTCGAGGTCCTCGACCGTCGCCACCATCTTGGCCGCGACGCCGTGCCCCTCGGCCACCTGGCGAAGCAGCACCTTCAGCAGTTCGACGGTCGCGGCGCAGGTCGAGCCGCCGCGCCGGTCGCGCTCGATCTTGGGCAGCGTCTTGGGATCGCGCGCCAGGCCGCGCTCGACCGCCGCCACGATGTCGAAGCCGGCGCGCGACCGGTCCATGCCGCGCGGCACGGCCCGGAGTTCACCCAGCGCGTCGGCGGTCCGGGGCGCCGCGAGCGCCACCTCGATCAGCGCGTCGTCCTTGAGCACACGCGAGCGCGGCACGTCGCGCGACTGCGCCTCCTCCTCGCGCCAGCGCGCCAGTTCCATCAGGACGCCGAGGTCGCGCGGCCGGCGCACGCGCCCGCGGAAACGCTCCCAGGCGTTCTCCGGATGCTGCTCGTAGGTGGCGGGCGAGGTCAGCGTCCGCATCTCGTCGTCGAGCCAGGCGATCCGGCCCGTGCGCTCGAGTTGCGCCTTCAGGGTGCGATAGATCGTGCGCAGGTGGGTGACGTCGGCGATCGCGTAGGTCACCTGGGCGTCGGACAGTGGCCGGCGGGCCCAGTCGGTAAAGCGGGACGACTTGTCGAGCGAGATCTTGCAGACCGTCTGCACGAGTTCGCCGTAGGACACCTGGTCGCCGAAGCCGCACACCATCGCGGCCACCTGCGTATCGAAGATCGGCGACGGGATCAGGCCCGCGCTCTTCCAGATGATCTCCAGATCCTGCCGCGCGGCATGGAACACCTTGACGACGGCGGCGTCGCGCATGAGGTCGAAGAAAGGCCTCAGGTCCAGGTCGGGCGCCAGGGCGTCGATGGCCAGCGCCTCGTCGTCGGAGGCGAGCTGGATCACGCAGACCTTCGGCCAGAACGTGGTTTCGCGCAGGAATTCCGTGTCGACCGTCACGAACGGATGGGACGACAGGCGCTGGCAGGCTTGGGCGAGATCGGCGGTGGTCGTCACAACGGTCATGAGGCGGTCCGGATCGGCCGGCCCGGATCACCGGCCAGAACGACCACGCGACACGGGAACGGCCGGGCGCTTTGTTAAGCAGTGTTAATCGGTCGAACGCGTGCTTATGCCCCAAAACATTCGCTTGCGCCACGCGAGAAGCGCGGGCGCGGCCCCGTCCGGGTTTCTTGACATCGCGGACCTCGCGTGGCGTGGTCCGCCGCCGCCCGGGCCCGCTTGGATCGCCCGGGGCCTCCTCCCGCACACCCTGCGAGTCCCGATCGATGCACCGTTACCGCTCTCACACCTGCGGCGCCCTGACCGAGGCCGATGCCGGGCAGGATGTGCGGCTGTCCGGATGGTGCAATCGCATCCGCGACCACGGCGGCGTCCTGTTCATCGACCTGCGCGACCATTACGGGATCACCCAGTGCGTCGCGGACCCCGACTCGCCCGCCTTCAAGGACATCGAGGCGTTCCGCTCCGAGTGGGTGGTGCGGATCGATGGCACGGTCCGCGCCCGCCCGGCGGGAACCGAGAACGCCGACATGCCGACGGGCCAGGTCGAGGTCTACGTCAAGGCCGTCGAGGTGCTGGGTCCCTCGCTGGAGCTGCCGCTGCCGGTGGCGACCGACCAGGAATATCCGGAGGAGACCCGTTTAAAATACCGCTTCCTCGATCTTCGGCGGGAGCGGCTGCACGCCAACATCATGCTGCGCGGCCGGGTCATCGACTCCATCCGCGCCCGCATGAAGGGGCAGGGCTTCTTCGAGTTCCAGACCCCGATCCTGACGGCCTCCTCGCCCGAGGGCGCGCGCGACTACCTCGTGCCGTCGCGCGTCCACCCCGGCAAGTTCTACGCGCTGCCCCAGGCGCCGCAGCAGTTCAAGCAGCTCATCATGGTGGCAGGATTCGACCGCTACTTCCAGATCGCGCCCTGCTTCCGCGACGAGGACGCGCGCGCCGACCGCAGCCCGGGCGAGTTCTATCAGCTCGACGTGGAAATGAGCTTCGTGACCCAGGAGGACGTGTTCGCCGCCGTGGAGCCGGTGCTGCGCGGCGTCTTCGAGGAGTTCGGCGGCGGGCAGGCCGTGACCCAGAAATTTCCGATGATCGCCTATCGCGACGCCATGCTGAAATACGGCGTCGACAAGCCGGACCTGCGCAACCCGCTGGTGATCGCCGACGTCACGGAAGAGTTCAACCACCCCGACGTGAGCTTCAAGGCGTTCAAGGCGGTTATCGCCTCCGGCGGCGTGGTGCGGGCCATCCCCGCCACGGGGGCCGCCGCGCAGCCGCGCTCCTTCTTCGACAAGCTCAACGACTGGGCGCGGGGCGAGGGCGCGCCGGGCCTGGGCTACATCATCTTCGAGGAGGAGGGCGGGGTGCTCGCGGGGCGCGGGCCGATCGCCAAGTTCATTCCCACCGCGGTCCAGGCCCGCATCGCCGCGAAAGTGGGCGCCAAGGCGGGCGACGCCGTCTTCTTCGCCTGCGACAAGGAGGCCAAGGCGGCGAGGCTCGCGGGCCAGGCGCGCATCCGGCTCGGCAACGACCTCGACCTGCTCAAGAAGGACGTGTTCGAGCTCTGCTGGATCGTCGACTTCCCGATGTACGAGTACAACGAGGACGACAAGAAGATCGACTTCTCGCACAACCCCTTCTCGATGCCGCAGGGCGGGCTCGAGGCGCTGCGCACCAAGGACCCGCTCGACATCCTGGCCTACCAGTACGACATCGTGTGCAACGGTGTGGAGCTGTCGTCGGGCGCCATCCGCAACCACCAGCCCGACGTGATGCGCGAGGCTTTCGCGATCGCTGGCTACGACGAGCAGGTGCTGCTCGACCGGTTCGGCGGCATGTACCGTGCCTTCCAGTACGGGGCGCCGCCGCACGGCGGCATCGCGCCTGGCATCGATCGCATCGTCATGCTGCTCGCGGGTGAGGACAACCTGCGCGAGATCGTGCTGTTCCCGATGAACCAGCGTGCCGAGGACCTGCTGA
>CAXTFJ010000149.1:0-10962 GCA_964243405.1 uncultured Lichenihabitans sp. | reverse complement strand
GCTTCCGTCGGCCCACGGGCGATCCGCACCACGTCCGCGTCGCCGTCGCAACCCGAAAGCTGCACGACGCACAAACGGTCGCGGTGCGGGTTGAGGCCGAGGGTTTCCGTGTCGATCGCGACGCTGGTTCCGTAGGAGCGGTCGGTGGGCAGGTCGCCCTGGTGGACGGTGATGGTCATGGTTTCAGTGCTAGACCAAATCGCGGGGCGCCGATAGTTGCCGGAGCGGGCGAGCGAAGTCATGCACGTTCGAGACGCTTGGACCCCAAGTGTCGTCCCGGCCACGAGCCCATAGGCGCTAACTTATACCGATTTGCCCCGAGCGGACCCTGTTTATAGACGCCGTCCTTGCGAGCGAAGCGAAGCAACCCAGGGGGGCCGTGCTCACGGGCCGACGTTTGCGCTTGGACGAACCGGCTGGGTCGCCGCGCTTCGCTCGCGATGACGAACCGGGATCCGATGAGGGTTGATCAGCGCAGGTCGTCTAAGTTAGCGCACATGGGCTCGGAGGCCGGGAAGACATTCATCCTGACGGGGCGAGCGTCAACCCCGGCCAGCCAGCACCGTCTTGACCAGCCCGCTCGCCTTGCCGAAGTCGATGCGGCCCGCGTGCTTGGCTTTCATGGCGGCGATGACCTTGCCCATGTCCTTCGGGCCCTCGGCACCCGTTTCCGCGACGGCCTCGTCGATGGCGGCGCGGACCTCGTCGTCCGTCATGCCCTTGGGAAGGAACTCGTTGACGATGGCGAGTTCCTCGCGCTCCTGGGTGGCGAGCTCGTCGCGGCCGGCCTGATCGTAGATGGCGATCGAGTCCTGGCGCTGCTTCACCATCTTGCGCAGCACCGCCGCGATGTCCTCGTCGCCCGTTTCCCGGCCTGTCCCGCGCAGCTCAATGTCCTTGTCCTTGAGGGCGGCCTGGATCAAGCGGACCGTGCCGACCCGGCGCTTGTCGCCCGCCTTCATCGAAGCCTTGAGCATGGTGGAAAGCTGGTCGCGGATCACCGGGGTGGACTCCGAGCGGGTGGAGGGCGCCCGAAGGCGTGAGGCTCCTGATTAGACGAGGATGGGACGGGGCGAAAGTTGGAGGATCAAGTCACCGTCCCGCGGCCGCCGGCTCCCGCGCCGCGATCTCCCGCGCGGCGCGCAGGTCCGCCACGAACCGACCGTACTCGACCTCCTTCGACACCTCGTCGGGCAGGCGCAGCAGGAAGGACGGGTGGACGGTGACGAACACCGGACCCGCGAAGGGTGAGCCCAGCACCTGCCCGCGCACGCTCAACACCGACGCGCTCTTGCCCGTGAGGCTGCGCACCGCGGTCGCGCCGAGCGCGATGGTGAGGCGGGGCTTGAGCACGCCCAGTTCCTGCTCGATCCACCAGCGGCAGGCGTTGATCTCCGCAACGTCGGGCTTCTTGTGGATGCGCCGCTTGCCGCGCGGCTCGAATTTGAAATGCTTGACAGCATTGGTGACGTAGGCGCGCTTGCGATCGATGCCGGCCTCCTCGAGGGCGCGGTCGAACATGGCGCCCGCGGGGCCGATGAAGGGCTTGCCGGCCAGGTCCTCCTTGTCGCCGGGCTGCTCGCCCACGAAAACGAGGTCGGCCGAGGCCAGGCCCTCGCCGAACACGGTCTGCGTCGCGGGCCGGTACAGGTCGCAGCGCGTGCAGGCCCTGGACTCGTGGCGCAGGAGCCCGAGCGGATCCGTCGCGACCGGTTCGGCCTCGGCGCGCTCCGCCTCCGTCCTCCGGGTGATGATGGCGGCGCGCTTGGGCGCCTCGTCCTGGGGCTGGCTGACCATGGCGGCCTCCCTTTCTCGGGCGGATCGGACGAGCGGCGCGATCAGCCGGCTTTCGGGCAGGTTCTTCCAGTACTTGACCGGCATTTCCCGCTTCATCGCGTCCACCTTCAATCGCGCGGGATTGAAAATGTTCGCGTAGTAGGTGCGCCATAACGCGTCACCCGCGTCGTCGGCGGGCACGTCCGTCTTCACGCCCCCCGGCCCGAAGGCGAGCGCTTCGCGGTTCCAGGCGACGCTGAGTTCGGGCGTAATGATCGACCAGCGCATGGTCGCGAAGCGGTCGGCGAAGAAGGGCGCGGTGAGCCGCACGATGTGGTGCTCGGGCTCGAACCAGGCCACGTAGGCCGGACCGTCGTCCGCCTGCACCTCCTTGAACCGTACGAAGGCCGTCATCTTGTGCTCGTCGCGCCGCACGGCCTTCGCCAGAACCTCCAGGCGGAACACGTCGTCGTCGGTGGTGACGTCGAGCAGGCGCGGCTCGTCCTGGACGCGGCAGAGCAGCCGGTAGAGCAGGGTGAAGCGCTCGGGGTCACCGTGACAGACCGCGAACTGGGCCTGCTCGACGAAGCGGCGCGGCACGGTGAGCTGCCGTGCGGGCTCCGCCGGTAGGGGCGGGGCCTCGTCCGTGGCGAACAGGTCCCCGTCCCGGTCGGTTCGCCAGACGACGTCGACAGGGTCCACGGTCGCCTGCGCCAAACGGCGGGCGGCGGTGCGCCAGCCTGAAAAGTCGTCCGGGCCGTCGAGGTCGATGCGGATGGTCAAAACAGGCTCATCTGCTGGGCGGGCGGGCGCAGGACGGAGGGGAGCGCCGCGGCGTCGAGCGTGCCGCCCGGGTGCCAGTCGGACGCTTCCACGAAGGGCTTCAACGCCTTGGTGGACCGCGCCAGCCTGCCCACGTCGGCGAGGCTCAGCCGGGTCAGCCGTCGGATGCGCAGGATGTGCTTGACGCTCTTCACCCCGAGCCCGGGAATGCGCAGCAGCGCTTCGCGCGGGGCGGTGTTGATGTCGACGGGGAAGCGCGCGCGGTGTTTCAGGGCCCAGGCGAGCTTCGGGTCGATCTGCAGGTCCAGCATGCCGCCATCCGTGGCCGACAGGATGTCGTCGAGGCTGAACTCGTAGTGCCGGTACAGCCAATCCGCCTGATACAGCCGGTGTTCGCGCAGCAGCGGCGGCTTCTGCGCGGGCAGGCCCCGGCTCGATCCGGGAATAGGACTGTAGGCCGAGTAGTAGACCCGCTTGAGCGCGTAGCCGCTGTAGAGCGACACGCTGGAGCGCACCACGTCGGCGTCGCTCTCGCCGTCGGCGCCCACGATCATCTGCGTGCTCTGCCCGGCGGGCGCGAAGGCTGGCGCGCGCCTGGAGCGGCGCTTCTCGTCGGCGGCCTCTTCGAGCCGCAGCCGCAGGCTCCCCATGGCGCGGCGGATGGAGCCGCCCTGCTTCTGCGGGGCGAGCTTGGCGAGGCTTTGCTCGCGGGGCAGTTCGATGTTGATCGACAGCCGGTCGGCGAAACGCCCCGCCTGCTCGATCAGGACGGGGTCCGCGTCGGGAATGGTCTTTAGGTGGATGTAGCCGCGGAACCCGTGCTCCTCGCGCAGGGAGCGCGCGACGCGCACGATCTGCTCCATCGTGTAGTCGGGCGAGCGGATGATGCCCGAGGACAGGAACAGGCCCTCGATCAGGTTGCGTCGGTAGAAGTCGAGCGTGATCTTGACGACCTCGTCGGGCGTGAAGCGGGCGCGCCGCACGTCGCTCGACACGCGGTTCACGCAGTACAGGCAATCGTAGACGCAATGATTGGTGAGCAGCAGCTTGAGCAGCGAGATGCAGCGCCCGTCCGGCGCGTAGGAATGGCAGATGCCCGATCCCGTGATCGAGCCGATGCCCCCCGCAGCCCCCCTGCTGCCGCGCTTCTCCGATCCGCTCGAGGCGCAGGACGCGTCGTATTTCGCGGCGTCGGCCAGCACGGCCAGCTTTTCGGTGATGTCGAGCCCACTCATACCCGCGCCTTTGTTCCCTGATTGTTCTTAGGGGGGAGGAGGGGGTGCGGCAAGGGGGTGGGACGAAAGGGAGCGGGTTCCCAAGACCTCGTGCGGTGCGCTGCTAACGGTGATCTTCCGTCCCGATCACCTCCGCCCGCCCGGCTCCATAGGCGTTCCATGCTCCGAAACCCGCCAGCAGCGCAAACAGCCCCGAGGCCGCCGCGTAGGACCCCGTGGCGCCCCGCAGCACGCCCACGAGCAGCGGTCCCCCCGAGGCCAGCGTGTAGCCGATCCCCTGCGCCATGCCCGACAGCCGCGCCGCGGTGGCGGCGTCGGGCGAGCGCAGCACGATGGTCGTCATGGCGAGCGCGATCAGCCCGCCCTGGCCGAGACCGGAGGCCGCGGCCCAGGCCCACACGCCGCCGAGCGGCGCCAGGGTGCAGCCCAGCAGGCCCGCCAGTGCCAGGGCGAAGAAGCCCACGTTGATCCACCGCTGGTCGCGCCCGCGCACCGCCAACTCGGGCGCCGTCAGGCAGGCCGCGCATTGCAGCAGGACCGAGGCGGACACCACCAGTCCGGCGGTCCCGGCGGGAACGCCGCGCTCCCGCAGGATGGGCGCCATGTAGCCGAAAACGCAGTAGGCCAGCGCGGACTGCAGCCCCATGAACAGCGTGACCCGCCAAGCCAGGGCGTTCCGCCAGAGTGCGACGGCCGGTGCGGCGACCGGGGCTGAGCGGACGGCGCCGCGCCGCGCCCGCGGTGCCCACAGGGTCGTAACAGCCGCGGCGGGCAGGGCCCAAGCCCCCAGCGCGAGCGGCCAAGAGCCGCCGAGGAGATCCTTGATTGGAACCGTCGCAGCCGCCGCGACGGCCGCGCCTCCGCTCAGCGCCATGGTGAACAGCCCCGTCATGGGCGCCACGCGGTCGGGGAAGTCGCGCTTGACCAGTCCCGGCAGCAGCACGTTGCCGACCGCGATGGCGGCGCCCGCCAGCACCGCGCCGGCGAGCAGGCCCGCGACCGAGCCCGCGGCGCGGAGCGCGGTGCCGAGCGTCAGCAGGCCGAGCACGGCGAACATCGTCCGCTCCGCGCCGAAGCGGGCTGCGGCACGCGGCGCCAGCGGCGCGAACAGCCCCATGCACAGGACGGGCAGCGTTGTGACCAGGCTCGCCGCCCCGGGTCTCAGGTCCGTCGCCCGGATCACCTCGGGCAGGACGGCCGACAGGCTGGAGAACAGCACGCGCAGATTGAAGGCGATCAGCACGAGGCTCGCCCCCAGCAGCACGCGTGAGCCGCGAGCGGGCTCCGTGGGCGGCAGGTTGGGCTCCGCGTCGATCAACGGCTGGCCTGGGACGCCGATGCCCGGCGCGTGTCGGGGCCGGGCGATATCGACGAGCGGCTCGGTCATGGGGTCTTTCGGGTCGCTGCCTTCCGCCATGCCAGCTGACGGCATCGGACGGAGCGAACCCGGACCGGTTAGCGCACGACGACGGAGAGGGGAAGCGGCCGCCGCCGCGCGGGCGCGACGGCGTTTCGGGTCCGGTCAGGCCGCGACGGCGAACGCCCGGCCGGTTCTCGCCCTCACCCCTGATGCGACGCCCGTTTTGCTCGACTGCGCCACGGTGAACCGGGCCACGAGTTCGGCCAGCTTGTCGGCTTCGGAGGCCAGGTCGCGGCAGGCGTCCGCCGACTGGTCCACGAGGCCGGCGTTGTTCTGGGTGATCCGCCCCATGTCGGCCACGGCGGCGTTGACTTCGTCCAGGCCCGCGGCCTGCTCGTTCGCCGCGACCGAGATGGAGGTCACGATCCCGTTGATCTCGACCACCTGTTCCAGGATGCGCTCGAGCGCGCCGCCCGTCCGCCTGACAAGGTCGACCCCCGAGCCGATCTGCCGCGCGGAGTTCGACACCAGGGCCTTGATCTCCTTGGCGGCCTCGGCCGAGCGCTGCGCCAGCCCGCGCACCTCGGAGGCCACCACCGCGAAGCCGCGGCCCGCGTCGCCGGCGCGCGCCGCCTCGACACCCGCGTTGAGCGCCAGCAGGTTGGTCTGGAACGCGATTTCGTCGATCACGCCGATGATCTGCCCGATCTGCCGCGAGCAGGTTTCGATCGATCCCATGGCGGCCACGGCGTCGCGCACCACCGAGCCGGTCGCCTCGGCCTCGCTCTTGGCGAAGGTCACGACGTCGTGCGCGTGCTTGGCCCCGTTGGCGGTGCCTCGGACCGCCTTGGTGATCCGGTCGAGGGATTGGGCCGTCCGCTCCAGTCCCGTGGACTGCTGCTCCGTCTTGCCCGACAGGTCGTCGGCCGCGACCGACAGGTGCCGGGTTCCGGAACGGATCGTCCGCGTGTTGCCCGCCACCTCGCCCATGGCCTGGCGGAGCTGCGCGATGGCCGTGTTGTAATCTGTCTGGAGGACCTGGTAGGCGCTGGGAAAGGACGACAGCTCGCGCGTGAGGTCCCCCCGCGCCAGCGCTTCGAGCGCCGCCGCGATCGCCTGCACCACGGCTTCCTGCTCCTGCGAGGACGCGGCCCTCGCCAGGTCGCTCCTGCGTCGCTCGTCGGTGCCGAGGCGGCGCTGCTCGACGGCCTCGGCTTCCGCGGTCGCCTGGGCGGTCACGTTGGCGCGGAACACGTCGACCGCGCGGGCGATCTCGCCCACTTCGTCCCGGCGCTCGAGCGCGCCGATCCGCACCGACACGTCGCCGGCCGCCAGGCGCTGCGCGCTGGCCACCAGCGCTCGCAACGGTGCGGACAGGTTGCGCGCCACGAGAAAAGCACCGGCCGCGGCCAGTCCCGCGACGCCGAGCGCCACCCCGAACACCGCGCGCAGTTCCGTCCCCAGACTCGCCGTTTCCGCTTCGATCCGCGTCCGGGCATCGCGTCCCGCGAGCGTCACCGCCCGGTCGAGCTGCGATCGCACACCCTCGCCGTTGCGGCGCATGAGGTCGAGGGTCGCGATCTCGCCGGCTCGCTCGATCCCCAGCAGGACCTCGGCGTCCCGGCGCCAGGCGGTGAAGCGATCCACGGCGGTCTGGGCGATCTCGGCCATGGCCGGGGACAGCGCCGCCGTCTTGAGGTCGGCCAAAGCCGCGGCGGTCGCGTCGGCCTGCGCCTTGAAGCGCGGCTGGATCGCGTCCGGGTCGAGCAGGTCGGTCATGGCGACCACGCGCGAGACGATCTGGTCGGCGCCGTCGAAGCCGTCACGCGCCACCCGGCTCGCGTCCGCGGCGGTGATCGCCTTGCCGGACAGGGAGGCCAGGTCCGCGATCCCCGAAAGGCTGCGGAGCCCGATGAAACCGGACGCGACCGCGCCCAGGAGCAGGCAGGCGAGCAGCGGGATCAGGACCTTGATGCGGATGGACATGGGAACCCTCCCTTCAGTTTGGCAGATTCGGCAGGGCCGTTTCGGTTTTCTCGGCCGTGAGCGTGCGCAGGAAGGCCAGGAGGTCCTCGGTTTCCCGCTCGTTCAGGTCGAACGGCTTCATCAGCTCCGATTTCGAGGGACGGGCCATGCCGCCCGAACCGTAGAAGGCGATCACGGCCGCGAGATCGGGGAACTGCCCGTCGTGGCCGAAGGGCGCCCGGTAGCTCAGGTTGCGCAGGCCCGGTGTCTTGAAGGCGAACTTCGCTTTCGGGTTGTTGGGCTCGATTTTCGCGCGCCCGATGTCTTCGGTCTGAAGGCCGACGTCGTGGAACTTGTTGTCCGTAAAATTCCATCCCGTGTGGCACCCCGCGCACCCGGCCTTGCCGTTGAACAGCTCGAACCCCCGCTGGGCCGACGCGCTGATCGCCGTGTCGTCACCCTCGACCCAGCGGTCGAAGGGGGCCTCGCCCGCCACGACCGTGCGCTCGTAGGTGGCGATGGCGGTCAGCAGGTTGTCCTTGGTGACGCCCGAGCCGGGGAAGAGACGGTCGAACCAGGCCGCGTAGTCGGGCACGTCCTTGAGGCGCCCGACGATTTCGGGGAACTTGCCGTTCATCTCGGCGGGCGTGGTGATGGGGCCCACGGCTTGGTCCTCCAGTGACTTGGCGCGCCCGTCCCAGAACAGGCTCGTCGACCACGCCGCATCGAGGATGGTGTTGGCTTTGCGGGCCAGCGGCGTGTTGGCCGAGCCGATCGCGCCGGGTACCGGGACCTCGAAGCCGAAGGACGGGTTGTGGCAGCTCGCGCAGCTCAGGTTCTGGGCGCCGCTCAGGCGGGGATCGAAGAACAGCATCTTGCCGAGCGTCGCCATCTGGGGCGAGTAGCCCGCCGCGGCAGGGAACGGGATGGCGTCCGGGCGGCGGTACGCCTGCTTCATCGCGTCGGGCGACCCGTCGGCCGCCGACGCAACGGTGCCGGCTGCGAGCAGGCAGAGGAGCGATGCAACGTATGTCGTCTTCATGAGCACTCACCCAATAGAGCAGCTCATGATGGGGCGAGTTGTTTAAGAATCTGTAATCTATTAGATCAATCTCAGATCAGCTACGGGTTGCAACAGCCGGGTCTTGCACCAGGCACGCAGCATCGCGTCGGAGCGGTCGCGTCTCGCGCGCGAAGCTCCGACCTGATAGGATCGGGCTCATGCGCTTCACCCCCGCTTTCCTGGACGAGATCCGCACCCGCCTGCCGGTGTCGCAGGTCGTGGGACGGCGCGTTAAGCTCAAGAAGGCGGGCCGTGAGTGGCGCGGCCTGTCGCCCTTCAACGCCGAGAAGACGCCGTCCTTCTTCGTGAACGACGGCAAGATGGCGTGGTTCGACTTTTCGTCCGGACGCAACGGCAACATCTTCGATTTCGTGATGGAGACGGAGGGCGTGAGCTTTCCCGAGGCCGTCGAGCGGCTCGCGGCCGAGGCGGGTCTCGAGGTGCCGCGCCGCACGGAGGAGGACGCCGTCCGCGAACAGGCGCGCGCGGGACTGGTGGAAGCCTGCGAATGGGCCGCCCAGTTCTTCCAGTCCGCCCTCAAGGGCCGGGAGGGCGCGGCCGCCCGCGCCTACCTCGACGGGCGCGGGTTGGGTCCCGACGTGCAGGCCGAGTTCCGCTTGGGGTTCGCGCCGGCCGAGCGGTTCGCCCTGCGCGACCACCTGGCGGGGCGGGGCGTCAGCGCCGCGGTCATGTGCGAAGCCGGCCTCCTCAACCACGGGGAGGGTATCGCGGTCCCCTACGACAAGTTCCGCGACCGGGTCATGTTCCCCATCCACGACCGGGGCGGCAAGGTCATCGCCTTCGGGGGCCGCGCGCTCAGCCCCGACGTTCCCGCCAAATACCTGAACTCGCCCGAGACGCCGCTCTTCCACAAGGGCGCGCTGCTCTACAACCACCATCGCGCCCGCAAACCCGCCGCCGACCGCGAGGCGGTGATCGCGGTGGAAGGCTACGTGGACGTGATCGCGCTCTGGCGCGCCGGCGTTCCCAACGCGGTGGCCTCGCTCGGCACGGCCCTCACCCCCGCCCAGTGCGACCTGCTGTGGCGCATGGCGCCCGAACCGATCCTCTGCTTCGACGGCGACGCGGCGGGCAAGCGGGCCGCCTACAAGGCCGTCGACACCGCCCTGCCGCTGATCGGGCCGGGCCGGTCCCTGCGCTTCGCCTTCCTGCCCGAGGGTCAGGATCCCGACGACCTCGTGCGCTCGGGCGGGGCCGCGGCCGTGGCCCGGGTGCTGGAAACCACCCGGCCGCTGGTCGACGTGCTGTGGGCCCGCGAAACCGACGGGCTCACCCTCGACACGCCCGAGCGCCGGGCCGGGTTGGAAAGGCGCCTGGGCGACCTCGCGCGCGAGATCGCCGACGAGGCGCTGCGCCGCCACTACGGCAGCGAATTGCAGGGGCGCCTGCGCGACCTGACGGGGGCGGCACGCCGGGGTCTCCAGGCCGGCGCCCGGCCGTGGACCGGGACTGGAGGGGGCGGGTTCGCGCGCGGCGGGACGGGACGCGGGTTCAGGCCGGGGTTCGAACCCGTGCTAGGTCTCGCGACCGTTCCCCTTCCGGCCTTGAGCGCCAGCCTGTCGCAAAGCTCGTCCTTCACGCGCTCCGCGATCCCCGCCCGCGAGGTCGAGATCTGCGCGCTGATCCTGGCCCACCCGGACCTGCTCGACTGGCACGCCGAGGACCTGGCCCACATCGACTTCGCGAACCCCGACGTGGCGCGGCTGCGCGACGGCCTGCTGGGATGTCTCGGCGATCACGATTCCGACCCCGGCCACCTCGCGGAAACGCTGGACCGGGCCGGCCACCGCGCCGTCCGCGAGCGGGTCATGCGGACCGCGGCCCGGTCCGCGCCTTGGTGGCTGAAGCCCGAGGCCGCGGCGGCCGACGTGGACCAGATCCTGCGCCAGGCCCTGACCTTGCAGCGGAAGGCCGGCAGCTTACATAGGGATCTCAAGGCCGCGCAGGATGCTTTTGCGCGGGACGACTGCGACCTGAATTTCGACGCGCTCAAGGACGTCAAAGATCGTCTGTCGGCGCTGGAGGGAACCGAAGCGTCTCTGGAGGGCTTCGGGAGTCTGTCCGGGCGCGACCAGTCCGTCGTCTAGCGGCGCAACCTTGACGGTCAGGTTCGCACAAGGATCGCGTGTCGTGTATTGGCGCGATGCTCGGAAATTTTCCGCCTGCAGGCGGAATGGAGCGGTTCGGAATGGCTAAAAAGGACGACGACAAGACCGAGGGCGAAGTGGCGGCGACCGAGCAGAGCGCCGACAGCCCCCTGCTGGACCTGTCGGATGCCGCCGTCAAGCGCATGATCAAGGCCGCCAAGCGACGCGGCTTCGTGACCCACGACGAATTGAATGCCGTCCTGCCGTCCGAGGAAGTGACCTCGGACCAGATCGAGGACGTCTACGCGATGCTGAGCGAGATGGGCATCAGCGTCGTGGAAAGCGAGGAGGCCGAGGAGGGTGCGGCCAGCCCCGAAGAGGCGGCTGACGGCGAGGAAGAGGCCGAAGGGACGGAAGTGGCCGAGGCGCCGCGGCCGACCGCCGTCGCGACCCGGACGAGCGAGCCCGCCGACCGCACGGATGATCCCGTGCGAATGTATCTGCGCGAGATGGGCTCGGTGGAGCTCTTGTCCCGCGAAGGCGAGATCGCCATCGCCAAGCGAATCGAGGCCGGCCGCGAAGCGATGATCGCGGGCCTGTGCGAGAGCCCGCTGACCTTCCAGGCCATCATCATCTGGCGCGACGAACTCAACGGCTCGCGCGTCCTGCTGC
>CAXTFJ010000148.1:0-11075 GCA_964243405.1 uncultured Lichenihabitans sp. | reverse complement strand
GCCGTCAACGTGGCGCTGAGCTGACGCGCGAGGATTTTGGAGGCGTCCATGACGCTTGTTCGGACGAAGGACGACGCGACCGGCCGTGACGTCGGCGTGCGCTACGAGGATGACCCGTTCACCTGGGCGCAGGAGCAGGCGGACCTGCTCCTCGCAGGTCGTTTCGACCTGATCGACGCGCCGAACCTCGCCGACGAGATCACGACCTTGGCCCACTACCTCGCCGACACGCTCAGGAGCGACCTGGTACGAGTGATCCAGCACCTGCTGAGATGGGATCATCAGGAGATCAGGCGCAGCCGAAGCTGGATGCTCTCCTTACGCGAGCACCGGCGGCGCATCGACGAGCACCTGAAGCGCGCACCGGGGTTGCGGTCTGTCCTGCCCGACATGGTCGAGAGTGCCTACCTGACCGCCCGCACCGAGGTCCTGAAGGAAACCGCTCTGCCCCAAGAGAGCCTTCCTGACACTTGCCCCTACGACTGGAACGCCATCATGCACCGCGAGATCGCGTGGCCCGAGCCGACGTGACAGCCTCGCCCAGGAAGCAATCCGACCGCATGCCCGCTCCCACCAACCGCAAGCCCGCCACGCCCGCCGAGGCCCCGCAGGAGCCGTTCAAGCGCGCGGTCGCCTCCTGCATGCGGGCGATGTCGCGCACTCCGACGCTGGAAGTCACCTACGCGGCCGACCGGCCGAATGTCACGGGTCATGGCGAGGGCGCCAAGGCGCGCCTGCCCGAACCCGCCCGCAAGCTCAGCCCGCGCGAGGCCGCCATCGTGCGCGGCCACGCCGATTCCATGTCGCTCAAGCTCGCCTGCCACGACGCGGCCATCCACCGGCGGCTCGCGCCCGACGCGCAGGCCGCGCGCGCAGTATTCGACGCCGTCGAGCAGGTGCGCGTGGAATCGATCGGGGCACGGCGCATGGCGGGGGTCGCAACCAATCTCGCGGCCATGCTCGAGGATCGCTATCACCGGGGCAATTACGCCGAGATCACCGACCGCGCCGACGCGCCTCTCGAAGATGCGGTGGCGCTCATCGCGCGCGAGCGGCTGACGGGATTGAAGCCGCCCGCTGCCGCGCAAGCCATCGTCGACCTGTGGCGCCCGTGGATCGAGAACCGCGCGGGGGCCGAACTCGACGGGCTCGACCGTGCGATCGAGGACCAGCGGGGCTTCGGCCGCGCGGTCCACAAGCTGCTCCAGTCGCTCGACATGTCGGACCCGTCCTCGTCGGACCGCAACGAGGACGACGAGGACACGGCCGACGACCAACCCGACCAGAACCCGGACAGCCAGGGGGGCGAGGGCGAGGACACCGAGTCGGGCGAGAGCATGGAGATGGACGCGGCGGACGCCGCGGCCGAGGACCTGGACGAAGGCGCCATGGACAGCCCCGACGCGCCCGCGGGCGAGGCGCCGGAGGAGTCCGAGGACGGCGAGGCGGACGAGGCGTCCGAAGCGCGCCGGCCGCCCGCCGGGCCCGCCGACTACCGCGGTCCCGACTACAAGCCCTACAATCCGCGCTTCGACGAGATCGTGGGCGCCGAGGACCTGTGCGAGCCCGAGGAACTGGAGCGGCTGCGCTCCTACCTCGACAAGCAGCTCACCAACCTGTCGAGCGTCGTGGCGCGGCTCGCCAACCGGCTGCAGCGCCGCCTCATGGCGCAGCAGAACCGCGCCTGGGAGTTCGACCTCGAGGAAGGCATGCTCGACCCCGCGCGCCTGTCGCGCGTGGTGATCGACCCGCAGCAGCCGCTCTCCTTCAAGCGCGAGAAGGACACCAACTTCCGCGACACGGTGGTGACGCTGCTGATGGATAATTCCGGCTCGATGCGGGGGCGCCCCATCACGGTGGCGGCCACCTGCGCCGACATCCTGGCCCGCACGCTGGAGCGCTGCGGCGTCAAGGTGGAAATCCTGGGATTCACGACCCGCGCCTGGAAGGGCGGCCAGTCGCGCGAGGCCTGGCTGCAGGCCGGCAAGCCCGCCAACCCCGGCCGCCTCAACGACCTGCGCCACATCGTCTACAAGCAGGCCGACGCGCCCTGGCGCCGGGCGCGCAAGAACCTCGGGCTGATGATGCGCGAGGGCCTGCTCAAGGAGAACATCGACGGCGAGGCGCTCGACTGGGCCCACAAGCGCCTGCTCGCGCGCGCCGAGCAGCGCCGCATCCTGATGATGATTTCGGACGGCGCGCCGGTCGACGATTCCACGCTGTCGGTCAACCCGGGCAATTACCTGGAACGGCACCTGCGCGCGGTCATCGAGGGGATCGAGACCCGCTCGCCCGTGGAGCTGATCGCCATCGGCATCGGCCACGACGTGACCCGCTACTACCGCCGCGCGCTCACCATCGTGGACGCCGAGGAGCTGGGCGGCGCCATGACGGAAAAGCTCGCGGAACTGTTCAGCGAGGACGGCGACGGGCGCGGCACGACGGGAGGACGTCGGCGGGCGGCTTGAGCGCCGTTTTGCCGAATGCGCGAGGAGTTATCGGTCCGCATTCGGCTTGCCCGCGGTCTCGTGGGGGAAGGGCTGTTTCCGACCTGGTCCAGTCCTTGAGGGCGTCCGCTTCCGGGCACCTGAGCGCGCCCCATAGCTCAGGTCTTTTCTGATCGGTCTGTTTGAAGGAGTCTACTTTGGATAGTCCATAGCGGCATCCAACCAGACCGGCACCTCCGGTGCGTTTGAGGCACACCTCAATAAATCGACATCATTGACTGCCGGAGCGGTTTGCAGACCTTTCAAAGGAGGAGATCATAGGATTATGATCTCTCTGCACAGAGAGCCGAAATAATGACAACTCACCGCGCAAGTATACGATCCGAGATACTTGTAATTCGTGCAATCCTCGGCGCTATCAACTTCGCTCTCGTGTGCGCATCCTGGGGGCGGTGAAGATAAGGAGATGCTATCGCCGGCAGCGGCCAATGGAGGGTCGCCGACCCGCATCTCGAACGCTACAGCCAATCAACCAACTTTTCCCATTCACCGATCAACCCTGGAAGATCCTTGGCCTCGGGCGGCAGCTTCCGGTGATCGTGAGCGGCTTCGTTCCTGACCGTGTACTGCCTATTCAAGGTCTTAATCACATCGTCTCTACCGTGAAATACCAGATCGAGCTGCTTCCGCACGGGGTAGTCCTTTATGCGTTCCAGCAAGAAGAACCAGGCATGCTTCACCCGCGTATGACTCCGAGCCTCGTCAGCGGCGACGGCCTCGGCCTGCTTGCGGACGGGATATTCAAAGTTGGCCCACGCCAGCAGGTAAAAGGCGGTGTCAAGCCACTGGCGACACCGCTGAAGCGCTTTCTAGTCGCTCTTTCGACTCCTCATCTCCTGATCGAGGAGTGTCTGAAGGCGCTCGTAGGCCTGCCGGATGTCGGTGAGATTACTCACCGGCCGGCACTCTCTCCAGGAGCGATCCGAATGAGTCCCTGCCCCAAGCCATCCGACTTCGATCCGAAGGATTTATGAGGTACCATACGGGCGGATTGGCCTGTGGGACACCCGCGAGCCACAAAGTGTTGCGATGGGTGATGACGTCGATCAGGCCGTTAAAGCCGATCAGCCACAAACCGTCGGGCTTGAAGGTGACGACCGGCGTCTCCCCATCCATTAGATCGAGCATGGGCATGTCGCGGTCGGGCACCGCATAACGTTGCATCAGTTCCTCGGACAGGAGGATCGTGCGGTCGCGAAGCGGCCTCAAGCCTTCCGCCCGCGCCCACCCTTCAATTTCGCCGAACAGCATTTCGACGCGTCGGACCCATTCGTCGACTTCGGCCACGACCTTCCTGCGGTCGAAGATCGATCCATCTTGATTGAACTCCCACACGTCGAGCACTCGAAGCTCAACGAATCGTGGGCTCATTTGCCCTTCGGACCAGATGATGCCCAGAGAAAGGCGCTCGAGATTAAAACCCCAGATCTCACGACGGCCCTCCACCTGGGCGAGTTCCGTCCACGCCCGCCCGAGGTCGATCCCCGCGAAGTTTCTGTCGCCGGTCTTGATCTCGACCAAGGTACTCCGGCCGTCGGCATCGATAATCTCTACATCGCCGAACTCGCGGCCCTCGACGCGGCGTACCTCATAGCCCTCGACAACGAGGCTCTGCGCGATGCGGGCTTCAATGTCCTCGCGATCGTCACCGACGCGCGGGAACCGCGTCGTCACGTCAGCGGGACCAAGCCGTGGCGCATCACGCAGCGTCGACGCGGATCCGAAGACAACGTAGCGGTTGCCAATCGCCGCGAGCACCTGTCGGTCGGCGGGATTAGCCGGGGGATCTATTCGAGTATCGCTCATGCAACAAGCTTAGCCTCCTTAACGCGCAATCCCATTGTGTCCGTGTTCAGGGATGAATTCCGCGGTCTAAAATTCGCAAATTCCTTCGGCATTCCTGTCGTTCCAAAATCCTGGGAATTCGTACCACACTGATGGCGATAGCTCTCAGCGAACTCATGAGGCAATTGTCTATAAAGGGGACACTCAAGACGGATCGCGTGGCCGGACGATGTAGGTCCGCTTTCGGCCGCAAAGCCAATGTCCGCTCCCCACCCCAAAGCAGCCGCTTCAGACTTCCTGCACGGCCCATATTGCCAGCGGGGTCATCCGCAGCTTCCACGGACACCACGGTGCAGCCTTGGCCACGGTCTGGACGATGGCTGGGGTCCAAACCGACATCCTTCGCTCCGCGCGACCTAGCGTGCGCGCGTCCGCTCGACCTGCTAGGCTCGCGTCCAACCGAACGGCGAGGGAGTGGGACGTGGCGGGTGACATGATCCTCGTGACGGGCGAGGCGCTGGTGGACCTGATCCCGACGGGCGGGTCGAGCTACGAGGCGGTGCTGGGCGGCTCCCCGTTCAACACGGCGATCGGGCTGGGGCGGCTCGGCGTCCCCACGGGCTACGCGGGGCGCGTGTCCGTCGACGCCATGGGCGAGGCCATCGTCGAGCGCCTGGCCGCCAGCGGCGTCAACCTGGGCCTGATGACCCGCGCGTCCGAGCCCTCCCCCCTGGCCTTCGTGACGAAGGGCACCGAGGCGACCGGCGCGCGCTATTCCTTCTATCTCGGGTCGACGGCCTACGACGGGCCGTCGCCGCTCCCGGCGGATTGGCCCGACGCCGTCGGGCACCTCCACATCGGCTCGTTCTCGGCTACGGACGGCGCGCTGGGTGCCAAGGCCTACGAGGCCCTGCTCCAGGCCGAGGGGCTCGCCACTACGAGCTACGATCCCAACATCCGGCCGCGCGTGGTGGGGCCGCACGACGAGACGCTGGCGCTGGTGGAAGCGCGGGTCCGGGCCGCCACGGTGGTCAAGGCCAGCGACGAGGACATGCTCTGGCTCCACCCCGACCACGAGCCCAACACGGTCGCGGCCGCCTGGGCCACCTCGGGCCCGCGCCTCGTGGTCCTGACGCGCGGGGGGGCGGGCGGAACCGCCTTCTTCGACGGCCGCACGGTGGACTGCCCGGCCCCGCACATCGTCGTCGCGGACACGGTGGGGGCCGGCGACAGCTTCATGGCGGGGCTGCTGGCCGCCATGCACGAGGACGGCGCGCTGGGCCGCGCGAGCCGCTCCGATCCGAAACCCTACACGGACGCTCAGGTGGCCCGCTGGCTCGGCTTCGCGGTCGCGGCCTCGGCCATCACCTGCACCCGCAAGGGCGCCAACCCGCCCACGCGCGACGAGATGCGCTACGTGATGGCGAGCGCCACGCCGTCAACGTGAGGGGGCGCCGACCTCAGTAGTCGACCCGCGCGAGGTAGAGCCCCGCCGCGGGCGCCACCGTCCCGCACCGCGCGCGGTCGCGGGACTCGAGCGCACCCCGAAGATCGTCGGCGCTCCAACGACCCGCGCCCACCTGTTCCAGCGAGCCCACCATCGAGCGCACCTGACGGTGCAGGAAGGAGCGGGCCGAGACCTCGACGGTGATCGCGGAGCCCTCGCGCGCGACCCGTATCTGGTCCAGCGTGCGAACAGGGCTCGCGGCCTGGCAGTCGGCGTCGCGGAAAGTGGAGAAGTCGTGGCGCCCCACCAGGACCTGGGCGGCCGCGTGCATCGCTTCGGCGTCGAGCGGACGCTTGACCAGCCAGGCGCGAGCGGTGCCCAGCGTCAGCGGCGGGCGGCGGTTCTCGATCCGGTAGACGTAGTGGCGCCGCACGGCCGACATCCGGGCGTCGAACCCGGACGGCACCGCCTCGGCCGCCAGCACCGCGATCGGGTGGGGCCGCAGGTGGGCGTTGAGCGCGTCGCGCACGGTGTCGGTCGGATAGGGTTTCGGCAGGTCGAGGTGGGCCACCTGGCCGGTCGCGTGCACGCCCGCGTCCGTGCGTCCCGCGCCTCGCACCGCGACGGGCACGCCCACCAGCGCTTGGGCAGCCCGCTCCAGTTCGCCCTGCACGGATGGGCCGTTGGCCTGCCGCTGCCACCCCGCGAACGGCGTGCCGTCGTATTCCACCGTGAGCTTGTAGCGCGGCATGTCAGGCGGCCGCGAAGCGCGCTCCGTCGGGCAGCCGCGTGCCGTTGAGGAAGGCCGCGGCGTCCATCGCCTCCTTGCCGGCGCGCTGCACGGTAACGAGGCGGACCGCGCGGCCGTCGCCGCAGGCGACCGTCAGGCCCGGTCCGACGAGGCGTCCGGGTTCGCCCGCGGTGCTGTCATCCGCCAGGCGGGACCGCAGCACCTTCACGCGCTCGACCGCGCCCGTGCCGAGGTCCGCCTCGAACCAGGCCCCCGGGAAGGGCGACAGCCCGCGGATGTGGTCGTGCACGGCCCCAGCGGGACGCGCCCAGTCGATACGGCACTCGGCCTTGTCGATCTTATGCGCGTAGGTGACGCCCTCCTCGGACTGAACGCGGAACTGCAGGGTGCCGCGCCCGAGCGCCGCGAGCGCCCGGCCCATCAGGTCGGCGCCGACCGGGGCCAGTTGGTCGTGCAGGTCGCCCGACGTGGTGTCGGGGCCGACCGGCACGCGCTCGGCCAGCGCCACCGGCCCGGTATCGAGTCCCGCGTCCATGCGCATCACCATCACGCCGCTTTCGCGATCGCCCGCCATCACGGCCCGCTGCAGGGGCGCGGCGCCGCGCCAGCGGGGCAGAAGCGACCCGTGCAGGTTGAGGCAACCCTGCGCGGGCGCGTCCAGCACGCGCCGGGGCAGGATCATGCCGTAGGCCACCACGACCGCCACGTCGGCATCGTGCGCCTCGAAGGCTCGCGCGGCGTCCTCGCCCTTGAGCGTCGCGGGCGTCAGCACGGGGATGCCGAAGCGCTCCGCCGCCCCCTGGACCGGGGACGGGCGCAGGTCCAGGCCGCGCCGCCCCGCCTGGGCGGGCGCCCGGGTGTAGGCCGCGACCACCTCGTGGCCCTGCCCGACGATCTCCGTCAGCGTGGGAACCGCGAAGTCCGGGGTGCCCATGAAGACGACGCGCACCGGGCGGCTCAGGACGGAGAGGTTTCGACCGGATGCGGCGCCTTGCGCTCGCGCGGCGGCCGCTCGCCCTCGCGGGGCGCGAAGGCGCGGCCTTCCTCGCGGGCGAGGCGCGCGGCCTTCTCGAACTTCTTGATCACGCGGTCGCGCTTGAGCCTCGACAGGTGGTCGAGGAACAGCACGCCGTTGAGGTGGTCGATCTCGTGCTGGAGCACGGTGGCGAGGATGCCGTCGGCCTCCACCTCGCGCTGCTGCCCGTCGCGGTCGAGGTAGCGGACGCGCACGGATGCTGGCCGCTCCACGTCGTAATACTCGTCGGGAATCGACAGGCACCCTTCCTCGTAGGCGGACAGCTCGTCGGACGCCCACACGACCTCTGGATTGACCAGGAACAGCGGCGTCCGGGGCTCGTCCTGCTTGGCGATATCGACGACGACGAGGCGTCGCATGTCACCCACCTGGACGGCCGCGAGCCCGATGCCGGGGGCGTCGTACATGGTCTCCAGCATGGCGTCGAGACGTGCGCGGACCTCGTCATCGACGGTTTCGACGGGCTTCGAGGCGAGCCGCAGGCGGGCATCGGGGAGGGTGACGATGGTGAGAACGGCCATGGCGAACCTTGCTGGGGTACTCCCTGCAGATAAGGAGACGGATCGCGGCGGTCAAACCGCGGCGGGCGAAGCTTTACTTTTTACCATCGCGCGAAGGAGGCGACCACTTCCCACCGCCGATAAGGCTTCGACAAGCAATGCAGCCCACGATCAGTCTCGGGTCAACCGAGAAGAAACAGGTGAGGGATCTTCGATGACACAGCATTGCGATCTTTGCGACAAGACCTTTTCTGGCCGGACCTTCCGACGCCGGGGTTACATGGAGCATGTGTTCTGCGCCATTGCCTGCGTGGAAGCCTTCGAGGTGCGCCTCGGCCTCCCCAACGGCCGCGTTTACGAGAGCCGTCCCGGCTGGTCGAGCTTCCCCGTCGTGCAGCCTCAGCAGGGCACCGCGCTGCCCTGCTGAGGCCGGCTGTCGCGGAACCGTTTCCATGCGGCGAAAAACCGATTAATTGTCAGCGGCGTAATGCCGGAGTCGAGCATGCTTGTTCCATTGGGGACGTTGGCCGCCCTGATGGTCGTGATGGCGGCCAAACATTTCTGCGCCGACTTCCTGCTGCAGACCTCCTGGATCGCCAAGGGCAAGGCGGCGGCGCACGGCTGGGTGCTGCCGCTCGTGCTGCACGCGGGCGGTCACGCGATCCTGACGCTGCTGATCGCGCTGCTGCTGTTCCCGCGCCTGTGGTGGCTGGCGCCGACCGAGTTCGTGGTCCACTTCCTGATCGACCGCGCCAAGGTGCTCGTGGCCCGGCGCAAGCCTCTCGACACCACCATGACGGAATATTGGTGGCTGCTGGGCTTCGACCAGTTCCTGCACCAGCTCACCAACATCGCGCTGGTGGTGGCCTTCCTGGCCTGGGGTCAGGCGGCGGCGTGAGGTCCGTTAGCGGCTTGGTCGGCCCGTGACACTTCAATAAAACGGATCCAGCCGCAGCGGCGTCCGCAGCGGACCCACGGCCACGTGGCCGTCCGCGAAGGTCAGGGCCAGGTGCACGGCGTCCGCGGAGGAGCGCGCGGGTTTGGGCTGACGTCCGCCGAGCAGGCCGCTCAGCAGCCCGCCGAGCTTGACGCCCGCGACCGGGATGCCGAACCGCTCGGCCAGGGGCTCGAAGCCCTGCAGCGTGGTGTCGAGCCGTCCCGCGAGGCGGTGGTCGTCGTCGAGCGCGAGCGTGCCCGCGGCCTGCCCGCTGAACGATCCCTTGGCGAGCGACAGCGCCGCGAGCCTGAGCTGCCCCCCGGCCTGCCGCCACGCGTCGAGGTGGGCCGCCGTGGGGGTGGCGAGCAGGTCGGCGCGTCCCAGCACGCCGCGGCCCTCCGACGCGAAGGGTTCGGGCGTGCCCGTCAGGCCGTCCAGCGTCGGGAAGCTCACCGCCGCGGCCGCGAACCGCCACGTCTCGTCGCCCGGCCCCGCCGCCGCGGGCTCGGCCGCCCCCGCGAGGTGGTCGGCGCGCAGGTTCAGGTCCTCCGTGTCGCTGGGCGACAGGGTGACGGCCAGCCGGTCGACGTCGAGCGAGCCCACCGCGAAGGGACCGGGCAGCGGCCCGAGCGTCATCCGCAGGGCGTTCCAGGAAGCGAGCAGCGTGTAGCTTCCATCGTCGGCGTGAAGCGCCAGGGGTCCGTCGACCTCGACGTCGACGGTGCGGGGCTGCGCGACCTCGACCCCGGCCCGCAGCGCTTCCACGGTGCCGGAGGAGGACCGGCCCGCGATCTCGCCGTGGAACGTCGGTTTGGTGCAGGTGACGCGGATCGCGAACGGGTAACCTTCCACCGCGCGGTCCGGGCAGGTCCATTCCCGCCCCCGGGCGGCTTCGGCCCGGATCCAGGCGTCCAGCCCCGCCTCGGCCCGGCCGCGCGCGAGAAGCCACGACCCGGACCAGAGCGCCGCGAGCGCAAGCACTCCACCCACCCCCATGACCGGGGCCGAGGGGCGGCGTCGCGGCGAACGGCGAGCGGATGCCGGTGGCGATGAAAGCATGAACCCGTCCTGTTCTCGATCGGCGTGCACTCTCGCCCTCCGAATGGCATGGTGCCCCGCATGGCTCAACGCGAAAACGGGACCGGCACGGCGGACGGCGGTTCGCCCTGGATCTTCGCCTACGGGTCGCTGATGTGGCGCCCCGACTTCGCCTTCGTCGAACGCGCGAGAGCCCGGCTCACGGGCTACCACCGGAGCCTGTGCCTGTTCTCGCACCGCTACCGCGGCACGCCCGACGACCCCGGCCTGGTGCTCGGCCTCGACCGCGGCGGCTCCTGCGTGGGAATCGCGTTCCGGGTTGAGCCCGGAGCCTGGGCCGAAACCCTCGACGCGGTCCGTCGGCGGGAACTGGTGACGGGCGTCTACCGGGAAGCGACCGCGCGCGTGACGCTCGCCGACGGCCGAAACGTGACCGCCGTCGCCTACGTGGCCGACCGCGCCCACGCGCAATACGCGGGCCGGCTGGACCGCCCCGCCATGCTGGAGCGGGTCCGCAGGGGGGTGGGATCGGCGGGCCCCAACGTCGATTACGTGCGCAACACGCAGGCGCACCTCCTGGCGCTCGGGATCGACGACCCGGACCTCGGGTGGATCGTGGGCGCCGTGGGGGCCGCTTCCGCCTAGAAGTTCACCCCTGCGCCTCGGGGGACGGGAGCTCCGTCGCGTCGCCGCCGCGGCTGGGCGGCATGAAATGCTCGGACAGCGCGTGGTAGACGCCTTCGGGGCACACGAGCTTGGAGGCGAACTGCGCCACGAACGACGCCAGCATGACGGGGATCACCAGGGCATGGTTCGCGGTCATCTCCGACACGATCACGAACGAGGTCAGCGGGGCCTGCACCACGCCCGTCAGGTAGGCCGCCATGCACAGGATGCCGAACACGCCGAGCGGCACGCCGGGCAGCAGCGGCGCGAGGTCCCGCCCGATGCCCGCGCCCACCGCCAGCGACGGCGAGAACAGCCCGCCAGGGATGCCGCTCACCGAGGACACGGCGGTGGCGACCAGCTTCAGCGGCCCGAACCAGGGGGTCACGTCGGCGTGGCCGCTCAGCA
>CAXTFJ010000147.1:0-11145 GCA_964243405.1 uncultured Lichenihabitans sp. | reverse complement strand
GGCCGACGCCGACGGCCGGGGCGTCACGGTGAGCGTCGAGGACAGGGGATGCGGCATCCCCGCCGACGACCTCGATCGGGTGTTCGAGAAATTCACCCGGCTCAGTCCCGGCGACGGACGCCCTGCCGGCACCGGCCTGGGACTCGCCATCGCCAAAGGCGTGGTCGACGCCATGGGTGGCACCATCCGCGCCGAAAGTCCCGTGCGCGGCACGCGGGGTACCCGGATCGTCATCGCTCTCCCACCTGCGGGACCTGGTTCGGACGCCGAGCCGCGCTCGGCGGATGCTCAGCCTGCCTCGTGAGGTCGGAGGCTGGCGAAGCGTGGACCCGGCCGCTCACGCCCTCGCGGTGAACCGCCAGGCTCCCGCCAGGCCGACGACCAGGACGGGAAGGAAGGCGGCGAAGACCCAGAACCCCGCGTCGCGGGCTGCGCTCACGGTTAAGCCATCGGCCAGTCCGGACGCGTTCGCCGCGATGCCGGTCGCGGCCGCTCCGACCGCGTAGCCGATCCTCTGCACGGTGCCGGGTGCGGCGGATGCCAGAACGCGCTCCCGCTCGTCCGCGAAGCGGACCATCCGATGCACGATCGAGGGCCAGCAGAGGCCGAACCCGAAGCCCTGCGCCAGCCCACACGCGACCATCCCGCCGAACGAGCCGCTCGGCACGGCAATCGCGAAGCCGGCGACGCCCGCCGCGATCGCGGACGTGCCGAGGCGGATGAGCATCTTCCCCGCTGCGAGCGGGAGGCTCGACACCGCGACCGTCGCCGCGCTCCAGGCCAGCGCTTCTCCCGCCAGGATGTAACCGGAGGCCAGCGGTCCGGTGCCGAAGAGCGTCTTGAGGAGGAGCGGTCCGTAGGCCCAGAAGCCGGTCGTGGCCGCCGAAAGCGCGAAGACCATCAGCATCCCGGCTCCTACGGGATGGCGTGAGTCGAGGGTCTGGGTCGGGAATAGCCTCTCGCTGGACCGGCGGTCCGCCCAAGCGGCCATGGAAAGCACGCCCAGCCCGGCCAGGCACAGGACGACCGACGTCGCGCCGTGGCCGCTGACCCCGGCTTCCGCGATCAGGAAGGACGCCGCGGCCAAGGTAATGACCGTTCCTGTGGGAAAAGGTCCGATGCTCGCACGCACCGGTGTGTCCCGCGCCAGCAACAGCAGGGACAGTCCAACCAGCACCCCGGCCTGTACTGCGAAGCACCAGAAGGCTGCGCGCCAGAGGCCGTGAAGCGCGAAAACGCCACCGATCAGCGGTCCCAGCAGCGAGCCCACACCCCAGATCACCGCAACGATGCCGAAAAGACGACTCCACAAATGCTCGGGGAATGATTGCTGGATCGCCACGGAACTCAGGGCGACCAGGGCACCGCCCCCGAGACCCTGGACCAATCGAGCTGCCAAGAGCAGCGGCATCGTCGGGGCCAAGGCCGCGACGGCGCAACCTAGGGCGTAGAGCAAAGCCGCGAAGACGAGGACGCGCTTGATGCCCGTGCGGCGGCAAAGGACCGCTGTCGCCGCGCCTGCGACGATCGCCCCGATCTCGTAGAACGAGATCGTCCAGGCGACATACGCGACACCTCCGATGTCGCCCACGACTGCAGGCAGGGTGGTGGCCATCACGAGCGTATCGGCCGCGTGCAGCCACACTCCCAGGCAGAGCAGGACGAAGCGGCCGACCAGCCCCGACACCCACAAGTCCCGCCACGTGCCGGTCCGAGCGATCACCATCAACGCCTCGCTTGCGAAGAGCTGACGTGTGGCTACAACCTCAACCATGATTGAGGTAAAGCCCCATGATCAAGGAAATGACGGTCGGTGACGTGGCGGCCCGCAGCGGACTGTCGGTTTCCGCGCTTCACTTCTACGAGCGCAAGGGGCTGATCCGGAGCTTTCGCACGCGCGGCAACCAGCGGCGGTACGACCGCGACGTGCTGCGTCGCGTCGCCGTGATCCAGGTCGCCCAGGACCTCGGCTTGTCCCTCGCCGCCATCGGTCGCGCCCTGTCCGAACTCCCCAACGGTCGATCGCCGTCGCGTGACGATTGGAAACGCCTTTCACGGCTGTGGGCAGCCGATCTCGATCGGCGCATCGCTCTGATGCTGAAGCTCCGGGACGATCTGACCAGATGCATCGGCTGCGGTTGTCTGTCGTTGGAGCGATGCGGTCTCTACAACGCCGAGGACCGCCTGTCCCGAGAGGGGAGCGGCCCGGTCTTGCTCCGTGCCTCGTGACAGGCCGAGACCCCTCGAGGACGGGGCCTACCCGGACCTTGCACCCTCCCGATCGTCGGCGCGCGTCGAACCGATCGGCAGTTAGCACGTGAAAGACTTATAAATGATCGCGTCCCCCGAGCGCCTGCCGCCCTCGTTCGATCTGGACGCCGCGGCACGGCGCGTCCGGCTCGATCCCGCCGACCCATCCTTCTTCAGCGACCCTTACCCGGCCTACCGCGCCATTCTCGCGGCCTGTCCCACCTTCTTCTGGGAAGACCTGGGTCACTGGTGCGTGGCGTCGCACGCCGCCGTGAGCGCCCTGTTCCGGGACCGTCGGTTCGGGCGCGACGTGAGCCACGTCGCGTCGCGCGCCAGCCTCGGCTGGTCGGAAGTGCCCGAGCACCTGGAAGCCTTCCACGCTTTCGAGGCGCTCACCATGCTGGAACGCGAGCCGCCCGCCCACACGCGGCTGCGCGCCCTGGTCAACCGGGCCTTCGTGTCCCGCGCGATCGAGCGCCTGCGACCCCGCGTGGCCCGGCTCGCGCACGCGCTGGTCGACCGCTTCCCCGTCTCGGGCGCGATCGACCTGCTGCCCGCCTTCGCGGAGCCGATCCCCGTCACGATCATCGCCGAGATGCTGGGCGTACCCGTCGATCAGGCGCCGCAGCTCCTCGACTGGTCGCACCGCATGGTGGCCATGTACCACGCGGGGCGCACGGAGGCGGTCGAGCGGGACGCCGTGGAGGCCACGCGTGCCTTCACGACCTCGATCCGCGCCCTTGTGGCCGAGCGGCGCGGCCGGCCGGGCGACGACGTGCTGAGCGTGCTGCTGCGGGCCGAGGCGGACGGCGACCGGCTCACCGAGGACGAACTGGTCGCCAACGTGATCCTGCTGCTCAACGCCGGCCACGAGGCGACCGTGCACGCCATCGGCAACGGCGTCGCGGCCCTGCTCGCGCGGGGACCGGTCGCCGAAGACACGTTCGCGACGCCAGCCTCCACCGCGACGGCGGTGGAGGAACTGCTCCGCTTCGAGCCGCCCCTGCACCTGTTCACCCGCTACGCGCTGCAGCCCGTGGATCTCGACGGCGTCGCGCTGCGCACCGGCGACAGGGTCGGCCTGCTCCTCGGGGCGGCCAACCGCGATCCCGCCGTCTTTCCCGACCCCGACACACTCGACCTCACCCGGGCAAGCGCCCCCCACGTGTCGTTCGGCGGCGGTATCCACTTCTGCGTGGGAGCCCCGCTCGCCCGGCTGGAACTCCAGGTGGCGCTGCCGATCCTGTTCGAGCGCCTGCCGACCCTTCGCCTGGCGGAAAAGCCCCGCTTCGCCAACCGCTACCACTTCCACGGGCTCGAGGCGCTCCGCGTCCACATCTGATGCGGCGACTACGGGGCGGTGCGCATGGTCTCTGACGGCAGGCCCACCTGGTGCGTCAGCCAGTTGCCGATCTCGCGCCGGCGCCGGGCCGCCACGAGCAGCTCGGCTCCGATCCCGTAACGCCAGGCCAGGTCCCGGCGGTCCGCGTCGCCTTCGAGCGCCGCGAGGTCGGCCGTGTACCGGTCGAGCTCGTCCAGGTTCGCGACGAAGCCGTCGTCGACCATGGATTGCCCGTAGCCGCGCAGGATGACCGCGACGTCGCGGAAGCCGAACTCGGGGTGGAACTGCACGCCCCAGAACGTGCTGCGGCCCACCCCGATCTCGACCGCCTGGACGGCGCTCATCGCATTGGTGGCGGTCACCGTCGCACCCTCGGGCAGGCGCACCACCTCGTCGCCGTGCATGGCGGGCGCGTCGAACACCGCCTCGCGGCCGGCGTGCAGGGGATGCGCGCGGCCCGCCTCCGTGAGCGCGATGCGCCGCGCGAAGCCGAGTTCTCGCCCGCGCGGGTTGCGCGCCACCTCGCCGCCGGCCGCCACCGTACCCAGCTGCAATCCCCAGCAGGAACCGAAGACCGGCAGGCCGGCCGCGTAGGCGGCCCGCACGAGATCGACCTGCCGCAGCGATTCGGGCTCGCGCTTCCAGAGTGTGAGCGTCGACCCCGTGATCACGAGCCCGTCGTAGCTGTCGAGCGGGGCGGGTAGCACCGCGCCCGCGTCGGCCGGCGTGCAGACGTCAACCGTGAGGCCGGCTGCGAGCGCCTGCAGAACGGCGGCGTAGCCCTCGCTCGGGGTGACGCCGCTTGCCTCGCGCATGCTGCGGCGGGCTTCGGCGGTGTTGCCTTCCAGGATGAGGAGGCGGGCGGTTCGCAAGGAGGTCGTCTCCGCGGCGGCGAAGGCCGGTCCCGATATCCGGCTCCGTCGTCCGTCACCCTGCCTAGCCGATCGCGCGACCGCGCTCCAGAGGCGGCCGCCAAGCCCATCGCGAAGCCAACGGATCGGGCGGGCACCGACCTTGCGGCGTCGAGCCGAGACGGCAGTCGGGGCCGGTGATCTGCTTCGGACCCGGCCGCTTCTGTCCCATTTCGGAGGTCAGGCCTGTGTTGTTTTCGAGCGAGTGGGCGGGCGTGGGGCGTGGGGCGGTGGGTGGGCAGGGCGTTGTCCGCCGCACGCGACCGGTCTCGGATCGGTCGGTCCGGCCCAACGCCGTCGCGAGCCGGATGGCGTTCTGCCTCGCGGCAGCGGGGGCCGACGCAGCCGCGATGCTGCTGGCGGCCCTGCTGGCGGGGCTCGCCTACCGGCAGGATTTCGGTGGCGTGAGCGGCACGCTGAGAACCGGGTTGGTGATCACGGTCCTGTTCGTCGGCCTCAATGCCCTGCGAACCGACTACGCGATCGCCCGCTATTTCACGCTGAAAGGTCACGTCGAGCGGGTGCTGGCCGCCTGGGCCGTGGCGTTCGGCGCCGCGCTGACGCTGGGCTTCATGACCAAGACCACGGCGATCTACTCGCGCGGGGCCGTGGCGATCTTCTTCGTTGCCGGATTCGCGGGTGTCGTCCTGGTGCGCGACGCCCTGGTCCGCCACGTGCGCGTCCGGGCGAAAGCGGGTCGCGTCACGGCCCGGACGGTGGTGCTCGTCGGGGGCGAGGCCGAGATCAACGCCTTCGTCGAGCGCTATCGCCCGGCGGAAGCGGGCCTCCGCGTGATCGGCGCGTCCGTGCTGCGCCAGCCGCGCGAGTCGCTGGCCGACGACCTGGCCCTGGCGGTCGCGACCTCGCGCATCCTGCGCCCCGATGACATCGTCCTCCTGCTTCCCTGGAGCGAGCCCGAAACCATCGCGCGCTGCGTGGACGCGTTCCGCCGCCTGCCGGCCGCCATCCATCTCGGCCCGTCCGGCTTCCTCGACCACCTCGGCGACCTGCGCGCCGACCACGTCGGTTCGATCGCCAGCGTCCACCTCGTGCGCAGCGCCCTGTCGCCCTTCGAGGTCGCGGCGAAGCGGGCCTTCGACGTGGCGGCGGCGTCCGTCATCCTGGTCGCGCTCAGCCCCGTGCTGGCGCTGGTCGCGCTGGCTATCAAGCTCGACAGCCGCGGGCCGGTCCTGTTCCGCCAGCGGCGCTACGGTTTCAACCAGGAGCCGTTCCGCATCTTCAAGTTCCGGTCGATGACGACGATGGAGGACGGCTTTGACCTCCGGCAGGTGACGGACGGCGACGTGCGCGTGACGCGGCTCGGGCGCGTGCTGCGCAAGACCAGCCTCGACGAACTGCCCCAGCTGCTGAACGTGCTGCGGGGCGACATGTCCCTGGTCGGCCCGCGGCCGCACGCCCTGGCCCACGACCAGCGTTTCGAGCGCGATATCGCGCTCTACGCGCGCCGCCACAACGTGCGCCCCGGCATCACGGGCTGGGCCCAGGTCAACGGCTGGCGCGGCGAGACCGACACGCCGGAGAAGATCCGCGGGCGCGTCGAGCACGATCTTTATTACATCGACAATTGGTCGGCGGCGCTCGACCTGTCGATCTTGGTTCGCACGGTGCTCTCGCCGCGGACGTTCAAGAACGCGAAGTGACGATGGTCAGGGCAGCGCGGGCCTGCGCTTGGGACCCGATCGGCCGCCGGAGGACCCCGGCGGAGCGTCGATCGGGAGCTTCAGGTCGGTAGCGCCGTCACCGGACCCGAGGAAACGGGCAGGGCGGCGCTATCGTCGGGACGTCAGCTTCGGGCCCGACGTGGCCTGAACCTGCGGGGCGAGCAGGCGCGGGTTCCTCGGTCCGAGCGACCGAACCGCTCCAGATTCAGGCCGCAACCTGCTACTTCGCCGGTTCCGTGGGTTTCCACAGCACGGTGCTGGCGCCCTTCTCGTAACCCAGTCCCTTCGGGTAGCTGATCGCCTCGAACTGCAGGCCCCACGGCGCCACGAAGTACAGGATCGTCTCGCCCGCAGCCGGCCCCGCGCCGATGGGGATCGGCCCCTTGCCGGTCTTGACGCCTTTCGCCTCGAGGTAGGCCTTGGCGGCCGCGACGTCGTCCACGTAGAGCGCAATGTGCATGCCGCCGATGTCGCTGTTCTTGGGCGTCATATCCTTCTGGTCGGGCGACGTGTACTTGAACAGCTCGATATTGGACCCCGCCCCGCAGCGCACCATCGTGATCTGCTGGATGACGGCCTTCTCATTCACGCCGAGCACGTCGGTCATGAAGGTGCCTTTGTCGTCGCTGAACGGCCCGAACGTCAGGGCGGCGCGGCACCCCAGCACGTTGGTGAAGAAGTCGAGCGCCTGCGTCATGTCGGGCACCGTGATGCCGGTGTGGTCGTGCCCGCGCAGGCCGGGCAGGGTGTCGGCCCGCGCCGCGCCGAGCGCGCAGGCCAGCGCAGCCGTGGCCAGGGATAGTCTGCCGATGGTTGTCATCGTGGTCCGTCCTTCTCGCGGGTGCGATTTCGGAACGATGCGGGCCGCCCGCGCTGGCCCGAACCGTGATGGAGTCAGGGCGGGGCCTCCGGGCCGCGCGCCAGCCACGCAGGGTCGGGCACGGCGGGCGGGATCGCGTCGATGAGGGTGCGCGCGTAGCTCGACCGGGGCGCCGCGAATACGGCCTCGCAGGCGCCTTCCTCCTCGACCCGGCCGCCGCGCATCACCACCACGCGGCTGCAGACGGCTCGCACTACCGACAGGTCGTGGCTGATGAAGGCCATCGCGAGGCCCATGTCCCGGCTCACCTCGCCCACGAGGGCCAGCACCTGCGCCTGCGTCGACACGTCGAGGCCCGAGACGATCTCGTCGGCCAGCACGAAGTCGGGCCGCAGCAGGATCGCGCGCGCGATGCCGACCCGCTGGCGCTGGCCGCCCGACACCTCGTGCGGGTAGCGGCCGAGCACGGCCGCGGGTAGGCCCACCCGGTCGAGGGTGGCGCCCGCGAGCGCGTCCGCCTCGCGCGCCGTGCGGGCCAGCCCGTGCAGCCGCAGCGGGGCCGTCAGGATGCGGCGGATCGTGTGGCGCGGGTTGAGCGACGCCATCGGGTCCTGGAAGATCATCTGCAGGCGCCGGCGCAGCGGCCGCAGGGCGCGCTCGCTCTGCGAGCCGAGGTCGATGCCGTCGAAGGTGACGCGGCCGGTCCGCGGCTCGACCAGCCCGAGCAGCGCGCGGCCGAGCGTCGTCTTGCCCGAGCCCGACTCGCCCACGATGCCCACCGTTTCGCCGCGCGCGATGGCGAGTGACACGCCCTTGAGCACGGGCGGGCCGTGGCCGTAGCCGACCACCAGGTCCTCGACCTCGACGAGAAACTCAGCCATGCGCGGCGCCCGCGCGATCGTAGGCCACCACCTCCGCCCGGCACGCCGCCAGCACCGCGTCGGGCACGGGCACGAGCCCGCGATCCGGTCGGTCGGGCCGCGGCGCGGCCTCGACGAGCGCCCGTGCGTAGGGGTGCCGCGGGCGGAGCAGCAGGTCGGCGGCGGCGCCCTGCTCCACCACCCGGCCGCCGAACAGCAGCGTCGCCCGGTCGCACACCTGGGCCACCACGCCGAGGTCGTGGGTGACGAACAGCACGCCCGTCCCGTGCCGGGACTGCATGGCGCGGATCAGCCGGAGGATCTGCTTCTGCACGGTGACGTCCAGCGCCGTGGTGGGCTCGTCCGCCACCACCAGTTTGGGGTCGAGCGCGAAAGCGGCCGCGATCAGCACGCGCTGGCGCATGCCGCCCGACAGTTCGTGGGGGTAGCAGCGCAGCACGCGCTCCGGGTCGGGCATCGCGACCTCGTCGAGCAGCGCCAGCGCGCGGTGGCGGGCGTCGCGGGCCGAGAACCCCTTCCACAGCCGCAGCCCGTCGGTCAGTTGCGCGCCGATGCGGCGGCCGGGGTTGAGCGCGGTCAGCGGGTCCTGCGGCACCAGCGCCACGCTCGATCCCAGCAGCGTCCGCAGGCGTCGCGGCTTCAGGGTGAGCAGGTCCGTGCCCGACAGGATCACGGCCCCGGCCATGACCCGCACCGCGCGGGGCAGCATCCCGAGCACCGCACGGGCCAGCGTGGTCTTGCCCGCCCCGCTCTCGCCCACCAGCCCGTGCACCTCACCGGCCGCGACCGCCAGCGACACGTCGCGCAGTACGGGCGCGCCGCCGTCCCGGTCCGACACGGCGGACAGGCCCTCGATCGAGAGCAGCGGGGCTCCGCTCACCGCCGGAGCACCGGGTCGAGCGCGCGGCGCAGGCCGTCACCCACCTGGTTGAAGGCCAGCACGGTCAGGAACACGGCGGCCAGCGGGGCCGCGAACACCCAGGGCGCCTGGTAGATGATCGCGCGCCCCGAAGCGATCATGCCGCCCCAGGTGGGCGCGTCGGACGACACCGACAGGCCCACGAAGGACAGGATCGCCTCCACCACCACCGCGATGCCCATCTCCAGGCTGAGCAGCGCCACGAGGGTCGGGGCGACGTTGGGCAGGATCTCGCGGAACAGGATGGCGCCGGGGCCGAAGCCCAGGGTGCGCGCCGCGGTCACGTAGTCGGCGCGGGCCTGCGCCATCGTGTCGGCCCGCACCACGCGGGCGAAGCGGGTCCAGTCGATCACCGCGATGGCGGCCACAACCGAGCCGACGCCCGGACCCAGTACCGCGACGATGAGGATGGAGAGCAGCACGGCCGGGAAGGCCATCCAGATCTCCACGAGGCGCGACACGGCCGCGTCCACCCAGCCGCCGAAGAACCCCGCGAGCAGCCCCAGCGTCGTCCCGACCGCCCCCGCGAGCGCCGAAGCCGCGACCGCGACCGTCAGCGCGACCCGCGACCCGTAGATCAGGCGAGATAGCACGTCGCGGCCGAGGTCGTCGGTGCCGAGCAGGTGGGCGGGGTCGGCATCGGCGAAGCCGAGCGGCGGCAGCGTCGTGGCCAGGAGGTCCTGGTCGAGCGGGTCGTGCGGGGCCAGCAGCGGGGCGAAGACGGCGAGGACGACGAGCAGCAGCACGAAGCCGCCCGCCACGCTCAAGCGCGGGTCGCGCAGCACGCGAAGGCTCGGGCGGCGCAACGGCACGGACGTGGCGGGGCGAGACGGAAGCGCGGCCCCCGAGGCTCGCGCGTCAGGCACGCCGCAGCCGTGGGTCGAGGGTCGCGACCGCAAAATCGACGGCGAGGTTGGTCACCACGAACAGCAGGCCGAAGGTCAGCACCAGGCCCTGGATCAGCGGCAGGTCGCGGTTGATCACCGCCTCGATCGCCATGTTGCCCAGGCCCGGGTAGGCGAAGATGCGCTCCACGATTACCGTGCCGCCCAGCAGGAAGGTGAACTGCACGCCCGTCAACGCCAGGGTGGGGCCGAGCGCGTTGCGCAGCACCTCGCGGGTGACGAGCCGCCATTCCGAGAAGCCCTTCACGCGGGCGAGCAGCACGTAGTCCTGCACGAGGCCTTCGAGCAGCGCGCCTTTCAGCACGCGGGCCACCACGGCGGCGAGCGGCAGGGCCAGGGCCGTGACCGGCATGACGAGGTGGGCGGCCACGTCCCGCGCCGCCGCCCAACGCCCGGTGACGAGGCTCTCGGCGAGATAGAAGGGCGTGCTGAACACCGTGCCCAGGCTGGGGTCGATCCGCCCCGACAGCGGGAACACGGGAAAGACCACGCCGAGCAGCAGCACCAGCGCCAGCGCCCACACGAAGTCGGGCACCGCGAGCATGAGGCCGGTCAGGCCGTCGACGGCCGCCTCGCCCGCCCGCCGCCGCCACAGCGCGCCCGCCACCGCGAGGCTCGAGCCCAGCACGAACGCGAGCGCGAAGGCCGTGCCCGCCAGCTCCAGGGTCGCGGGCAGGCGCTCGCCGACGAGCGCCACAACACCGCGGCGGAGCGAGATGGAGGTGCCGAAGTCGCCCCCCGCGAGCGCGCGCAGCCAGAGCGCGAACTGCAGCGGGATCGAGCCGTCGAGCCCGTAGCGGGCCCGCAGCGCGAGGATGTCGGCGGCGCTGGCGCCGGGGGCGATCATCATGGCGACCGGGTTGCCGGGCGCCACCCGGAGCAGGACGAAGACCGCGACGCCCACGCCGAGCAGCGTGACGGCGGTGAGGCCCGCGCGGGTCGCGACCCGGTGGGCGGCCCTGCCGATCATCCCCGGGTCTGCGGGCGGCTCCTCAAGCCTTGGCGCCCGACACCAGCACCGGCTGCAGCGCGCCCGAAACGTTGGGCGTCACTTTCACTGAGGTGCGGTAGAGCACCGGCTGGGCGTATTGCACCAGCGGGATCACCAGGCCATGGTCGGCGACCACGCGGTCGACCGCCTTCCAGCCCGCGATGCGCTTGGCCTCGTCCGCCTCGCCCCAGAGCGGCGCGATGCGGGCGTCGAGCTCGGCCGTTTTCCAGGCCGAGTGCGGCGAGGGGCCGAACATGGCGAAGCCCGTCGACGTGGTCGGGTCCGCGATCGCGTTGCCCCAGTTGTAGAACGCCATGGGGGCGAGCTTGTGGGCGGCGCGCAGCTCGTAATGCTTGGCGATCTCGTAGACTTCGATCTCGGCCTGGATGCCGACCTTGCGCCACATGCCGACGATCGCCTGGATCATCTCGTAATCCTTCGGCT
>CAXTFJ010000146.1:0-11288 GCA_964243405.1 uncultured Lichenihabitans sp. | reverse complement strand
ACGTCGTCGAACGTGCCGTGGCGGTCGGGGTCGCCGCTCTGCGAGCGGGGGAAGAGCTGGTACCAGCTCGCGAAACCGGCGCCGGCGCGCTCGGCGTCGACCGGGATCGGCTCGTGCCGCAGCCGGAAGGGCCGCGGGTCGGCCTCTGCCATCGCGACCGCGGTCTCGGGCGCCATTAGGATCGCGAGCCGATCCGCGTCGTCCGCGCCGGTCAGCCGGTCTCGGATGGGTTTCAGGCGCGCGGCGGCCTCGGGCGCGGCGTGCTTGAGCACGTGCTTGACGAGACGGCGGCCCTCCTCGAGCTCGAGCGTGACGGACAGCCCAGCCTCGTGCTTCTTGTCGAGCTCGTAGCGGAAGATGGCGAACTCGTCGCGCCAGGCCTCGATCGTGAAGAGGTGGCGTCCGAGCCGGCTCAGCGGCAGGTCGGCGGCCCAGCGGTCGTTGCCGAGCGGCCGCATCCGCCGCTCGTGCCAGGTGTCCTCGTCGGCGGTGCGCCACAGCAGCGCCACCGCGATGAGGTCGTGGCCCTCGCCGAAGGCGTCGGCCTCCACGCGCACCACGTCGCCCACCACCCGTTTCACAGGGTAACGCCCGCCATCGACCGCGGGGGTCACGGCCTCGATGGCCAGGCGGGGCGCCTTCACGGCGACGTCGGGGTCGAGGCGGGCCGAATCGCGCGGCGGCAGGATGGCGGTTCCGGTGGCACCGTCCAGGACCCGCACCTCGCCGGGCCGCAGGGAGAGAACGCCTTCGGGTTCGAGGTTCGCCCCCGAGGCGACCGCGTCGCGGAAGGGCAGGAACGGCCCGACCTCGCTCGCCAGCGCCGAAGCGGGGCAGGTGCCGCCGCGCTCGAGGTCCGGATTGATCAGGACCAGACGGGCACCCGTGGCCCGGCGGGGATCGTCGGCGTCCACCCGGAGCACCGCCGTGGCCTGCGTGCCGCCGCCGGTCAAAAGCTGCATCTCACGCCGCGCGAACCGCGCCCCGTCGCGCGCCAGGAAGGCGTTGACCGCCCTGATGCAGCCCGCGAGATCGAAGCGCGGAGCGTTGCGGAGGGCGGCGTAGGTTTCCGTGACCGCGCCCGTCGCGGGGACGGGCTCGCGCGCGCCGAACTCCAATCCCATCGGCACGAGGAGGCCGTCGCCGAGGGTGGCCGCCACCCAGAGCGCGCGCTCGGCGCGGCGCTGGACCAAGTCGCCGCTGTCGCCGGCCCGGGCGAGCCGCGCATCGAGCGGAGCTTCCGGAAAGGCCAGGACGGGGCCGAAGGCGCGCAGGCGCTCGTAGTCCTCCACCGGCCAGCCGGAGCGGCAGTCCCACCAGCGGAGCGACGAGAAGCTGCCGTCGAACCCGGCCGACCCCAGCGCCGCGGCCTGCTCGGCCGCGACGCCCGGCGTCCAGGCGAGGAAGCGGCAGCCCGGGCGGGCCTTGCGGGCCGCGGCCATCCATCCGGCCCAGGCGGACGCGGGCACGCGGTCGGGGTTCAGGCAGCGAAACCCCGCGACCCCGGCCTCCGCGAGCCGCGTCACGACGCCCGCGAGCCGGTCGACGAAGCGACGTCCCTGCGCCGGGTCGTCGAAGGGTATGGGCACGCTGTCGCGGTCGCCGGGCGCCACGCGCGGGTCCCGGGCGTCCGTGCCGGGAGCCTGGATGTCCAGCTCCTGCGCGAGCGGGCTGCCCGCCGCGAGACGGTTCGTCACCAGGTCGGCCATCAGGCCGAGGCCGCGCGTGCGGCACGCGTCGGCCAGGCTCGCGACCGCGGCCTCGACGGTTCCGCGGCCGACCAGCGCCGGATGCGGGCGCGTCCAATCGTAGGGCAGCAGCAGGTTTGCCGAAGGCCCCGGATGGCTCGGCGGCGAGATCAGGACGGTGTCGAAGCCGAGGCCCGCGGCGGCGTCGAGGATCGTCGGCCAAGCCTTTGGCGAGACCACCATCGAGAGCGGCGCGTAGTAGATCCGGGGCACCGACGGGCGGCCCTCCGAGCCCAGCTTCACGCCCCCTTCGAGCGGCGTGGACGATGCGAAGCTGCGCGGCGGCGTCGCTTGAACCATCGGGTGACCCCTCCACCGGGACTGTTTTCAGGCCGGGCGCCCCGACCTGCGTTGAACAGACGGTCCGGTCCTTTGTTCCCGATTCAGGGCAAAGCGCAACGCCGTGCCGGGAGGCCACGGGGTGCCAGGAGCGACGTTTCGCGGCGCAAAGCGTTTGCGCTTCCGGGCGAACAATGCGCTAGATTGCGGCACCGCGGTGCTCACCGGGCGTGCAGCCGAGCATGAGATGAACGAACGCGTGACATCGCTCTCGACGGTCGCCGCGCCGCACCGCCACTTCACGCGCGACGAATGGGCGGCGCTGCGCGCCGACACGCCGCTGACGCTGACGGTCGACGACCTGGTCAAGCTCCGCTCCATCAACGATCCCATCTCTATCGAGGAGGTGATCGCCATCTACCTGCCGCTGTCGCGGCTGCTGGCGCTCTACGTCGCGGCCGCCCAGGGGCTGTTCAAGGCGACGCAGCGCTTCCTCGGTGCCGAGCACGACGGCAAGATGCCCTACATCATCGGCGTCGCGGGCTCGGTGGCGGTGGGCAAGTCCACCACCTCGCGCGTCATGCAGGCGCTGCTGTCGCGCTGGCCCAACACGCCCAAGGTGGAGTTGGTCACGACCGACGGCTTCCTGTTCCCCAACCGCGTGCTCCTCGAACGCGGGCTGATGGAGCGCAAGGGTTTTCCCGAGAGCTTCGACGCCGCCTCGCTCCTGCACTTCCTGTCGGACGTGAAGGCGGGGGTGCGGGCCGTGCGCGCGCCCGTCTACTCGCACCTGAGCTACGACGTGATGCCGGACGAGGCCGTCACCGTCGACCGGCCCGACATCCTGATCGTCGAGGGCCTCAACGTGCTGGCCCCGAACCGCCCGCAGAAGGGCGGCGCCAGCGTGCCCTTCGTGTCGGACTTCTTCGACTTCTCGGTCTACCTGCACGCCGACCACGCGCTGCTCGAATCCTGGTACGAGGCGCGCTTCATGCGGCTGCGCGAGACAGCCTTCCGCGACCCGCGCTCCTATTTCCACCGCTACGCCGACATCTCGGACGCCCAGGCGCGCGCCATGGCGCACGACATCTGGACGCGCATCAACCTCAAGAACCTGCGCGAGAACGTGGCGCCCACCCGCGAGCGCGCGAGCCTGATCCTGACCAAGGGCGCGAGCCACAGGATCGAAGAGGTCGCACTGCGCAAGATCTGACGCTCCGCCATATTCCGATCCGAGGCCGTCCGGGCCCGGCTTGGGGGGAGGTGCCATGCGGTCCTTGCGTTTCGTGCTGGGCGACCAACTCTCGCACGGCCTGTCGTCCCTGCGCGGGCTCGACCCCGCGCGCGACGCCGTGCTGATGGCGGAGGTCGCCGAGGAAGCCTCCTACGTCCCCCACCACAAGCAGAAGATCGCCTTCCTGTTCTCGGCCATGCGCCATTTCGCGGCCGAACTGCGGGAGAAGGGCGTGCCCGTCCGCTACGTCGCGATCGACGACCCCGGCAACACCGGTTCGTTCACGGGCGAACTCGGCCGCGCGGTCGAGCGCCTGAAGCCCGAGCACGTCGTGGTGACGGAGCCCGGCGAGTGGCGCGTTCTCGACGCGATCTCGGGCTGGCGGGAGCGGTTCGGCGTGCCGGTCCACGTCCGGGCCGACGACCGCTTCCTGTGCTCGCGTGACGAGTTCGCGGCCTGGGCGGGCGACCGCCGCTCCTTTCGCCTGGAGGTCTTCTACCGCGCCATGCGGGAGAAGACCGGCTTCCTGATGGAGGACGGCGAGCCCGCCGGCGGCCGGTGGAACTTCGACACCGACAACCGCAAGCGGCTGCCCGCCACCGAGACCCCGCCCGAGCGCCTGCGCTTCCCGCCCGACGCCGTCACCCGCGAGGTGCTGGACGTCGTGCGCCGCCGCTTCGGCAACAACTTCGGCGACCTTGAGCCCTTCGGCTGGGCGGTCACGCGCGGGCAGGCGCGGGCCGCGCTCGAGCATTTCGTGGCCGACTGCCTGCCCCGCTTCGGCGACTACCAGGACGCCATGAAGGCGGGCGAGGGTTTTCTGTTCCATGGCGTGATCTCGCCCTACCTCAACGCCGGCCTGCTGACCGCGCGCGAGGCCTGCGAGCGGGCGGAGACCGCCTACCGGGACGGCACGGCGCCGCTCAACGCCGTCGAGGGCTTCATCCGGCAGATCGTGGGCTGGCGGGAATACGTGCGCGGCGTCTACTGGCTGAAGATGCCCGGCTACGCGAAAAGCAACGCTCTGAGCGCCACGCGAAAACTGCCCGCCTTCTACTGGACGGGCGAGACGCGGATGAACTGCCTCGCGCAGGTCGTGAGCGACACCCGGCGGCACGCCTACGCGCACCACATCCAGCGCCTGATGGTGACGGGCAATTTCGCGCTGCTGGCGGGCATCGCGCCCGCGGAGGTCGAGGAATGGTACCTCGCGGTCTACGCCGACGCCTACGACTGGGTGGAACTGCCCAACGTCCACGGCATCGTGACCTTCGCGGACGGCGGCGTCATCGGCTCCAAACCCTACGCGGCGGGCGGCGCCTACATCGACCGCATGTCCGACTATTGCCAGGGCTGCGGCTACGATCCCAAGCTGAAGACGGGCCCCGACGCCTGCCCGTTCAACTATCTTTATTGGGCCTTCCTGATCGACAACGAGGCCAAGCTCGGCGGCAATCAGCGGCTCCGCAACCAGTACGGGACGGTGGAAAAGTTCGGCCCCGAGCGCCGCGCCGCCATCCAGGCCGAAGCGCACGCCTTCCTGGACAGCTTGCCGACGGAGTATTGAGCGCTTTCCCTTCTCCCGCGGGGCGGGAGAAGGGCAGGCCGGGGTTGATTTTCCTGGAACCGTTGGCGCATGCCTTGCACCTCCCGCGAGACTCTCCACCCCGCTGAGGCGACCCATGCCCGTCAACAACCGCATCGCCGCCTTTCACGACGACATGGCGGCGTGGCGCCACGATCTGCACCGGCATCCCGAACTCGCGTTCCAGGAGCACCGCACCAGCGGCGTCGTCCAGGCCAAGCTCAAGGAGTTCGGTGTCGACGAGGTCGTGGCCGGGCTGGCGGGCACGGGCGTGGTGGGCGTGATCCACGGCCGCGAGCCGGGCGGGGCGGTCGGGCTCCGGGCCGACATCGACGCGCTGCCGATCCACGAGGCCACGGGCCTGCCCTACGCATCCGCGACGCCCGGCGTCATGCACGCCTGCGGCCACGACGGGCACACCGCCATGCTGCTGGGCGCCGCCCGCTACCTGGCGGAAACGCGCAACTTCGCGGGGACGGTCTACGTCATCTTCCAGCCCGCCGAGGAGCAGGGCGGGGGCGGCGAGGTGATGGTGCGGGAAGGGCTGTTCGAGCGCTTCCCCATGGACAAGGTGTTCGGCATGCACAACTGGCCCAAGGATCCCGAGGGCACGTTCCTGTGGCGGGTCGGCCCCACCATGGCGGCCGTCGCCAACCTGTCGATCACGATCCACGGCAAGGGCGCGCACGGTGCGCAACCGCACAACGGCGTCGACCCCATCGTGGTGGCGGGCGCGGTCGTCTCGGCGCTGCAGTCCATCGTGGCGCGCAACGTCGAGCCCACCGAGACCGCGGTGGTGACGATCGGCGAGATCCGGGGCGGCAACGCCACCAACGTCATCCCGCCCACCGTGACCATGCGGGGCACCGCGCGCTGGTTCACCCCCGCGGTCGGCGACCTGCTGGAGGTGGCTTTCACCCGCGTGGTCCGCTCCACCGCCGAGGCCTACGGGGCCACGGCGGAGGCCGTGTTTCAGCGCACCTACCCGGCTGTGGTCAACGACGAGGCCGCGACCGGCCTGGCGCGCCGCGCCGCCGAGGCCGTGGCGGGACCGGCCCGCGTGGTGCCCATGGCGCAGCCCACCATGGGGGGCGAGGACTTCTCCTTCATGCTAAACGCCAAGCCGGGCAATTACATCATGCTCGGCGCGGGGAAGACCGGCGCCGACCCGCAGGTCCACAATCCCGACTACGACTTCAACGACGCCATCCTGCCCGTGGGCGCGAGCTACTGGGCGACGCTCGCCGAGCAACTCCTGCCACGGCGGAGCGACTGAGGCGATGCACCTCCGGGAAATCCATCGCTACCCCGTGAAGGGACTGCGCGGCCACGCCGTCGACCGTGCGGCCGTCGAGGCGGTCGGGCTGGCGGGCGACCGGCGCTGGATGGTGGTCGACCCTTCCGGCGCCTTCCAGACCATCCGGCAGATCCCGGCGATGACGCGGGTCGACGTCGACCTTCAGGATGGCGGCCTCGTGCTGCGCCACCCCGATCAGGGCACCCTCGCCGTAGCCGTCCCGTCCGAGGGAACACCCACCGAGCCCGTCAGGATCTGGCGCGACACGGTCGACGCCGTTCCGGCCGACCCCGCGGCGGCCCGCTTCCTGTCCGGAGCCTTGGGGTCACCGGTTCGGCTGGTCTACATGGCCGACCCGGACGCGCGAGCCGTGGACCCCGCCTACGCGGCCGCCGCCGACCGCGTCAGCTTCGCCGACGTTTTTCCGCTGCTGCTCACCACGACCGCCTCGCTCGACGACCTCAACGGCCGGCTCGGTACGCCGGTCTCGATGCGGCGGTTCCGCTCCAACCTCGTGCTGGAGGGCGCCGTCTCCTGGGCGGAGGACGAGTGGCGGGTGGTCCGGGTCGGCGCGGTGCGGTTCCGCGTCGCGAAACCCTGCGGCCGCTGCGTGGTGACGACCCGCGATCCCGACACGGGCGAGCAGGTGGACGGCAACGAGCCGCTCCGCACCCTGGGCCGCTTCCACCGGGACACCCACGGCCAGATCATCTTCGGGCAGAACCTCATCCCGCTCGACACGGGTCCGATCGCGGTTGGGGCGGAGGTCGAGGTCTTGGAAGGGGGGCCGTCCAACCTGCTCTGACCGCGCCGCGCGTTGGTTCGGATCTCCGCGCGCGATCGTCCCAGCGGCGCGTGAAGGCAAACTTAACGCGGCTCGTGCAAGCTCGCGCGGATTTTCGCCAGCACGCGGATCGCGCCATGCCCCGAGCCAAGACGCCGAAACAGCCCGCCCCGGGTCGCCGGCCCGCCCGGCGCCCGCGGCTGCCCTCCCTGTCCGTCAAGGCCCGCGTCGCGCTGCTCACCGCCGTGCCGCTGCTCGGCCTCGGCCTCGTCTTCGCGATCTACTGGTCGAACGCGGCCGCGGTCAGACAGCATCTCGCGCGGAGCCAAGCCGACATGCGCACCGCGATCGAGATCAAGGCCTTCCGCGACCAGATCGTCGCCGCCCAGCTCGGCCTCGCGGATTTCCACAACGAGCCGAGCCAATCCGGGCGCGACGGCGTCGTGGGCTCTGAAGCCGCGGCCAGGAAGGCGCTGGACGCGCTCCTTCAGCACAAGACCCCCGAGATCGAGCGCATGCTGGCCCCCCTGGAGCGCGGTCTCGCGTCACTGTCGGACGACGTGGACGGCGTCCTCAAGGGACAAACGGCGCTGGGCTTCGATGACGCGTCCGGTCTGGCCGGGACCCTCGCCGACGCGCTCGACGTTCTGGAAAAGGCGGCGATGACCGACCTCGACTACAACGACCCGCTGGAGGCCGCCATGAGCGAGGCCTACCGGAAGCTCCGCTTCAGCCAATATAAATTCGCCGCGTCGCGGGCGGTGGCCGACAGCGACGCCTTCTCGAGCGGCGCGGACGCGTTGCGCAAGGCGGCCGAAGCCTCCCTGCTGGGGGCCGACAAGAAGGCCGAAGTCACCGCCGCGGTCGACGCGGCCACCAAGAGCTTCGCGGCCTGGGCGACCGCCCTGCAGGACGTCCTGATCGCGGGGGAAAGCGCCGCGGGTCACTTCCGCATGGTCACGGTCGCGGCCGACAGCGACGTGCTGGCCGCCTCGAACTCCGCCGCGAAGGCCCAGACCGGCTTGGCCGAGGTCCAGGACGGCACGGTCCGCCTGGTCGGTGCGACCATCGTCACCATCGTGATCGCGTGCGGGGCCTTGGGCTTCGCGATCGGCCGCAGCATCTCGCGCCCGATCGGCCGGCTGGCCGGCACCATGCGCCGCATGGCCGGGGGCGACCTCGACGCGCCGGTCGAGACGCGCGACGGCCGGGACGAGATCGGCGCCATGACGGCGGCCGTGCTGACCTTCAAGACGGCCGCGATCGAGAAGGTCCGCCTCGAAGGCGAGGCCGACCGCGCCCGCGACCTCGCCGCCGCCGAGCAGCGGCAACGCGAGACCGAGAAGGCCGCCCAATCCGCCCGCGACGCCCACGCGGCCGAGGAACTCGCCAGCGGACTCGACCGGCTGTCGGACGGCGACCTGATCTCGCGCCTCGACACCGAGCTCGACGCGAAGTTCGAGAAGATGCGCGCGGACTTCAACGGCGCCCTGGGCAAGCTGCAGCAGACCATGCTGACGGTGCGCGAGAACGCGCAGACGATCCACACCCGCACGGAGGAGATCGCGGGAGCCGCGGGCCACCTGTCGCAGCGCACGGAACAGCAGGCCGCCTCGCTCGAGGAGACCGCGGCCTCGCTGGGCGAGGTGACGGCATCGGTCAAGAAGACCGCGCAGGGCGCGAGCGAGGCGCGGGACGTCGTCATCGCCGCCAGGGGCGACGCGGAAGCGGGCGGCGAGGTCGTCAAGCAGGCGATCACGGCGATGAGCGCCATCGAGCGCTCGTCCAAGCAGATCGGGCAGATCATCGGCGTCATCGACGAGATCGCGTTTCAGACCAATCTGTTGGCCCTCAACGCGGGGGTCGAGGCGGCGCGGGCGGGCGACGCGGGCCGCGGCTTCGCGGTGGTGGCTTCCGAAGTGCGCAGCCTGGCGCAGCGCTCGGCGCAGGCCGCCAAGGAAATCAAGGCACTGATCTCGACCTCGATGGCCCAGGTCGAGGGTGGCGTCACGCTGGTGAGCCGCACGGGCCAAGCGCTCGACGGCCTCGTGGGGCAGATCGGCCGGATCACCGGGTTCGTGAACACGATCGCGGCTTCGGCCTCCAGCGAGGCGGGCAGCCTCGACCAGGTCAGGTCCGCGGTCGACCACATGGACAAGATCACCCAGCAGAACGCCGCCATGGTGGAGGAGACCACGGCCGCGGCCCAGGCGCTCGCCCGGGAAACCGAGGACCTCGGACGGCTGATCGACCGGTTCCGCACGGGGCACGCTTCGGCCCCGGTGACGGCGCGGGCCGCTCAAGCGAAGCCGGCGGCTCGGCCGGTGCGCCAGATGCGCGTGGTGAAGCAGGCCGTCGCCGCCGAGGCCGCCGAAGACTGGGCCGAGTTTTAGGTCCGAGTCCGACTCGCGCCGAAACGCGTCGGCCCATGCAGACGGCGCGCGAGACCCGGTCGGGTGATGTTTGGCGCCTTGCGCGGGAGCGTTGATCCAAGCCGACCCCGAACGCTATGCTCTCCAGACGGAAGAAGGCACTTGAACGTGCCGTACAAACCGGAAAGAGAGTGGCTGATGCCCGGCATAGCGCGCTTTACGCCAGAACAGATCACGGCGGCCAGGACCTACGCGGTCTCGACTCCGCCGGCCGACATCGACCCCCGCATCGAGGCGCTGGTCACCGACCTGATCGGGCGGGTCGCCGACAAGTGGACGATGCTGGTCCTGGAGGTGCTGGCCGAGAAGGGCGAGCTACGCTTCACCCGCCTCGCCGAGGCCGTCGAGGGGATCAGCCAGAAGATGCTGACCCAGACTCTCCGGACCATGGAACGGGACGGCCTGATCGTGCGGACCATCCACCCGGTGGTGCCGCCGAAGGTCGAATACAGGCTGACCCAGCTCGGGCTGACGCTCGGCGCGGCCTTCTGCGGGGTCTGGGTCTGGGCGGCCGAAAACCTCGCCCAGGTCGAAGAGGCTCGCCGCACGTTCGACGGCAGGCCTCACGCCTAGGGCTGCCGCGGGCTTGTCGCGGCCCGGTCAGGCGATCTCGCGGACGTCCACGAAATGTCCCGCGATCGCGGCCGCGGCCGCCATGGCGGGCGAAACGAGGTGGCTACGGCCCTTGTAGCCCTGGCGGCCCTCGAAATTGCGGTTCGACGTGGTGGCGCAGCGCTCGCCGGGCTTGAGCTTGTCCGGGTTCATGGCGAGGCACATCGAGCAGCCGGGCTCGCGCCAGTCGAAGCCGGCCTCCTTGAAGATGCGGTCGAGCCCTTCCCGCTCGGCCTGGATCTTTACCAGCCCCGAGCCGGGCACGATCATGGCGTCGATCGTGGACGCGACCCTCTTGCCCTCGACGATACGGGCCACGGCGCGCAGGTCCTCGATGCGGCCGTTGGTGCAGGAGCCGATGAAGACGCGGTCGAGCTTCAGGTCCTGGATGCGTTCGCCGCCCTTCAGGCCCATGTAGTCGAGTGCGCGGGCGATGGTGTCGCGCTTCTCGCGCGTGTCCGCCTCCTCGGCGCGCGGCACGGCTCCGGTGACGGCGGTGACGTCCTGCGGGCTCGTGCCCCAGGACACGATCGGCGGCAGGTTGGCGGCGTCGAGCCGAACCACGCGGTCGAAGCGCGCGTTGTCGTCGGTCTTCAGGGTTCGCCAATACGCGACCGCGCGATCCCACATCTCGCCCTTGGGCGATTTCGGACGGCCCTTCAGGTAGGCGAAGGTCTTCTCGTCGGGGGCCACCATGCCGGCGCGGGCGCCGCCCTCGATCGACATGTTGCAGATGGTCATCCGGCCTTCCATCGAGAGCGCGCGGATCGCCTCGCCCGCGTATTCGATGACGTGGCCGGTGCCGCCCGCCGTGCCGATCTCGCCGATGATGGCGAGGATGATGTCCTTGGCGGTCACGCCGTGCGGCAGGGTGTTGTCCACCTGCACGAGCATGTTCTTGGCCTTGCCCTGGATCAGCGTCTGCGTGGCGAGCACGTGCTCGACCTCCGAGGTGCCGATGCCGTGCGCCAGCGCCCCGAAGGCCCCGTGCGTCGACGTGTGGCTGTCGCCGCACACGATGGTGGTGCCGGGCAGCGTGAAACCCTGTTCGGGCCCGATGATGTGGCAGATGCCCTGCCGGACATCGAGTTCGTCGAAATATTCGATGTCGAACTCGCGCGCGTTGGCCGCGAGGGTCTCGACCTGCATGCGGCTTTCGGGTTCCTCGATGCCGCCGCGCCGGTCCGTGGTCTGGACGTTGTGGTCCACCACCGCGAGCGTCTTGCCGGGCGCGTGCACCCTGCGCCCGGTCATGCGCAGCCCCTCGAAGGCCTGCGGGCTCGTGACCTCGTGGACGAGGTGGCGGTCGATGTAGAG
>CAXTFJ010000145.1:0-11377 GCA_964243405.1 uncultured Lichenihabitans sp. | reverse complement strand
CGGGCCGCACGTTGATGATCTCGCCCCGGATCCCGAAATCCTCCAGCACGCCTTCGAGAAGACGCGCGTTCTGCTCGAGGGCGTCGCGCGTCACCGCGGTGCCGGTCTGCTTGGCGGGCTCGACCAGCAGGTCGAGCGAGGGATGGTCGTAGACCCCATTTGTGCGGGGCCGACGGATGACCTTGGGCTGGTTGGGTGCCCCCAGGAAGGACAGGTGCAGGGCGTTGCCGGGCAGGGCCGCGACGGGGTGAACCTCGACGACTTGAAGCGCGACGGCCTGGGACGGCTCGGCCACCAACGGCACGTCGGTCGTTTCCGGCTCCGGATCGGCCATTTCAGGCAGGCCGGCGCCGTCCGGCGCGTCCGCGGGGACGACGGCTGTCTCGACTGCCTGAACTTGCTCCGCGAGATGCTCGACCGCGGTTGACCCGTGCGCCGCGTCCTCGACGGGATCGGCGTCGAGCTCGCCCGCGGCGACCGGAAGCTCCTCCGGCTCGACGGCGGGCGCCTCGTCCAAACCCTCGTCGAGGTCGACCTGCTCGAACGAAGGCGGCAGGTCCTCGCTCCACCGCACCAGGAAGCTCGCGAGCGCGTCGCGCGCATTGCCCTGCTCGCCCACGACCTGCGGCACCTCCACGGGCCCGAGCTGGATGATGTCGCCCCACGGCTGCGGCGCGACCTCGGCCCAGGCCTCCTCGATGATGGCGGCCGCGGCCGCGAGGATCTCCTCCTCGCCGCGCTCGGCAGCCCGCGCGGTCTCGAAGGCATCCGCCACGAGGACCTGCATGGGCACTTCGGACACGGACACGAGGTCGACCGCGACCGGCGCCTCCGGCCCGGCGGGCGGCGCGGCGTCTGGTTTGGCGAGCAGCCGGTCGGGGGTACGGGTGTTGCGGACGTTGGGCGGCAGCACGTAGCTGGTCCGCCGGTCGAGCGGGATGTCCGCAACCGGCAGGAGCTCGGGCGCGAGGTCGACCGGCGCGGGAACGGCGTCGTCGTTCGTTGCGAGCAACTGGGTCCAGAGACCGCGCTCCTGCATGAGGATGTGGTCCGGCGTGCGGGTGAAGCGCACGTTGTCGGGGTCCTTGAACGGCTCCAGCCACGGCGGGATCACCACCTTCATGGCGGCACCCGCGACCGCCTGCTGCGCCGAGGCAGGCCCCTGCCCCGCGGCCATCATCTGCGACAGATAGTTGCGCAGCCAGGCTTCCACGTTGCCCGTGATGTGACCCAGCATGGAGGTGTAGAGCGCCTGCCAGCCGGCCGTGTCCTTGAGGGGCTGGCCCGTGGGCGGGGCGGCCGCGCGGCCACGGGTGGGCAAGTCGCGCGGGTCGACGTGATCTTCGGGTGACTGCATGGAATGAGCTGCTTCAGGGCGGGCGCGTCGCCGTAACGCGGACGTCCGTGACTGTGCGGCGTTCACCTTAACAGCCCCTTGCGCTCGCCCACGCCCGACGGCCTCGCTTGCGCCCCACGGCGGCGGGCGGCATGATCGATCCCATGTCCTTGCCCACCCCACCGCGCTTGGACGGCTCGACGGGCACGCTCGCCGGGCTGAACGACCGCTCGCGCGAGATCTTCCGACGGATCGTCGACCAGTACCTCGCGACCGGCGAACCGGTCGGTTCGAAGAACCTGTCGCGCCTGCTGCCCATGGCGCTGTCGCCCGCCTCCATCCGCAGCGTCATGGCGGACCTGGAGCGCCTGGGCCTCGTCTACGCGCCGCACGCCAGCGCGGGGCGGCTGCCCACGGAGGTGGGCCTGCGCTTCTTCGTCGACGCCCTGCTGGAGCTGGGCGACGTGAGCGACGCGGAGCGTCGACGGATCGAGGCGGAGGTCAAGGCCGCGTCGCAGTCGCGCACCTTCGAGGACGCGCTGGGCGAAGCCACGACGCTGCTGTCCGGGCTCACGCGCGGCGCGGGCGTCGTGGTGACCAGCAAGGCCAACGACCGGCTCAAGCACATCGAGTTCCTGCGGCTCGACCGCGAACGGGCGCTGGCCATCCTTGTGGGCGAGGACGGCAGCGTCGAGAACCGGGTGGTGGCCATCGCGGCCGGTCTGCCCGCCTCCGCCCTGGTGGAAGCGGGGAACTACCTCAACGCGCGCATCCGCGGCCGCACGCTGGCGGGTGTGCGGGCCGAGATCGAAGCCGAGCGGCAGGCGGCCGAAACGGAGCTCGACTCCCTGACCGAGCATCTGGTCGATTCGGGCCTGGCGACCTGGGCGGGCCTGCAGGGCGACAACCGCCAGCTCATCGTGCGGGGGCAGGCGAACCTGCTGGAGGACCTGACCGCGCTCGACGACATCGAGCGCATCCGCCTGCTGTTCGCCGACCTCGAGACCAAGACGGACGTCATCGAGCTGCTCGACCGTGCCGAGGGCGGCGAGGGCGTCCGCATCTTCATCGGTTCGGAAAACAAGCTGTTCTCGCTGTCGGGCTCGTCCATGATCACCGCGCCCTTCCGCGACAGCTCGCGCCGCATCGTGGGGGTGCTGGGCATCATCGGGCCCACGCGTCTCAATTACGCCAGGGTCGTCCCCATGGTGGACTTCACCGCCCGCGTCGTGTCCCAGGTCGTGGGCGGATCTTGAAGGCACCCCCCGCGATGACCCGAGCCCCCGCGTCCGGACGCTCGCCCGTCCTGCTCGCCACCCTCCTGCTCGGGGTTGCGCTCGCCCTGCTCGCGGGCACGCTGGCCATGACCTACGCGCGCAAGGCGCCGCCGCCCTCCAGCATCGGCGGTCCTTTCGCGCTGACAGACCAGGACGGGCGGACCGTCACCGAGGCGGCGCTCAAGGGCCAGCCCACGATCGTGTTCTTCGGCTATACGCACTGCCCCGACGTGTGCCCCACCACGCTCAACGACATGACCGCGATGCTGAACGCGCTCGGCACGGGCGAGAAGGTCCGCGCCCTGTTCGTCACCATCGACCCGGAGCGCGACACGCCCGCGGTGCTGAAGGATTATCTGTCGAGCTTCGATCCCCGCATCACGGGGCTCACGGGCGACCCGGCCGCGGTGGTCCAGGCCGAGCATGCCTACAAGGTCTACGCCAAGAAGGTGCCCGACCCGAACGGCCGCGACTATTCGATGGACCACACCGCCGTGGTCTACCTGATGGATGCCGAAGGCCGCTTCGTGAACGCGCTGAACCTGGAACAGGCGCCCCAGGCGGCCGCGGCCGAGTACCGGCAGGACCTGCAGTCCTGATCGTGCCGCCGTTAGCTTTTGCGGCGCAGGAAGCGCTCGAAGGCGCCCAGCGTCACCGAGGAGATGTAGTGCTCGATCCCCTCCGCGTCGGCTTCGGCCGCTTCGGGGGGCACGCCGACCGCGGTCAGCAGGTCGACGACGAGGCGGTGGCGCGTGCGGACGCGCTCCGCCATGGCGTGGCCCGCCTCCGTCAGGAACACGCCGCGATAGGGGCGTGACGTCACGAGCCCCTCGCGTTTGAGGCGCGCCAGCGACTTGGTCGCCGTCGGCAGCGTCACCCCTAGCCGCCGGGCGATGTCGGTAGTGCGCGCCTCGCCGCGCTCACGCATGAGGTCGTCGATCAGCTCCGTATAGTCCTCCAGAATGGCGGCGGAGCGCGCCGAGCGCGCCTGGCTGAACCGGCGCGCGTACGACGGATCGGCGCTGTCGGGCACCGCGTCGCTCTGGTCGGGGGAGGCAGGGGCCTGCGGGTGCGTCACGCGTCAGAAGGTCCGTTCGAGGCGACGAATCCGCTCGGCGCGGACCCGCACTATGCCGAACCACCAGCCTCGCGCAATCGCGCGGGGACGTGCTCTTGCGACTCCGCCCATTGACAGTGAGTTAGCTCCAGCTAACTTTCGTAGAACAGTCTCTCCAGGATTCCCGTCCCCGATGTCCGTTGCCGTCGCCCGTCCTACGCTGACCGACCGCACCGAGTCCGCGATCCAGGACGTCCTGTCGGGCAAGCGGGGCGGCTTCGGCAGCGCCCTGCTGTTCGCGGGCCCGGCGGTGATCGCGTCGATCGCCTACATGGACCCCGGCAATTTCGCGACCAACATCCAGGCCGGCGCCCGCTACGGCTACGCGCTGCTTTGGGTCGTGGTTCTCGCCAACCTCGTCGCCATGCTGTTCCAGGCGCTCTCGGCCAAGCTCGGCATCGTGACCGGGCGCAACCTGGCGGAACTCTGCCGCGAGCAGTTCTCCGCGCCCGTCGTCTGGGCCATGTGGGGGGTGAGCGAGGTGGCCGCCATGGCGACCGACCTCGCGGAATTCCTGGGCGGCGCGATCGGCCTGGCGCTGCTGCTCCACATTCCGCTGCTGGCCGGGATGGCCGTCACCGCGGTCGCGACCTACGGGCTGCTGAGCGTCGAGCGGCGCGGCTTCCGGCCCATGGAACTCGCGGTCGGCGGCCTGGTCGCCCTCATCGCCCTGTGCTACGCGGCCGAACTGCTGATCGCTCCGGTGTCGTGGCCCCAGGCGGCGCTGCACGCCGTACTGCCGCAGCTGCCCGACTCGCAGGCGCTGACGATCGCGGTGGGCATCATCGGCGCCACCGTGATGCCCCACGCCGTCTACCTCCATTCCGGGCTGACGCAGCACCGCGCCGCCGCCCGTGACGATGACGCCCGCCGCCGCCTTCTGCGCTGCTCAAACCGCGAGGTCGTCGTGGCCCTGCTGCTCGCGGGGCTGGTCAACGTCGCCATGGTGATGATGGCCGCAGGCGCCTTCCACGCCGGCCACCCCGACGTGGCCGAGATCGAGACCGCCTATCATACGCTGACGCCGCTCCTGGGCGCCGCCGCCGCGGGGGTGTTCCTCCTGTCGCTGATCGCCTCCGGCCTGTCGAGCTCGGCGGTCGGCACGATGGCGGGCCAGATGATCATGCAGGGCTTCGTGGGCTTCCGCATCCCGCTCCTGGTCCGCCGTCTCGTCACCATGCTGCCCGCCTTCGTGGTCGTGGCCCTGGGGGTGAACGCCACGACCGCGCTGGTCCTGAGCCAAGTGGTGCTCAGCCTCGCGCTGCCCGTGCCGCTGGTGGCGCTGGTGCTGTTCACCCGGCGGCGCGACCTGATGGGGGCCTTCGCCAACGGCCCGCTCACGCACGGGCTGGCCATCCTGGGCACGACGCTGATCCTGGCGCTCAACGCGGTGCTGCTCCTGCAGACCGCGGGCGTGGCGATCCCCGGCCTGTCCTGATCCCGCTCAGGCCGGAGCCGGCACCGCGGCCGCCCGGCGCACGTCCCACAGCACGGCGGCGAGTACCACGAAGCCTCCCGCGACCGTGGCGGAGGCGGGCGCCTCACCCACCGCCAACCACACCCAGAGCGGCGCCAGCGGCACGTCGGCGGCGCTGAGCAGCGCGGTGCGCGAGGCTTCGAGCCGCCGCGCACCTTCCACGTAGCAGGCGAACGCCGCCGCCTGCACGGCCGCGAAGGCGGCCAGCACCGCCAAGTCGCGGGCCGACACGGCCGCCATGGGGCTGACCAGGGCACCGAGCACGCCCAGCTGCAGGGCCGAATGCGCTGTCGCGGGGATCATCGACACGGCGCGGAAGCGGCGGCTTAGCACGGTGACGGCCGCCATGCCCGTCGTCATGCCGATCGCCAGCACGAGACCGGTCAGCCGGCTGCCACCCAGTCCACCGGCGGCGGTGAGGGCGACGCCGCCCAACGCCATCGCGGCAGCCGTCACCGTGCTCCGGGCCGGCCGCTCCCGCATGGCGAGCCAGGCCAACCCGGCGGTGATGAAGGGCGTGGTGGCATAGATGACGACCACGTCGGCGACCGACGTCACGAGCAGCGCCTGAATGTAGAAGGCGGTCGACAGCGTCGCGAGCGTGGCGACGGCGAAACCCGCCCAGCCCGGACGGACGATCGTCCGCACGGCGGCCGGTCCGTCCCGCCAGCCCAGGTAGGCGACGATCAGCACGGCACCGAAAGCACCGCGCCAGCCGATGATGACCAAGGCCTCCGCCGAGACCAGCCGGGTGAACAGCCCCGCCGTGCTCCAGCCCAGGGCCGACAGCGTGACCAGCACGATGCCGAGGATTCGGGGATGAGGCGCGGTCATGCGCGCATGTGCCGGTCGCGACCCGCCCTTGTCCAGGCCTCGACGGCGAGGCTTGTTGCGCGGCGGCCCGCATCCTGGCACCACGAAACCATCATGCCGACACATCCCATTCCGATCTCGGACCACTACGACGGCCGGCTGTTCTTCAATCCCGGCGGCGACAGCGACCGAAGCTTCGCCGACGTCGCCCGGTGGCGCCGCACGAGCCGGCCCGCGCCCTGGCCGGAGCACCGGGCCAACATCGCCTATCCGCCGCCACCCGCGGCGGTCGGGGCGGGCGAGATCGCGCTCACCTTCGTGGGCCACGCCACGGTCCTGGTCACGATGGAAACCTGCCGTTTCCTCTGCGACCCGTTTTTCTCCGAGCGGGCGGGGCCGTTCGCTCGGCTCGGCCCGAAGCGCGTGCGGGCTCCGGGGCTCGCGCTCGCCGACCTGCCGCCGCTCGACATGGTGCTGCTGAGCCACAATCACTACGATCACATGGACCTGCCGGCCCTGCGCGCCATCCGGCGCCGGCCGTCCCGCGCGGGGCTGCCCGTGCCGGTCGTCACCGGCCTGGGCAATGCCGGGACCCTGGCGCGCGGCGGTGTCCGTGGCGCGACCGAGCTCGACTGGTGGGAAAGCGTGTCGCCCGTGCCGGGCGTGACCGTCACCTACACGCCGGCGCAGCACTGGTCGCGACGCGGGTTGCGCGACCGCAGGCGGGCCCTGTGGGGCGGCTTCGTGGTCGAGACCGGGGGTGCCCGGTTCTACTTCGCGGGCGATTCGGGATATTGCCCCTGGTTCCGGACCATCGGCGACAGGCTCGGGGCTCCCGACCTCGCCGTCCTGCCGATCGGCGCCTATGCGCCGCGCTGGTTCATGCAGCCGCAGCACATGAACCCGGCCGAAGCCGTCCAGGCCCACCTCGACCTCCGCGCGGCCCGCAGCGTGGGCGTGCATTTCGGGACGGTCCAGCTCACGGACGAGGCGATCGACGAACCGCCCGAAGCCCTGGCAAGTGCCAGGGCAGCGGCGGGCGTGGCCCCCGGAGATTTCGCGACGCTGGATGTCGGCGAGACGCTGACGGTGTCTGTCCGGGCGGTCGCCCGAGCGGCCCCGACCGGGAGCCGCGACGCGCTCGGCTCTTAACGGCCTGTTCAGGGATCGTCCGCGAAATTGTACGGACAACCTTGCGGGCTGAATCGAACATGTCTCTGCTGGTCGCGACCGAGGACGACCATCCCACGCCGGTGGACCTCACGGGGCTGAGCCAGGTGGCTCACACCTCGCTCCTGTGGAAGCTGGTCGTGCCGACCTTCCTGGTCGTGGCCGCGATCGTGGGGGCGATCGGCTGGTACACGCCGAAGGCCGTGGTCGACACCGCGGTCGAGGACGCCGTGACCCAAAGCCTGCAGACCGCCGGGCAAATGCGCGCGCTGCGCGCCTTCTACTCCGACCACGTGGTGAAGGCGGCCGTGAAGGCCGGCACCGTGGCTTCGCCCTTCTACCGGGAAGACCCGGCCGCGATCCCCGTCCCCACCACCTTCATCCTCGACGTCGCACAGGCCTTCAGCACGGACGAGATCAAGATCGGTCTGTTCAGCCCGTTCCCCTGGCCCACGCGGGCGGGCCGGGTGCTGGACAGCTTCCAGCAGGACGCCTGGAATTTTCTGTCGCGCAACCCCGACAGCCGCTTCGTCCGGCGTGAGGTGGTGGACGGGCGCGAGGTCCTGCGGGTCGCCACGGGCGACCGCATGGATGCCAGCTGCGTCGCCTGCCACAACACCAACGCGCTCTCGCCCAAGCGCGACTGGAAGGTGGGCGACATGCGCGGCATCATCGAGATCGTCCGTCCCATCGACCAGATCACGGGCGGCGCGCGCCTCCTGTCCTGGAAGCTGGTGAGCGGCGTCCTCGTCGCTGGCCTGGTGCTCTTCGCGGCCCTGTCGGGCATCGGCCTGCACCTGATCGGGCCGTTGCGCGACCTCGCGCGCGCCATCGAGGGGATCGCGCGCGGCCAGCTCCGGCGCGCGATCCCGCACACCGCGAGGGCGGACGAGCTCGGCACCGTGGCCCGCGCGCTGACCCATCTGCAGAGCCAGACCAGCGAGCGCCTGCGCGCCGAGGCGCGGATCAGCCACATGGCCCACCACGACATGCTCACGGGCCTGCCCAACCGCGTGCGCCTGCAGGCCGACCTCGAGCGCACCCTGGCCGAGCGGCAGGCCGACGCGCCCGTGGCGGTGTTCTGCCTCGACCTGGACCGGTTCAAGTCCATCAACGACACGCTGGGCCACCCGGTGGGCGACGGTCTGCTGACCCAGGTCGGCGAGCGCCTGCGGGCCTGCGCGGAGGGCGCGACCGTGGCCCGGCTCGGCGGCGACGAGTTCGCGGTCGTGCAGAGCGGCAGGAGCCAGCCGGTCGGCGCCACCGTGCTGGCCGAGCGCATCATCGCGGCGCTGAGCGCTCCCTACGAGGTGAACGGCTTCCAGGTCGTGGCGGGCGTGAGCATCGGGATCGCGATCGCGCCCGGCGACGGGAGCACGGCCGAGGACCTGCTCAAGAACGCGGACCTTTCGCTCTATCGCGCCAAGGCCAGCGGTCGCGGCACCCACCGCTTCTTCGAACAGGCCATGGACGCGCTGATGCAGGAGCGGCGCAGGCTGGAACTGGACCTCCGCCGCGCCCTGGTCAACGACGAGTTCGAACTGTTCTACCAGCCCCTCGTGAACCTCGGCAGCAACAGGGTCTGCGGGTTCGAGGCGCTGCTGCGCTGGCGGCACCCAGTCCGCGGCATGGTGTCCCCCGCCGACTTCATCCCGCTCGCCGAGGAGATCGGCGAGATCGAGCAGATCGGCGCCTGGGTGCTGCGCACCGCCTGCCGGGAGGCCGCGGGCTGGCCCGACGCCGTCAAGGTGGCGGTCAACCTGTCGCCGCTGCAGTTCCGCGGCAGCCTGCTGCTCAACGTGACGGCGGCCCTGGCGGCCTCGGGGCTCGAGGCCAAGCGGCTGGAGCTGGAAATCACCGAAACCGTGATGCTGCAGGATTCCGACGCGATCCTGGCCACCTTGCACCAGCTCCGCGCCCTGGGCGTCCGCATCGCCATGGACGATTTCGGCACGGGCTATTCGTCGCTGAGCTATCTGCGTCGCTTCCCCTTCGACAAGATCAAGATCGACCGTTCCTTCGTGCAGGACATGTCGGACGCCGACGGGTCGACCGCGATCGTGCGGGCCGTCACCGACCTCAGTCACGGGCTCGGCATGTCGACGACCGCGGAAGGCGTCGAAACGGCGGAGCAGCTCGCCTTCCTTCGCGAGCAGGGCTGCGTCGAGGCCCAGGGTTACCTGATCAGCCGCCCCCGCCCCGCTGCCGACGTGCCCGCCATGCTGCGCCACGGCCTGCCGGACCTGGCCGCGGCTGCCTGACAAAGAGCGGATCGACCGCGCGACAGGTGAGGTTGTCGACCGACGATGGTCATCGCGGGCGAGGCGGCATGGGCTTGTCGCACGGCCTCGGCTGAGCTACGCGGCGCACGTCCGAACCGGGGGGCCGCATGCGCCGTCAAGCCGTCACGATCAGCGTCGTCCTGGCCATCGCGTCGCTGGGCGGACGGGCGCTCGCCGCAGAATGGAAAGGCTCCGCCACCTTCCAGAAATGCATCGATGCCGCCCAGGGAGTCGATCAACCCATGGCGGCCTGCGCGGTCGAGGAAGGGGACCGGCAGGACAAGCGGCTCAACGCCGAATATGCCGCCCGCCTGGCCACCGCCGAAGAGCCCCTGAAAAGCGCCGTCAAGGCGTCGCAGCGGGCCTGGATCACCTATCGCGACACGACCTGCGAGGCCGAGGGTGCCGTCTACGACGGCGGCACGCTGCAGCGCCTCGTCCAGCCCGAATGCGTCGCGCGGCTGACCAGCGACCGCGCCGACTGGCTCAAGACCCTGGAGCCGTGAGGCTCATGCCATCCAGTCCGCGACCGCGCCGCGCAGGAAGGCCAGGTCCGGCGCATGGCCGCTCGGATTGCCGGCGCGGTGACCCCAGATCGAGGGAATGGGCCTGAGTTCGGCGTGGCGCAGGTAGGCGATCTCGTCCGCGTTGTCGGCCACGGGGAAGTAGAGGTCGGTGCGGCCGGGCAGCAGCAGGACGCGGGCCTCGATGGCCTGCAGCGCCCGCACGAGGTCGCCGCCGTAAAGCTCGTTGGCGCTGATGTCGGAGGCGATCCAGGTGCTCGCCTGGGCGTAGAGGTCCTCGGCCGCCCGGCGCGTGAACCCCGGCGCCCAGTGCTCGTCGAGGAACTGGTCCAGCGTCGCGGCACCCGTCGAGCTCAGGTGCAGGCCCGCGCGGTACCAGTCCTGACTCATCGCCCAGCCCGCGTAGATGCGCGCGAAGGCCCGCAGTGCCGCGTGCGGGACGGCCGAGAAACGGCCGCCGCCGGTGTGTTCGGGCGCGGCTTCGAGGGTTGCGAGCAGCGACAGGAGGAACACGCGGTTGTGCTCGGACGTGCGCGCGCTGCCGCACACCACGACCGCGCGCTCGACCACGTGGGGGAACAGGGCCGCCCAGTGATAGGCCTGCTGCGCCCCCATGGAAAAGCCGTAGACGCAGGCGACCCGATCGAGCCCGAACACCTCCGCGAGGAGGCGGTGCTGCGCCCGCACGTTGTCGGCCGTCGTCACGAGGGGCGGGTACTCTGGCGTATTGGACGGACTGGACGACAGGCCGTTGCCGAACATGTTTGGGACGATCACGAACCAGCGGGTCGGATCGAGGATCTGGTCGGGCGCGATCAGCCACTCCTGGTCGGTGTGGTGGGCGGAATAGCTGGTGGGGAACACCACGACGTTGTCGCGGCTCGGCGCCAGCGTGCCGTAGGTGGTCCAACTCAAGGTCGCGCCGGGCAGCACCGCCCCGGACTGGAGCGACAGGTCGCCGAGGGAGAACCGGCCGGCGTCCGCGGTGGTCGTCATGATGCTGGTCCCGTACCCCGATGGCGGCGCAGGATCGCGGCCCGCGCCGGACCGGTCAAGCCGCGACCGGCGATTTGCAGGCGGCAGCCGATCGCGCGATAAGCAGGGTGTGCGGAGCGTCGCGCCATGACCCATCTGGAGCCGAGCGAGGCCGCGCGGGCGTGGCGAACCGCCGTGGACCGGCAGCTCAAGGGCGCTTCGTTCGAGGCGGCGCTGGTGGCGCGCAGCCGCGACGGCGTTGCGGTCGGCCCGCTGCATGCGGCGGCGACGCCTGCCGCGCCGCGCCCGTGGCGCGACACCGCGGCCCCGGTCGCGGTTTGCGCCCGCGTCGACCATCCGGAACCGGCGGAGGCCCGCGCGCTCGCCCGCGCTGACGTGGACGGCG
>CAXTFJ010000144.1:0-11434 GCA_964243405.1 uncultured Lichenihabitans sp. | reverse complement strand
ACAGGCCGCGGATCGTCAACAGCCGGTCGTCCTGCTCGTTGAGCAGCTTGGCGTAGGCGCGATACTTGTCGAGCGCTTTGTCGCCCTCGCCGCGCACCGCGTGCTGCAGCAGCGACACGGATTCGGCCGTCCACGAATGCGCCTCGCCGCGGACGCGGACCTGGTAGTTGCCGCCTACGTCGAGAGCCGACGTGTAGACCGGCGAGTCGCCGAAGGCGTCGCGGTGGCGCGTCGCGCTTTCGCGCGCGACCTCGGCCAGACCGACGCCGCCGATGCGGCTCGCCGTTCCGGTGAAGTACTGCTTGACGAAACCTTCCGCGAGGCCGACCGCGTCGAAGATCTGCGCGCCGCAATAGGACTGGTAGGTCGAGATGCCCATCTTCGACATGACCTTGAGCAGGCCCTTGTCGATCGACTTGATGTAGCTCTTGACCGCCGTCCGCCCGTCGATCTCCTCGGGGAACTCGACCGCCAGCGCGGCCAGCGTTTCGAAGGCGAGGTAGGGGTTCACGGCCTCCGCGCCGTAGCCCGCGAGGCAGGCGAAATGGTGCACCTCGCGCGCCTCGCCCGTTTCCACCACGAGGCCCACGGAGGTGCGCAGGCCCTTGCGGATCAGATGGTGGTGGACGGCCGCGGTGGCGAGCAGCGCGGGGATCGGGATGCGGTCCGGCCCCACGATCCGGTCGGACAGGATGATGATGTTGTAGCCGGACTTGACGGCCGCCTCCGCGCGCTCGCACAGGCGGTGGAGGATGACCTCCATGCCCCCCGCGCCGTGGCTCGCGGCATAGGTGATGTCGAGCGTCTTCGTGTCGAAGGCGTCCTCGAGCGTGCCGATGTTGCGGATCTTCTCCAGATCCCCGTTGGTGAGGATCGGCTGGCGCACCTCGAGCCGCTTGCGCACCGAGTTGCCGTCGAGGTCGAAGATGTTCGGCCGCGGCCCGATGAAGCTCACCAGGCTCATGACGAGCTCCTCGCGGATCGGGTCGATCGGCGGGTTGGTGACCTGGGCGAAGTTCTGCTTGAAATAGGTGTAGAGGAGCTTGGATTTCTCCGAGAGCGCCGAGATGGGCGTGTCGGTGCCCATCGAGCCCATCGCCTCCTGGCCGGTGGCGGCCATGGGCTGGAGCAGGATCGTCAGGTCCTCCTGGGTGTAGCCGAAGGCCTGCTGCTTATCGAGCAGCGAGACGTCCGTGCGCGAGCCGCGCGCTTCTACGGCGCGCAGGTCCTCCAGCACGATCTGCGTGCGGTCGAGCCAGGCGCGGTAGGGCTGCGCGGCCGACAGCTCCGCCTTGATCTCGTCGTCGGACACGATGCGGCCTTGCCGGAGGTCGACCAGCAGCATCTTGCCGGGCTGCAGCCGCCACTTGGTGACGATGCTCTCCTGCGGGATGGGCAGCACGCCGGCTTCGGAGGCCAGCACCACGAGGTCGCCGTCGGTCACGAGGTAGCGGGCGGGCCGCAGGCCGTTGCGGTCGAGCGTCGCGCCGATCTGCACGCCGTCCGTGAAGGCGACCGCGGCCGGCCCGTCCCACGGCTCCATCAGCGCCGCGTGGTACTCGTAGAAGGCGCGCCGGTCCTCGGGCATCAGCGGGTTGCCGGACCAGGCCTCGGGGATCAGCGTCACCATGGCGTGGGCCAGCGAGTAGCCGCCCTGCACGAGGAACTCCAAGGCGTTGTCGAAGCAGGCCGTGTCCGACTGGCCCTCGTAGGAGATGGGCCAGAGCTTGGAGATGTCGCGACCGAACAGCTCGGATTCCACCGAGGCCTGCCGCGCCGCCATCCAGTTCACGTTGCCGCGCAGCGTGTTGATCTCGCCGTTGTGCGCCACCATCCGGTAGGGGTGGGCCAGCGACCAGGACGGGAAGGTGTTGGTGGAAAAGCGCTGGTGGACGAGCGACAGCGCGGAGGCGAACCGCGCGTCGGTGAGGTCCGGGTAGTAGGCGCCGAGCCGGGTGGCGAGCAGCAGGCCCTTGTAGACGACCGTCCGGCAGGACAGCGACACGGGATAGAAGCCCCGCGCCCGCGTGTCGGCCAGCCCATAGACCTTGGCGGAGATCACCTTGCGCACGAGGTAGAGCCGCCGCTCGAAGGCAGCCTCGTCGGCCACGCCCTCGCCACGACCGATGAACAGCTGCCGGCACACGGGCTCGCTCGCCCGGATGGTGACGCCGAGCTGGGACGGGTCGGTCGGCACGTCGCGCCAGCCGAGCAGGACCTGGCCCTCGGCGGCCACGACCTCCGCCACGATCTCCTCCACGAGCGCGCGGCCGCCCGCGTCGCGCGGCAGGAAGAAGAAGCCCACGCCGTAGCGGCCCGGCTCCGGCAGGTGGAAGCCGAGGCGGTCCGCCTCCTGGCTCAGGAAGGCGTGCGGGATCTGCACCAGCATGCCGCAGCCGTCGCCGCCGTGGGCGTCGGCCCCCACGGCGCCGCGGTGGTCGAGGTTTTCGAGGATCTGCAGGCCCATCCGCACGATGGCGTTGGAGCGGCGGTCCTTCATGTCGGCCACGAAACCCACGCCGCAGGCGTCGTGCTCGCGCGACGGGTCGTACAGGCCCTGGGCCGGCGGCAGGCCGGGGTCGCGGGCATTGACGGAGGCGCGTTCGTCGGCAGCCGCCTCGGCCGTCAGGACTCCCGTCACGCTCTCGGTCATGGCAAACGCCCTCCCCGTCATCGGACACGGACCCGCGAGCCCGGCCCGCATTCCCCACCGTCACGGCGTGCGAAAAGCGGGCCAGGGCCGAATTGGTCAGCAGCCCTGTCCTAGATCAACCCTGGAACTCTTACAGGATCGTTTCGGCCGCACAAGGCGCATGCGGCAATTTACCGGTGCGCCTCCGCGGCCCCGCGGGAACCCGAGCGGGGAAGCCCCTGTTCCCGCCCTGCGGCAGGTTGGTCAGGAGCATCGCGATGGCAAGTGTCAAACCGGGTGACAAGGTCAAGTGGGACACCTCGCAGGGTGAGACCCACGGCACCGTCGAGAAGAAGGTGACGGCGCCGATGAAGATCAAGACGCACAAGGTCGCGGCGTCGCCGAAGGACCCGCAATTCCTCGTCAAGAGCGCCAAGACTGGCGCCAAGGCGGCCCACAAGCCGGCCGAGCTGAAGAAGACCTGAAACCCGCCGCCTTCGCTGCATGTCGGCGAGGGCGCTCGCTCCGGCGACGAACCGGCGCTTAACGTTTGCGGTCCAGCCTCGCCCTCCCCTCCCTCCGGGTGGAGAAGGCGATGCGGCTCCTATCGGTCCAGATCCTGCGCGCCGCGGCGGCGCTCGCCGTCGCCGTGGGCCACGCGGAGATCCTGGCCGCCGCAGATGCGGGAAGGCTCGGTGTTCCGTTCATCCCCAGCGCGCTGCTGCCCTGGACCGCCGGGGTCGACCTCTTCTTCGCGATCTCCGGCTTCATCATGGTGGTGTCGTCCGAGCGGCTGTTCGCGGCGCCGCGCGGCGTGTCACAGTTTGCCGGCCGCCGGCTGATCCGCATCGTCCCGCTCTACTGGGCCGTGGCCTGCCTCGACTTCCTGGTGCTGGTCCGCTTCGGGCCGGCCGACAAGGCGGCGGCGCTGCACTGGCCCGCCATCCTGGCCACGTTCGCGTTCTGGCCGTCCGACACGTTCGGCGACGGCGTCCTGCGCCCGTTCACCAACCTGGGCTGGACGCTGAACTACGAGATGGCCTTCTACGGCCTGTTCGCGCTGATGCTCCGGTTCCGGCGCGAAACGGCGGTGGGGCTGGCGATCCTCGCGCTGGAGGCGGGCGTCGTCGTGGGCCTCGTCGTGGCGCCGTCCCAGGCCCCCTTCGCGGTATGGCTGCAACCGCTCGTCCTCGATTTCGCGCTCGGCATGGGGATCGCCCTGCTGTTCCGCCGCGGCATCGTGCTCGGGTCCGCCGTGCGGCTTGCCCTCGCCCTCGCGGCCGTCCTCGCCCTGTCCATCGACGGACTGAACTCCGCCGGCCAGGGAGGCGAATGGATCCCACCGACCGACCTGCGGCGCGTGCTGGTCTGGGGCGTGCCTGCCGCGATCCTTCTCGCGGCGGCCGTCCTCAAGCCGCAGGGGCGTGAGCCGATCTCCGGCCGCGTCGGGGACATCGCGGCCCGGCTCGGGGACGCGTCCTACGCGCTCTACCTCACCCACGTCTTCGTCCTCGTGGCCCTGCACAAGGTGTGGCTCGGGACCGGGCTCGCGGCCGTGCTCGGCTTCCGGCCCTACGTGATCCTCGCCCCGGTCGCGGCGGGCGTCGTGGCCCTCGCGGTCCACCGCTGGTTCGAAGCGCCGCTGACGCGACGGCTGCAAGCCGCGACGGCCGGGCTTCTCGCGGGATCGGCGGCGGCGGAGCGGGGCTCGACGCTGCCGCGACCGTTTTCCGGTCGCGGCCCGGCCTGATCGGGCCCGCGGTCCGGGTCTGTCCGTCCGCCGTCGCGGGGCCGACCCAAAGAGTCCGGCGAGCAACGCACCGCCGAACCCGCCCGCAAAACCGCGCATCCGCGTTTCCCGTCCCGCTGCCGCGGCGTGTTCGCCTGAAGCCCTGGGGCGGGTTACCCGCGGATGCGGAGCGCGATCGCGGCACGGTGGTCGACGGGAGAACCGGACCCGCCGCACCCGCCGCTCGAAGACCTTCCCTGCCAGCCCCGTGCAAGCTTAGGCCGGCATCGTGAGGTCCGACGCTTCCACGAACCGGGACATCACGTCTTGGAACCCATCCACCTCTTCGAACTCGCGGCGCAGCAGCAGCGCTGGCTGTCGGTCAGCCAGTCGGTGACCGCGGGCAACATCGCCAACGCCAACACGCCCGGCTACCGGGCGCAGGCGGTGGCGCCCTTCGCGGACGTGCTCGACCAGACCAAGCTGGAACTCGCCCCTCAGCCTCGACGCCGCCGGCGTGCAGCCCGTGCCGATGAAGGACGCGGACCCCTGGGAGGTCACCGACTCGGGCAACTCGGTCAGCATCGAGCAGGAGATGATCAACGCCAACGACGTGAACCGCGGCTACGCGCTCAACACGTCCATCCTCAAATCCTTCCACGGCATGCTCATGGCGAGCGTGAGGAGCTCGTCGTGATCGACCCGCTCCAGGCCTCCATGGCGCTCGCGGGCTCGGGCCTGTCCACCCAGTCGACGCGACTGCGGATCATCTCCGAGAACATGGCCAACGCCCAGTCGACGGGCTCCACGCCCGGTGCCGACCCCTACCGCCGCAAGACCGTGACCTTCGACAGCGAGCTCGACCGCGCCTCGGGCGTGGACCTGGTGCGCGTCAAGGACGTGGGCACGGACGAGTCGGCCTTCACGGCCCAGTACGACCCCGGCAACCCGGCCGCGGATTCCGCGGGCTTCGTGAAGCAGCCCAACGTCAACATGATCTCCGAGATGAGCGACATGCGGGAAGCCAACCGCAGCTACGAGGCCGACCTCCAGGTCTTCAAGCAGTCGCGCGACCTCATCAACATGACCATCGACCTCCTGAAAGGCGCCTGATGCTCGCTGCCATTCCCCTCATCACCTCCGCGCTCTCGGCGCTCGCCCCGGCCGCTCCCGCGGCGGCCTCGGCGTCCGTCTCGCCCGCCGGCCAGAGCTTTGGGGACGTCTTCTCCAAGGTGGCGTCCGACGCCATGACGAGCATGAAGACCGCGGAAGCCACCTCCGTGCAGGGCATCAAGGGCTCCGCCGACGTGCAGACCGTGGTGCAGCAGGTCATGGGCGCGCAGGAGAACCTGCAGACCGCCCTGGCGATCCGTGACAAGGCCGTGGGGGCCTTCCAGGAAGTCACCCGGATGGCGATCTGAGGGTCTGACCTCCCATGCGAGCGCTTTCCATCGCGGCGACGGGCATGTCGGCCCAGCAGACCAATATCGAGGTCATCGCCAACAACATCGCCAACATCAACACGACCGGCTTCAAGCGGGGCAAGGCCGAGTTCACCGACCTGCTTTACGAGACCGAGCGGTTGCAGGGCGTGAGCAACCGCGGCAACGATTCCACCGTGCCGGAGGGCGCGCAGCTCGGCCTGGGCGTCCGCATGGCGGCCATCCGCAACCTGGAAACGCAGGGCACGCTCAACAACACGGGCAACACCCTGGACCTCGCACTGAACGGGCGCGGCTGGTTCCATTTCACGGGTCCCACGACCGCCGCGATCTACACGCGCTCGGGCGCCTTCAACACCAACGCCACGGGACAGCTCGTGACGCTGGACGGCTACCAGGTGAGCCCGTCCATCGTGGTGCCCAACAACACCACCAACGTGGTGGTCAGCGCCTCGGGCGCGGTGACGGCGACGGTCGCGGGCAACACCACCCCGGTGCAGTTGGGCCAGCTCACCATCGCCAATTTCGCCAACGAGAACGGGTTGGAGCACCTGGGCAACTCGACCTACCGCGAAACGGCGGCCTCCGGCACGGCGGTGACGGGCCTGCCGGGCGATCCCGGCTTCGCGACGCTGAACCAGGGCTATCTGGAAGCCTCCAACGTGGACCCGGTGAAGGAGATCTCGGACCTGATCTCGGCGCAGCGCGCCTACGAGATGAATTCCAAGGTCATCCAGGCCGCCGACCAGATGGGCGCAACCCTGACGCAGGAGCGTTGACGCCGTGACCCCGCGCCCACGCTCGCGTTTCCTGGCCCGCCTCGCGCTCGCCGCGGCCCTGCTCTGCGGGGCCCGCGCCGCGGCCTTCGCGGGCGACCTGCTGCCCGTGCCCGCGGTGGTGATCTACCCGGGCGACGTTATCCGCGACAGCATGCTGACCGAGCGGGAGATCCCGTCCGACTTCCCCGGCGCGGCCTCCGCGATCCACGACGCGGGCGCGCTGGTGGGCAAGACCGCCCGCCACACGCTGTTGCCGGGGCTGCCGGTCGCCACCAACGCGGTCGGCGAGCCCAAGATCGTCACCGTGGGCTCGATGGTGCGCGTCGTGTTCGCCGAGGGCGGACTGACGATCACCACCTACGCGTCCGCGCTGCAAGCGGGTTCGGTCGGCGACGTGATCCCCGTGCGCAACATGGAAAGCGGCCTGACCATCTCGGGGACGATCGACAAGGACGGCTCGATTCGCGTGAGCAGCGGCTGATGCGCCGCACCCTCCTCCTTCTGGCCGCGGCCAGCCTGGCCGTGGCGGCCGGCCTGACCCCCGCCGCGGCCTCGGTGCGGATCAAGGACGTGTCCAACATCGGCGGCCTGCGCGACAACCAGCTCGTCGGTTACGGCCTGGTGGTGGGCCTGCTCGGCACGGGCGACTCGATGCGCAACGCGCCCTTCACCGAGCAGGCGATGCAATCCATGCTCGACCGCATGGGCGTCAACGTCCGCAACATCCCGCTGCGGGCCCGCAACGTCGCGGCCGTGATCGTGACCGCCAGCCTGCCGCCGCTGGTCAGCCGCGGCTCGCCCATCGACGTCACGGTCTCGGCGCTGGGCGACGCCACCTCGCTGATGGGCGGCACGCTGGTGATGACGCCGCTCCAGGCGGGCGACGGGGGGACCTACGCGGTGGCGCAGGGGTCCGTGTCCGTGTCGGGTTCGGCGCAGGTGGGCCAGGCCGAGAGCCTGACGCAGGGCGTGCCCACCGCGGGCCGCATCACCGATGGCGGGATCGTCGAGCGCGAAGTGCCCAACGCCTTCGCGGTGTCGAACGCGCTCAACCTCGAGCTCAAGAATCCGGATTTCAAGACGGCGATCCGCATCGCCGACGCCGTCAACCAGTACACGCGGGCGCATTTCCACACGGGAAGCGCCCGCGCCCAGGACCTGCGCCGGGTGTCGCTGCTCTGCCCGCCCGGCATCGACGCGACCCGGTTCATGGCGGAGATCGGCGACCTGATGGTCGAGCCCGACACACCGGCCCGGGTGATCGTGGATGAGCGGACCGGCACGGTGGTGATCGGCCAGGACGTGCAGATCTCGACGGTGGCGGTGACGCACGGCAGCCTCACGGTGCGGATCACCGAGACGCCCACGGTGTCGCAGCCCCAACCCTTCTCCAAGGGCAAGACCGTGGTGGTGCCCAGCACGCAGATCGACGCGCAGGAGCCGCCGGGCCAGCTGCAGATCGTGGGCGGCACGACGCTGCGCACGCTGGTCAAGGGGCTCAACCAGATCGGCCTCAAGCCCAGCGGCATCATCGCGATCCTGCAGGCCATCAAGTCGGCGGGCGCGCTGCAGGCGGACCTCATCGCCCAATAGGGCGGGCCGAACGGGACAGGCTGTCCGGGGAACCCCGGCCAGGATTGCGCGGGGCGGGCGCCCGGTCGACGCGCACGAGGTGAACTCGGGCCGGCGGTCCTCGCCCCAATGCGGCAACGGTGGCGACCGTGCTCCTCCCCGGCCGGCCCTCGCCGACCGGCTCGCGATCCGGCATGCCGGAACGGGTCGCGAGCCGTAGCCCGTTCCGAAACGGGACAGCCCGGCGCAAGCCCTGTCCGCCACGGTCCGTTGCGGCCCCCTCCCCGGGGAATCGCCCGACCCGGATGACGTGATGGCTTCACCCCTGCGCCTCGCCGTTCCCCTCGTCCTCGCGGCGGCCTGGCCATGCCTCGCCCGAGCCGCCGAGACGGGTCCGGCGCCCGCGATGGCGGCGCAGGCTGCGACCCCGATGCCGCCTTCCCCCATGGTCCCGGCCGCGACGCCGATGGCGGCGGCGCCTGCCATGGGCCGCCCCACCGAAGCCCAGCTCTACTGCCAGGCCATCGCGGCCGCGGCCACCGACGCGCGGTTCGCCTGGCAGGCGCACCAGATCCAGGAATTGCAGGCCCAGCTCGCGCAACGCGTCCACGACCTCGACGCCCGGGCGGCCGACCTGCGGGACCTGCTCGCCAAGCACGATGCCCTCATGAAGCAGGCGGCCGACAGCCTCGTGGGCATCTACGGCCACATGAAGCCCGACGCGGCCGCGGCGCAGCTGTCGCAGCTGGACGACGACATGGCGGCCGCCGTGATCGCGCAGCTCAACCCCCGGCAGTCGAGCGCCATCCTGAACGAGGTTGCGCCCGACCGCGCGGTCCACCTCATCAACGCGATCGTGGGGGCCGCGGGCTCGGAGGGCAAGAAGTCGTGAGGCGGATCCAGGGCTCTGAACTCGGTTTGATGCGATGGGTGCCGAGCGATGCCCTTCGCCCCGCGCAAGCGGGGAGAAGGGCAGAACCGGCCGTCGTTAACCTGAAGTCGGAGCCCTGGAGGCGGATCGCCCTGTCGGCCTGCGGCGCCCTGCTGCTCGCGGGCTGCGCCCCCCTGGCGCCCGACTTCCACCAGGAGCCGCACCTCACGCCCGTGGGCGCGGGACTGCAGGCGGACGTGGCCGAGTACAGCGCCTACAGCTTCCCCGGCCAGCCGCGCTCGGCCGGGGGCTCGCTGTGGGACCCGACGCGCGCCAACATGTTCAGCGATCCCCGCGCGATGCGCGTGGGCGACGTGCTCACCGTCACCATCGACATCGACGACAAGGCCACGCTCGACAACACCAGCGGCACGACCACCACCTCGAAGATCGGCAATTCGAGCGACGTCTTCGTCGGCACCGGCTCGTCGCCCACCAAGAACACCATCGGGCTCGACGTCGGCTCCACATCGGCCGCCACGGGCCAGGGCAGTGTCGACCGGTCGGAGAAGATCCACCTCGCGGTGGCCGCGGTGGTGACGGGCGTGCTGCCCGACGGCAACCTGCTGGTGAGCGGCTCGCAGGAGGTGCGCGTGAACTACGAGCTCCGCCTGCTGCACGTCGCGGGCATCGTCCGGCCGCACGACATCTCCAAGGACAACACCATCGGGTACCAGAAGATCGCGGAAGCGCGCATCTCCTACGGCGGGCGGGGTCGATCGAGCGACATCCAGCAGCCCGGCTGGGGCCACGAACTCTACGACCGCGTGAAACCGTTCTGACGGCGTGCGCCGGCTTTCCCTGCCCCCAATGGATGACTGTGAATGGCGAGCGAGAAGAAGGGATCGGCGATGGGCCTGATCGCCTCCGTGCTGGCGCTGACGGTGGCGGCGGCGGGCGGCGGGTTCCTGGTCGCCAGGCAGGTCGTGGCGCAGGCCAAGGCCGCGGCGGCCGGCGATCCTCCGCCGCCCGCGGCCGACAAGCCCGCGGTGGCCGCGACCGTGCCCGCGTCGCAGACCGACATCAAGGAACTGACTGCGGTGGTCACCAATCTGGCCGCGCCGGAGGGCGCCGTGGTGCGCCTGCAGGCCGCCATCGTTTACGACAAGGCCTTCGCGCCCCAGGCCGACATCCTGGCGGCCAAGATCGGCGACGACACGCTGGCCTACATGAAGTCGCTCACGGTGGCGCAGCTCGAGGGGGCCGAGGGGCTGCAGCACCTGCGCGAGGACCTGGGCGAGCGCGCGGCGCTCCGATCGGACGGGCGCGTGCGGGACGTGCTCATCGAAATGCTGGTGGTCCAGTGAGGCGGCTCGCGGCTCTCGCCCTCTTCGGCCTGTTCGCCGGCGCGGGAGTGGCGTCCGCGCAATCCATCGACCTCGGCGGCCTGGTGCCCCAGGCGGGCGCGACCGCCAGCGGGCGCATCGTCCAGCTCGTCGGCCTGCTCACCGTGCTGTCGATCGCGCCCGGCCTGCTCGTGATGGTGACGAGCTTCACGCGCTTCGCGATCGCGTTCTCGTTCCTGCGCTCGGGGCTCGGCCTGCAGACGACGCCCGCCAACATCATCATGGTGAGCCTGTCGCTGTTCATGACCTTCTACGTCATGGCGCCCACCTTCGACCGGTCCTGGACGGACGGGCTCAGGCCGCTGGTCAACAACGAGATCACCGAGGGCGAGGCCTTCGGCAAGATCACCGGGCCGTTCCGCGAGTTCATGCTGTCCCAGGTCCGCGACAAGGACCTCAAGCTGTTCGACGACCTCGCCAAGGACGAGATCCGCACGACCGACCGGTCGAGCGTGGACCTGCGCATCCTGATCCCGGCGTTCATGATTTCGGAGATCCGGCGCGGCTTCGAGATCGGCTTCCTGATCGCCCTGCCCTTCCTGGTCATCGACATGGTCGTGTCCACCATCACGATGTCGATGGGCATGATGATGCTGCCGCCTTCCGTGATCGCGTTGCCGATGAAGATCCTGTTCTTCATCCTGATCGACGGCTGGAACATGCTGGTGGGAAGCCTGATCCGCTCCTACGCGTGACCGGAGGCACCCGCGTTAACCGGGCGGCAAGGTTACCCGCCTAAGGTGATGACACGCGAGATTGAGGGCTGTGACGACGCTCCCCTCGAAGGCATCAGGCCGCTTTCCCGCGATCCGGATCAGACCCGGGATGTCCCTCGAATACAGTTGACAGAGTCCAACGGGATCATCCGACCATGACCAGCCTGCTCACCAACATGAGCGCCATGAGCGCGCTCCAGAACCTCGCCTCAAGGCAGTCCCAGCTGAACACGACGCAGAACAAGATCTCGTCGGCCCTGAAGGCCGCAAACGCGACCGAAAACCCC
>CAXTFJ010000143.1:0-11597 GCA_964243405.1 uncultured Lichenihabitans sp. | reverse complement strand
TTGGGGATGGTGCTGCCAGAGAGGATTGAACTCTCGACCTCTCCCTTACCAAGGGCAAAGCCCTTGCTCCCAAGTACATTGATTTCACGATGCTTTTCCTTTCACAGCTTCTGTTTCCCCTAGATTTCCCCCAGGAAGCCCCGCGATCGTATGGGCAAGCTCGGCCACGTTGACGTGGGCGTAGCGCAGCACCATCCGTTCGGAACTCCACCCGCCAAGGTGCATCAGAGCACCAAGGTCCCGGTTCTTCGCATAGTGCCAGGTCGCCCAAGTGTGGCGGCAATCATGCACTCGGAAGCTCTTGATCCCTGCCCTACGGCAGGCCGCGGCGAAACCCGTTCCGATCCGTGATCCGGCCGACGTGTCGGCGGCGGACTTCGGCCGCTCATAGGGCCGGCCGTCGGGCTTGCGAAACACCTCGCCCTCCCGCCCGGACAGGTTCGCCAGGGCCGCGACCACGCGAGGGTGCAAGGGCACCCCACGGGCCCGCCCGTTCTTGGTCTTCGGAAACACCACCTGAGCCCGCGCGAGGTCGACGTTGCGCCAGTCCAGCCACAGCGCCTCGCCCACCCGAGCCCCGGTGTAGAGCAGGAAGATGATGAGCGGCCGCATGTGCGGGCTCGCGACGTCGATCAAGGCATTGGCCTCCTCGGGGGTCAACCATCGGATGACAGCGTCGCCCTGAGCTGGACGCTCCAGGATCGGCGCGGCGCACCACCCCCGTTTGGCAGCATGGCGGAGCACAGCCGACGTGGGCGTGAAGAACTGCCGATTGCGGGTCGATGGTGACGTCTTCGGGTACAGCTTGCGAGCGCCCTTCTCGATCGCGGACAGGTCGACGCCCACAAGGGGCGTGGTTCCGAAATGCTTGATGATCGGCTCCAGAAAGCGCCTGGAGCCACCCTCCTGCAAATAGCTCACGGCCGCCTCGGCGAACGTACAGGTAGCGCGACGACCGTAGACTGACTCGGCAAGGATTTGCGCTTCCCGCTTGGCCCTGATTTCTTCGGCGACGGCTCGCTCACCAGTGCCAGCGCTTTCCTCAACGCGGATGCCCCGGACTGTCCCACGAATGTTCCAGAACGGCGACTTGGGGCGACGGACGAGTCGGAGGGGCACGGCAGAACCTCGTAGAGCTGATCACAGTCTGCGGCGGAGAAGATGATGGTACGACCCATCTTCCGACCGATGCCATGCCTTTTCGCGGTCTCAAGGATCACGCCCTCGCTCACGGGAAAGACGTGCCCCGCAAGGTCGCTCGCCTTTCTGAACGAGGGCCAGTCCACGGGCGCGCTCCAGCCTACAGCGATTTGCCGTCCAGCCGCACCCGCACCGTGAGCGCCGCGGACGCCACCGCCGCGACCACGGCGCCGATCGCCACGTTGTTTGTGGCCGTACCGGTCACGACACGGTTGGTCGCGTCCCAATAGACTTTCTGGCCCGCCGCGAGGGCGCCCGTCGCCTTGGGCAGCTCGTAGACGCCCTCCAGCGCCACCTCCACGTCGGCGCCCTGCAATGCGCTGTAGGCGGCCACGCCGAACAGCGAACCGATCAGCAGGGCTTGACCGGACAGGGCGCCGCCGACCGGGGCGGGAAGCGTCACAACGTTGCCGGGCTGAATGTAGTTTTTCACGACTCACCATCCTTTCGTGCTGCGGACGACGACGGTGCGGGTGCCCGTCGTGCCTTCCAGGGTCGCGATGTCCAGCTCCAGGGCGCGGATGGCTGCGGCCATCTCCGCGTCGGTCTTGAACTCCGTCTCGCGCTCCTCGCCCCCGTTCTGAAACCGGACCTTGCGGACGCCGCCGTAGCGGGCCGCCTTCAGGGCCGAGAGGTTGGCGCGGAGCTGATCAAGGTCGGGGTTCACTGCGGCGCGGCCCCGGCGTTGGAGTACCAGCCGCGCCAGTCCACGAAGGCCGCGCCGAAGTCGGTGCGAATCTTGACCTGGACGCCGTCGATTTCGAAGCCGACCTGGGTCTGAAGCTGCGGGCCCGGGGCGCCGGCCAGGAACGCGTATTCCAGCCCGTCGATCTCCTCCGTCCCGGCGACCACGTACCAGCGGTTCGGGTCGGTGAGGCGCGGTTCCACGACCAAGGTGAGGTTGGCAAAGACGTTCACCGCTTCGACCACCACCGCCTGAATGGTCGTGATCAGCCGCTCGCCGACCGTTTCCAGCTCGGGCGGCACCACGAGGAACTTGGGCGTCACGCTGATCACGCCGCCGCTGGCGCCCGTCTGCCGGCGCATCGCCAGCCGGGCCGCGGTGAGCCCGTTCTGATCCGGGGCGCTGCCCGCGGCTGCCACGTTGCCGTGCGCGGCGCTGAACAGGGTGGAACCGTCGCTCATGGTCGGTCCAAGGCCACCGTTGGCGATCAGCACGCCCACCAGGAACGCGGCCTCGAACCCCGCGGCCGCCAGCCCGAGGCGCCGGCTCAGGTCCGTGAAGGCCCCGAGGTCGTCGTTCACGAGCGCCTGGCGGGTGATGCCGATGATGCGGCCGAAGGTGTCGAGCCTGTAGCTCTCGGCCGTCTCCGCCATGGTGCCCGACTTGAACTCGCCGTGCTCATTGACCTTTTCGAGGGTGAGCCCGGAGGAGTCGAGCATGATGCGGGTCTTGCGGCGGAAGTCGGCCGCCGCGGTCTGCCGCGCTACCGTCTTGATGTCGCTCCGGGGCAGGTTGTAGCTCTGCCTCAGCGTGCGGCCGACCGTGTCGCCCAGGATGAGCGGGAAGTCCGACGTGGTGTGCAGCGCGCGGGTGATCACGCCATCGGCGCCCAGCCCGATCGTGGTGACGCCCGAGCGGCGGAGAACGTCGCGGGCCATTTCAGGGATGCTCAGGCCCACGAAGCTTCGCGCGGCCTCGCTCGGGTTGAAGGACGGGTCGACGCGAATGAACAGCGCCTCGCCCATGGCCCGGACACGCGCCTCCGGGTTGTCCAGGGTCGAGTCGTTGTGGCGCGTCGAGCTGATCCGAGTCCCGCCGCGAGCGAGTAGGTCATCCAGGATAGCCGAGCGCGCTTCCTCGACGGAGGCGCCGCGGTCGATCAACCCGTCGGTGACGGTTGCCGCCACCCCGGCCCGCGTCGCCAGCTCGCGGATCGAACGGTTGACCTGTTCGCGGCCCGTGTCCGGCTCGTGCTCGCGCACCCGGCAGTTGGGATCGGCCGGGACCGGCACGAGGGACACCTCGCGCGGCGTCCAGCGCACTGCCGTCCGCGTGCGCCTGCCGTCCGCGTCGCGGCCATCCTGCCACTGACGGACCTCATAGCCGACGCTGAAATGGCGGAGCAGCCCGTTCCGGACGTCCTCCACGATCGGCGCCACCTCGGGACGGCGTGAGAATTGGAGGGTCGCGACGATCGAGCGGCCCTCCACCCTCGCGCCGACCACGGCCCCGAGCACGCGGCCCAAACCGTCCTGGCGGTGGGAGTCGAGCACGGGGGCGTCCTGAAGCGCGGCCAGGTCGGCCCCGTCCGGTGCCAGGACCTCGCCGTACACGCCGCCGGCGTCGCGCCGGGACACCTGCGCGTCCGTCGCCACCACGGCCTCGATCGTGAGGGCTTCGGCGTTGAACGTGGACGGCCGCGGGCGCGTGTCCCGGAAGATCAAGTCGAGCTGCGCGTCTCGCGTGAGCAGGTTACACCTCATCGCGTATGGTCTCCGTGACAACAGTGGGGGCCGGGGGTCGAAGCGTATCGGCCTTGATCTCCGCATCGACTTCCTGCGGATCGCGACCACGGGCCGAAATGACTTCGAAGCGGGAACGAACATTGGCCTGCATCGCCAGGATGTCCGCTTGGGTTTCCTTCTGCGGGTCGAGCGACGCCCACGCGGGCCACATCACGCCGCAGCCGAGATAGTCGTCCGGGTGCTGTTCGAAGTCGGGCGCGGCGAGGCGACCCGTCAGCACCTCAAGGGTGATCAGCCGTTCCCACACGGGTTCGATCAGTTGGGCGACGAACAGGCCGCTTTGCAGCGCTTTGATACGGCGCTTGAACTGCTCCAGCCCGAGGCGGGCCGAGCTGTAATTGACTTGGGACAGGTCGCCGCTGATCAGCTCGTAGGGGATGGAGCCGCCCGCCGCGACGGACCGGATCATGTGCCGGAGGAAGTCGGGGGCGCCCGCCGCATCCGGCACGTTGGGGAACTGGACCGTCGCGCCGACGGGCAGCACCCGCATGACGCCAGGCTCCAAGCTCATTTCGGCCACCGCCGCTCCGCCAGCTCCGAAGCCCGCCGTTCCATCCGGGTCGGTCACGAAGCCCGCGAACAGGGCCGAGGTGTTGAAGCGCGCAAGTAGGGCATCTTCGAGCTTGTCGACTTCGAGCAGCCGCGTCGCGAGCGGCGCCATGAGCGACAGGCCGCGAATCTGGCCCGGGAACCAGGGCTCGAAAACGTGGCACACGTCCTCGCCCGCCACGCGGACGGTTCCCAGGGGGGCCGCGAACACGCCATCGGGTGCGTTGGGCAGAATGTGGTAGGCCACGCGGCGCCCGGCCGGATCAATCTCGATTCCGGCGACGATGCGGTTGCCCGACGGCAGCTCGTAATTCAGTCCGGTTTGGACCTGTTCGGGGGACAGCAGGCGAAGGGTAAGTCTGTGCGATCCGGCCTCGACGGACAGCAGCACGAAAGCCTCGCCGCTGATCGCCCAGCACCGCGCCACGCGGCGCAGGAAGCCCCCGAGGTCCCCAAGGCCCTCCACGTCGCATCGTCGATAGAACCGCGTCCACGAGGCTTCCAGGGTCGCCCGCATCGCCGCGTCCGGGTGCGTGGAACGGAGGCTCGGGCCGTCACCCACTAAGTTGACCGTCATGGCTTCCACGAAGGCGGCACCGTAGGTTGAGGACTCGGCCAGGTAGCCGGCCCGCTGCGATGCCCGGGCCCGAGCCGCGAGGGTTTCCAGCACCGGAGCCGGCAGGCTGGACGAAGCGGGCCACCGCCCGGAGCCGCCCGCGATATCGAGTGAGCGGCCCAGCAAGGCGGTCGCAGCCGATCGGACACGGTGCCGAAGGGCGGTCAGCATGACTTCAGGCTTTCAGGCTCGGGCGGTACTTATCCAAGGTGGCGATGGCATCTTGGATGCGCGCCTCAATCTGCTCTGAAGGTCGCGAAACTGGATCGTTTCGAATGGCGGCGAAAACACCGGGCAAAATTTCGTCACAGAGGGACCAAATATTGATCCTTACCTGGAGCGAGGGCGAGGCGTTCACATCGAAGTTCGGTTGCAGACCGTTGCTCGATTTCGTCAAAACGAAATGGCCCGCAATCGGGTTTAATTGATCGAGCATCACCCCGTACAGGCTGGAGTAGTCGACAAGTGGGATCGCGTTCTTAGGCTCGCAAAGCTTGTTGTCGGCCAGAAGCTTGATTGCGGCGAGCGCTAGGAGATCGCGGAATCCAAACTGAAAAGTGCCACCCCTACCCGGTCGACGGCCTGAGAACAGCCCGTAGCGACCAATCCAGTTGCCGATCTGATCTTCGGAAAGGCCGACGATGGTAGCCGCCTCGGGTCGAGTGAACGTCCATTCCTCAAGGATCATTTTAGCACCTATGAATGTCAGTCTGACAATTATCTAGAGCGTCAGACTGACATTCACAAGCGGAAATCGTCAGTTTGGGGCCTCCGCCAGCTTCAAATGGCGCATTCCAACCCGACCACCGCCAACCAGCAAGCCAGGACGTGCATCAGGCGGGTTCCGAACCTGTCGACGTGGTCGCGCTCTGCCGACATGCCGGCCATAGCGGCAGAGACCGTGCCGCCAAAAAGCAGAGAGACTTGCAATACTCGGATAAGGTGAAGCCAGATCATTGAATGTTCTCCCAATAAGACGGCGAGAGAAATAAGTCGAGTCGGACCTACAAGCAACGGATATTTTCACCCGAAATCTAATACTGTATTTTTGCATTCGGCTAATTAACCGCTGCGGTTATGCTCGATACTGCAAAGAGCCGCGAAGTACAAAAGTGTTTCTGATTACCTGTTCATCCAAGCCGATCTAATCACTTGCGGAATTCGCGGCGGCTCCGGCGCCTGTCGCAGTTCGGCCTCTCGCGCGTCCAGATTGGTCCCGACCAGCCCACGCGCAGCCAAGGCGTAGACCATGGCGTCCAGGCATTCGGCCTTCCGGCCGGGGATGCGCTCCCACGCGCGCACTGGCATCCCCGAGCGGTAGCGCAACACGAGGCGTTCGGACGTGACCTCATCGAAGAAACGACTTTCAAGGTCGGCGCTGAAGCGAACCGAGCTGCCGCGCGCGATGCGGTTCGAGAGTTGGGTCTTGAGCCCATCCACGCCAACGATCCAAAGCTTCGACCCGCGCGACTCGCTGGCTTTGATCGCGGGGCGGTTTCCTGAAACGCCTTTCACTGCCACGACGCGTCGGCCATAGCGGGGCCGGGTGAAGTTCATGACGGCGTCCATGGTCGTGCCATCGCCAGCGTCGATGCCCGCGGCATCGACGCGGATCATTCCCCCGAACGAGTGGCGCCAGGCGGAGCGAAGCGCCTCGTCCAGCTCGTGCCAAACGCCGTCCTCATCCACCGGACCCCAGATTACGGCATTGGCGAGGGCGAACGTCTGATCGCGACCGTGGCCGAGGAAAACGACCTCAAGCCGATCGTGCTGGACGTCCACGCCCGCGGTGATGAACAGCACCTCAGCTGGAATCGCGGTGAGCCCGAACGGCTCGGCCCGGGCCGCGAGCGTGTTGGGGTCGATGTCGTCCACGGCCTCGCGCCATGGCTGGCCCAGCACCGTGTTCGTGAACACCTGCATCCGGTCGGGATGATCCTTGGCCGCAAGGTATTCCTTTACCAGGGCGCCCCACCGCGCGTTGGGCAGGGTCGATATCAGGGCCGACAGTCGAAACCCGGCATGGCCCTTGATCTCCGGTCGCGTGGCACGCCAGCGGCCCGCCTCGACCATCGCGGCCTTGTGCCGTTCCTCCACGACGGACCCGCATGACGGGCAGACCCAATGCGCCCTGTCGGGCTCGCCCTCGGGCCACTGGATATCCCGCCATTGCAGCTCGTGAGCGTCGCCGCACTCGGGGCATGGCACCTCGAAAACGCGTTTGTCGCTCTCCCCGTAGCTGCGGACCACCCGGGACGTTTCCTCAAACGTCGGAGTGGACCCCATGAGGATTTTGCGATTGGCAAAGCTCAGCGTGCGCTTCTCGGCCAGGGCGATCGGGTCGCCCTCGGCCCCGATCTCCATGCCGTCCGCCTCATCTATCCCGAGCACGCGGGCATTATGCCTTCGCAGGTTCCGCGGCGCCCTTGCGGCGACGATCTTGAGCGAGCCGCCGGGGAACCGCCGCGACAGCAGCGTGTTGCGCCCGCCTTCGTCCGTGTCGCCCGACAGCAGCGCACGCAAGCTCGGGCTCGCCAGGAACGTCGGCTCCAGGTCGGACACCACGAAGTCGCGCGCGTCCGCCTCAGTCGGCAACAGCATGAGGATGGGTGAGGGCTCGTTCGCCACGAAGGCCGCCATCGCGGCCGTGAGCAGCATCGAGTAGCCGACGCGGACGCTCTTGACGACGGTCACGCGTTCCACGGCCGGGTCGCTGATCGCGTTAGCAATGCCCCTTTGATACGCCCAAAGCTTTACACGGCCGGGTGTTGCCGACACATCTCCCGGCAAAAAGACATTCTTTTCAATCCAGTCTGCAAGCTCCAAGCGAACAGGAGGTTGAAGCTGCATCAACGCGCGCTTACGGACCTCGTGCAGCACGAGCGTCGTTCTCATCTTCCTGCTCAGCCGTTCATTCGACCTGACGCACCGCCAATAAAAGATAGCGCCGCCACTACTATCCCGGCAAGTGATTTAATTAAATCAGCCTTGAAGGGTGCTTCAGGCGCCCAAATTTCTACAGCTATCGATCCGAGAAGAGAGACTATAGCTATAATACCGGCAATATATACTGGAGCATTATCTTTTGAACCTAGGAAACGCCCTAAAATTCCGAGCTCTTGTGAGTGGCGATCAAGATCGGATTGCGTTGTAGGCGTACTTCTAGCATTGTCACTACTCCTGTTTCGTACAGCCATCAGTTGCGAGCCCTATCTTGGATAGTATACTTGATTTCTAATGTATAATTCTCTTTTGATCCGAATAGAAATGCTGCAAAGCTGATAAAATATTCTCTTAACCCATCGTCGCTTATGCCAAAACTAATTGGCTTGATGTTTCCAAAAGCATCAAGAGGCTTAAAAGGTATAGTAAACTCAAATACTGTTGTCTTTAATCCGTCTCCCTGCTTAATATCAAGTTTGCGCGTTCCATCTGATGAAAGCGATAACCTAAAATCTAAAATAAAATCTGGGTCATCATCGAAGGGCATAAGTAGTACACTTGAACTTGCTTGCGTGATGATCGAGCCAGAGCTAAATACAGGATGGCCATCAATACTTACTTTCATATCATACTTCTTCTGGTTGAGATGCGAGGATCGACAGGACGTTTCGAACTTCTCGATCGATTATCGCCAACTCGCCTATGTCGAAGTGAGGTAGTTGCTGCTGTATTCGGCTTGGCACTGCAAGCATCGATACTCGCACGGTTCGCAGCACATCGGACCATTCGCGCTCCACGTCCGCCGCGGCCACCATGGAACCGCGAAGGGCCGCGTTCTTCAGCGCCGCCGCGTCGGCCTGTTCTCGCGCCAGCCTCGCCCGTTCCGTGGTGAGGTTGGCGACCTGATCGTCACCCCCTCGCCCGGCCGCCACGCCCCGGAGGTGGGCGCAGTAGGCCGTTACAGAGGCCGCGAGATGGTAACGGCCGCGCTTGGCCCGCGAGACGTGCCCGCGCTTGGACAGCTCGCGAACCATCCGGTCGCTGATCCCGAGAAGGGCCGCCAGTTCCTCGCCCGTGAGGGTGCCCTCGGTCATGGATTGGCCCTCCCTGGCAGCGGAACCCCCTCGGGATGTAGAAAACCGGGTGACATATTGGCCTGCCGCGACAGCGCAATGGAGCGAGCCAGGAAGGACCCGCGCCAACCGTCGTCATGGCCGTAACGGCGTAACGCTCGGGGGTCAGCCATCCCGGCCTCCAGGCCGCGTTACGGCGTTACGCGTTACACCCCCTTGGTGGCCGTGAAGGCTGTAACGAGCCGCTTCCGAGCCGAATGCGGGCTCAAAGCGCCCTGTTTGCGCGTCGCTCGTGGCCGAAACCGCGTTACAGGGCGCGAGTGTAACGGTGCGCCGATCGTCGCTCGGCACGTCGCAAGGAGCGTTACAGGGCTCGTCGTTCGTAACGCTGCCCTGCGGGTTCTCCGTTACGTTACGGGCCGTGTCATGGGACACGGATGGTCCGTCGCGATGGTCGGAAGAGGTCCCGGCGTAACGGGGGTGGGTGTAACGCCCCTTCCCCACGGACACGATCTCACCCGCGCTCTTGAGGCGGAAGGCGAGCTGCCGGACGTGGTTGGCCGTCATGCCTGTAACGGCCGCCAGCTCCGTAGGTGACATGGGCTCGCGCGCGTCCTCCAGGGCTTGCAGCAGCGCGTTCCGGCTGGTGCTGCGCTGAACCTCCGCCGCGTTACCTGTTACGGTCCACAGACCATCCGTGAACAGCATGGCGTGTTCCGCCTCGGGGACATCGCGACCGCGGACGTAAAGGGTGGTGGCGTTCGCTTTGCGGTCCAGCACCATCGTGGAGTCGGCGCACGCGGACAGGCCATTGGAGCCGGACAGCGCTTCAAGGGGATCGTCGGCGCCGCCCTTGCGGGTGTGATGGATCAGCAGCACGGCTATCCCGTGGGTCGTCGCCCACCGTTGCAGGCTAGACAGGGCAGCATAGTCGTTCTCGTAGGCGTTCCTGGACTTCGCCCCGACGGGCTTGATCCTTTGCAGGACGTCCACGATCACGAGCTTGGGCGTCTCGACCTCCATCCGCCACTGATCGAGCGCTTTGACGAAGTCCGGCCCGAGCATCGGGCTTTCGGTTGCGACGCTGATCCGCTCGACGCACGACCAGTCATTTTCGTCCGGCCGCAGCTTGCGGACGCGCTGTTGGATGCGCTTCTCGCCGTTCTCCATGTCGATGAGGAGGACGTCTCCTGCATCGCAGGGAATCGAACCAAGGGCCGCGCTGCCCGTGCCCACCGCAAGGGCGAGGTCCAAGGCGAGCCAGGACTTCCCGAGCTTCTGGCGTCCGGCCAAGATCGACAGGCCTTCGGGCACCAGGCCGGGAACCGCCCAACGGGTTTCAGGATGGATCGCTCGCATGATCGCCACCAGGCCTTTGCGGTAGAGTTGCTGGTCTACCAACGGCAAGGCGAAGTTTCGAGCCCTGGAGCCGAACGACCCGGAGTCCTGGCCTCGGGCCTGGAGCAGTTCGCTGCGGGGCGGGTGACGCTCGACGATCAGGTCATCAATGCTAATCATGGCTCGGCCCCTTGGTGAGGTCGTTGAGGTCGGCGCCGGCCATGGTCGGCGTGATGGTGATGACTTCGCGGTCGGCATCCTGCCAGCGCTCCCGCGCGGCCTCTGAGGACCCGACTCCCGCCTTGTCGTGATCGACCACGAGCCAAAGCGTCTCAATGCCGTTGAGGACCGGAAAGGCCGCGACTTGGCTTGCCGATAGGACCGACCAAACGGCCATCCCGGACAGCTCGGTAACGCTGCGGATCGATAGGCACGACTCGATGCCCTCGCCGATCGCCAGCGCGTGTGTCACGTCCTCGTCGGCCGTGAACTTCACGGCGCCGCCGCCCACCGGGCCGAACGTCAAGCGACCGTTGCTGCCGAGGTCGGATCGCTTGAGGCCGTCCCGGGTCAACGCGGTCCGGTGGATGGCCTTCGGCTCGTCCGTCACGATGTCGCGGACGAGCGCCATCATGCACCCGACCCGATCCTTGCCGAACGGGCAATCAGGATGCCACCGGAGCACGTCCGCGGGCCCGTGACAGGGAAGTCGGACCCCGCGGCTATCAAGGTAGCTCTCAACGGGCGTGCCCGTGGGCGGACTTGCCTCACGCCATAGCGCAAGGGCGCGGCCCGTGCGAACCGCGTCATCCTCGGAAGCTATTCGCAAAGGCGTTTCTGCACGCGGCTCCCGCACCAGGCCGAGCCGGTCCCGCACGAAATCCTTGCATTCGAGCGCATCGTCCCCGGCGTGCGAATGCACCACGAAACCGTCAGGGGCGCTCGGGTCCACCAGGACCGAAAGCGAGCGGTCGCGCCGGGAATGATAAGGCCCGGGGCAGGCGATTCGGTTCGGGCCGGTGACGGAGCCGCCAAGGGCGTGAGCGAAGGCTTGCAGGCTCATGGCCGCCCCTCCGCGCTCGCACACGAGGGATAGACCTTCGGGCCTGGGCTGCTATGATCGGTGCCGTCGAGCACATTGCTGATGCCGTCCCGGTCGCGAGCTGGGGCGGCATTTTCGTTTGTGCTGTCGCTTCGGCCTTGAGAACGCGTGGGGAACGGCTTCCCCCAGATTTCCCCCAGCTCGCGGGGGATGTTCCCGCCCCGTTCACGCTCGAAAGCTGGGGGACAAGGGAGTGCTTGGCCCGGCTTACCTAGAAATTTCAGAGAGATAGATGGTGCTGCCAGAGAGGATTGAACTCTCGACCTCTCCCTTACCAAGGGAGTGC
>CAXTFJ010000142.1:6967-11849 GCA_964243405.1 uncultured Lichenihabitans sp. | reverse complement strand
GGCCGTCGATCTTGACCTCGGTGCCCGACCACTTGCCGAACAGGACCTTGTCGCCGGCCTTCACGTCGAGGGGCGTGAGCTTGCCGCTGTCGTCACGGCCGCCGGGGCCGACGGCCACGATCTCGCCCTCCTGGGGCTTCTCCTTGGCGGTATCCGGGATGATGATCCCGCCCTTGGTCTTCTCTTCACCTTCGAGGCGCTTCACGACCACGCGGTCGTGCAGGGGGCGAAATGCCATTGGTCAAAATCCTGTCGATTGAGGGCCCGGGCGTCCCGCTTCGAGGGGACGCGACATCGGGCCGAAGCCTCCGACCCGCGGTCTTGGCACTCAGTAAACCGGAGTGCCAACGCGAGCGACGCTCCAGTAGTCCGCGGCGACTGGGAAGTCAAGCAACCCTGGCACCGGCAACCGAGCCGCCTCGTCGGCCGACGCTGATCTGGGGTCGGCGGTTTCATCCCGCAAGCGGCACGCCATGGATTGCCGCCGGGCGGCCTGGTTCCCAAGTGAGGGGTGCCCTGAAACGCCCCGCCCGGTGACCCATGCAGCAGCTGACCCAGGCCAAAAGCAGCCGCGACTCGCGGGTCGACCTGCTCCGCGGCCTGTCGCTGCTGTCCATCTTCGTCGACCACATCCCCGGCAACCGCCTGGCGGATTACACGCTCCACAACTTCGGCTTCAGCGACGCGGCCGAACTGTTCGTTCTCCTGGCGGGCTTCTCGGCCAGCATGGCCTACGGCCGCGTGTTCGAGCGCGGCGGTCTCCGGGTCGAGATGGGCAAGGTGCTGGCGCGCTGCCTGAAGATCTACGGCGTGCAGACCGCCCTGATGCTCTCCACCCTGCTGATCGTGACCGCCTGGATGCGGATCTACGGCAGAGAATCGATCATCCTGGGCCCCATGCTGCGCGACGGGATGCAAGGCATGATGCGCGGCGTCACGCTTCGCGCACTGCCCACCTACCTCGACATCCTCCCGCTCTACATCCTGCTTCTCGCGGGCTTTCCGCTGGTCCGTTTCGGCATGGGCCGCAGCGTCGCGGGCACGCTCGCGGCCTCCTTCGCGATCTACGCCGTTGCCAACGTGCTGCACTGGGATCTGCCGAACCTGGTCGACCCGGCGGTCGCGGCGCAGTGGTACTTCAACCCGTTCACCTGGCAACTGGTCTTCGTGCTCGGGGCCGCCTTCGCGACCTGGACCCGGAGGCGGGCGGCGCTGATGGAACGTCGGCAGCCGCTGCTTACCGCGGCGTGCTGCATCTACCTGCTCGTCGCCCTGCTGGCCGTGGACGCGTGGCGGCTGTGGCCCGCGCCCTTCGGGCCCGGCTTCCCCGGCCTGGGGCCGCCCTTCGCCCTGTTCGGCAACGAGCCGAAGAGCTTCGTGACGCCGTGGCGGCTCGCCCATATCGCGGCGCTGATCTACCTCGCGCTGACCTCGCCGGGGCTGACGCGGGTGGCGCGCTGGCGCGTGGCCCGGCCGGTGGTGGGGTGCGGGCGGCATTCACTGACCATCTTCGCGGCGGGCTGCATCCTGGCCCTGCTGGCCCGCCTGACGTTCAGGACGGTCGATGTCTCGCTTTCCACCGAAATTTTCGTTAACGCGATTGGGCTAGCATCCCTCCTGACCCTCGGCGCGGTGCTCGATGGGACCCGGACCCGATCTCCCCCCGCAAACATCAAGGTCAGACCCGTCGATGCAGAGGCTGGCGCGCAAAGGATTGGGTCGTGAGGCGGTGCTGGATGGCATCCGCTGCCTCGGCGCCCTCGCTGTCCTATGGGGGCTCGGCCTGTCGCCGGCCCGCGCGTCCGCGAGCGCGCCTCCCGAGACGGTGAGCGTGCAGCGGAGCGCGCCGATGATCGACCGCGCCCCCCGTGCCGCCGTCGAGGGGTTCCGCATCATCGCCTTCGGGTCGTCCTCCACCGAAGGGATCGGGGCGAGCCGGCCGGCCCTCGCCTATCCGGCGCAGATGGAGCGCCTGTTCAACGACGCCTACCGCGCCCACCCGTCCGTCACGGTCGTCAACCGCGGCGTTGGGGGCGAGGACATCGACGACATGATGAAGCGTCTCGCGCCCGAGATCCTTTCGGCCAAACCCGACCTGGTGATCTGGCAGGTCGGCAGCAACGATCCCCTGCGCGGCGTGCCGGTCGAGCACTTCAAGAAGCAGTTGCGCGCGGGCCTGACGGCGATGCGCGCCTCGGGAAGCGAGGTCGTGCTGATGGAGCCGCAGTGGTGCCCCGCGCTCGCGGCCGCCGACGCCTCCGGGCAGTTCGTCGCCGCCGTGCGCGACGTGGGGGCCGAGCAGCACGTGGGCGTGGTCCGGCGGACCGAACTCATGCACCAATGGCTCGACGAGGGTCTGGTGACCGCGAACGGCCTCGTGGGGCCGGACGGCCTCCACATGACCGATCGCGGCTACGCGCTGCTCGCCAAGGCGGTGTTCGACCAAGTAACCGCGAGCGTCCCGGCCTTCCGCGGCGCTATGGCGGCCGGCGCCCAACCCAAGCATCTTTAGCGCGACCGCGAGTTGGTCGCGGACGGCGATACCGCTGTCACGCCCCCTCCCGGTGCCCTACATCGCGTCCACGCGACCGCGAGTGGGGAAAACCGATGCCCAACAACGAGCACATCCCACCCGTCGTCGTCGTGATGGGCGTCGCGGGGTCCGGCAAGACCACGGTGGGGGCGGCCCTCGCGGGGCTGGTCGGCGTGGACTTCCTGGACGGCGATGACCTGCACCCGACGAGCAACGTCGAGAAGATGCACGCCGGCCACCCGCTCACCGATGCGGACCGGTGGCCGTGGCTCGACAGGGTCGGCGGCGCGCTGGCCGACGCCGCGCGCGCGAACCATGGCCTCGTGGTCGCCTGCTCGGCACTGAAGCGCGCCTACCGCGATCGCATCCGCGCGGCGGCCGGCCCGGACCTGCTGTTCGTCTTCCTCGACGTGAGTCAGGACGAAGCGCATCGCCGGTTGCGGGTGCGGCTCGATCACTTCATGCCCGCCGCCCTGCTGGACAGCCAGTTCGACACGCTGGAATCGCCCGAGGGCGAGGCCGACGTGCTGCCCGTCAGCGTGTTCGGCAACCCGTCCGCCACGGCGCGCGCGGTGGCGGAGCGGATCGCGGCCTTCCGCGACCTGCCCCCGCCCGAGCCGATGGTGAGGCCGGGCGCGTGAGCGACCGCGCGATCCCGCCCGCCCCGCTCGCGCTGGGCCTCGCGGGGCTGATCCCCTTCTGGGCCCTGGCCGTGTCGCTGCGGCTCGCCCCCGTCGCGGGGTACGGGGCGGAGGCGATCGACACGGCGCTCGCGGCCTATTCGGCGGTGATCCTGTCGTTCCTGGGCGGTCTGCGCTGGGGGCTGGCAGCCGTGCGGCCCGACCAGCGCCCGGTCGCGGCCCACTACGCGGTGGGCGTGGGCCCGTCCCTGCTCGGCTGGGCCGCGCTGGCCCTCCCGGAGCCCTGGCGCCTTGCCCTGCTGGGCGCGCTGGTGTTGGCGCTGGGGCTGATGGATCAGCGCCTCGTGAGCGAGGGACTCGCGCCACCCTGGATGGGGCGGCTGCGGCTCATCCTATCGACCGGCGCGGGGCTGGCGCTTTGGCTTGGGGCCGTCCTCGGCGGCGGACGCTGACGAACCCGTCTTGCCCGACTTGGCGCCCTTGGCCCGCCCACTGTGGACCTTGCTTCCCAGCACCTCGCCCATCTTGCTCGCGTTCGGGTCGGCAGGTTTCGACCGCATCGTCTTGACCGGTTTCTCGGTCGCCGGCTGCGGCTCGGCGTTTCCCGACGCGAGGGCGACCAGCGAATTGCGGATGTCCTGGTCCGAGCCGCTTTTGAGGACCGCGTTGTGCGGGTCGAGCCTTTTTGCGACGCCGTTCAGGTCACCGGGCTGCAGATCGTCGAGGAACATGCGGAAATTGGCCTCGTGGATCGCGGCGCACAGGGCCCGCAGCGCGCCGAGCCCCAGATCCTTCGCCTTGACCTGTTTGATCAGGGCCTTGCGGGCGAACTCGGCGATCTCACCTTGCACGGCTGGAAAGGCATCGGCGTGATCGGCCATGGCCCGCAGGACGGTTCCGGTGTCGATGGCAAGCGGCATCAGAGCATTCCCTTCACTTCCTGAACGAGCGGCATCAGGGTCTGGTGGATGATGGGCGCGGTGTATTTTTGCGTGAAGGTGAAGTCGCCTTCCTTGGTGAGGGCGTCGGCCAGCCCCGCGGTTTGCGGCACAACTGTTTCGAACAGACGGTAGGCCGAACCGTCCTTGCGCGCGCCCTCGATCAGACTGGCCTTGACCAACGCATGCTGCTTGGTTTGCTGCAACCGGCTGATCAGGATGACCGGAGGGCTGAGCGGAGCTGGCAGGCTTCCCGAGGTCCGCGCCCAGATGCTGCCGTGGAAGGCGTTCAGCCCGTAGACCGACAGGTGGTCGGGTATGGTCGGGACGATCACGAGGTCGGCGATGCGGATCGCGGCTTCCGTGACGGGCGAGATACCGGGGGCGCAGTCGAACAGGATGTAGTCGTAGAGCTGCTTGAGGGCGGCGAAATCCTTGTTGAACAGTCGCCAGATCTTGCCGTCGATGGCGTTCATGTTGAAATCGCGGCTGGTCAGCTCGTAGAGAAGTTCCCGCTCCATCATCCGGAGGTCGGGTCCGCACGGAAGGAGCGACAGGTCCAGCTGGTGATTGCTGTGCCAGACGGCGCTGATCTGCTTGCGGATCAGCTTGTCGAGGTTGGCCTTGCCACCGTGGATCAGGCGCGTTTCGAGGAAGGCCTCGAGGGTGCGGCCCTCGTCGATGATGTCTGCCAGAAGGTCGTCGCCCGCGATGCACATGGAGGCGCTCGCCTGCGGGTCGAGATCGACGACCAGCACCTTTTTCCCGTC
>CAXTFJ010000142.1:0-6957 GCA_964243405.1 uncultured Lichenihabitans sp. | reverse complement strand
TTGCCGCCTTTAGCTGCGCCATCAGGAGTGCTGCCGTCGTCGTCGGCAGCCACCGCTTCCGCGAGGCTCACCACCGTCGTGGTCTTCCCCACGCCGCCCTTCATGTTGGCGACCGCGATGAACTTGCCCTCGCGGTCCATCACGCTGCCGCTCCGATCGCGCGACGGAGCCGGGCTTTGTCGTCGGACGTGAGTTTTGCATCCGGGAAGCCGTCGACCACCGAGTCGAGCGTCGGCTTGCGGCGCGGGTCGACCAGGACCTCGCAGCCGCCCTCATGGCCAGCCCGCTCCGGATCGATCATGCGGATCAGGCCGATGCCGTGCTCTTCACAATGGGTCGCGATGTCGTCGAGCTTGGACAGGTGCTTCGAACCTTCGGGCACATGCCAGACGAAATGACCGAAATGGGTGAAGCGCGTCTGCGCCAGCGCCTCGTGGATGGCGAGCACGCCCCCGCCCACCTCCGTCTTCAGCTCGAAGGAGTGGAGGTCGACCTGGGCGCCCGGCATCAGGCGGAAGCGCATGGCGCTGACCAGGATGAAGTCGGGCTGGGCCCATTGGCCGAGTTTCGGGCCGCCCGCTGACGTGTCCTTCACCACGCAGGCCCCATGTTCGGGGAGGTCGAGGGACTCGCGAAACGGGCCTTCGAGGAAGGCGCGCAACGGTACCATCAGCTTCGGTTCGGACCACCCGTGCCCGCTCTTCGAGGGATGTGCGGGCAGGGGTTCCGGGCTCGCCAGAAACAACTGGCCGCCCTGCCCGCGCGATCGACCGATCCGGCCAGCCTCGAGGAGCCCGTCGCGCGCCGCGAAATAGGCCTCCTCCCCGATGGGCCGTTCCAACCGGCGGGCCAGCATCACGCGCATGACGCGGTTCAGGACGGGCGTTCCATCCTCGGGGAGCAGTGCCAGGATGGCGGATTGCAAGGTCGTGAAGGCTATTTGGTCGGCGGCCATGGCCGTCCCGGGAGCTTGAACCGCGATCAGCCTAGGTCGTGCACCCGGTTCAACACAAGGTTGCACTCCGGTCCAGCTTCAGCGAGACGACACCGCGCCGCACTACGGCTCGCCCCGGTCATCCAGCGTGAAGCCAAGCTTCAGGGTCACCTGGAAATGGCCGACCTTGCCGCCGTCGACCACGTGGCCGCGGGTCTCGATCACCTGGAACCAGCCGATGTTGCGCAGCGTCTTGGACGCGTCGGCGACGGCGCGACGGATGGCGTCGTCGATCGTTTCCGTCGAGGACCCGACGACTTCGATCACGCGGTAGGTATGGTCTGACATGAGCTTCCCAGGTTTTGGTGGACATCGGACTAAGTGCGCGGTTGGGCCGCGGGATCAAGCGTCCGCCGGTCAGATCGACTTGAGCAGCGGCTTGACGTCGAGCACCGCGTCGGGCGCGAACGGGGCGCCGTTGCTCTGGTAGTCCGAATATCCGGAGGATTCGATCTCGCGGGCGAGCGCGTCGGTGACGTTCACCTTGCCCAGCAGGGTCCACTGCAGCTTCGACCCCGCGCTGGGGATCGCACCGCCCTCCTTGATGATCGTCCACAGGGACGGGTCGCTTTGATCTGCCCAGACTTCATACATCGCGGGAACCTCCTCGCCGACAACGGCGACCGGACGGCCGGGTTCAACGCGGGCGCGGGTGAACGTTTCCGCGCCTTGTTCGTTGAACAACGCGGCTTCAACAAAGGATTGCGTCCATGCGATTTGCGCTCTCGACCCTGGCGGTTCTGACCCTGCTGGCTTCGGCCGCCAGCACGGCGCAGGCCGGTTGCATCACCGGCGCGGTGGTGGGCGGCGTTGCCGGTCACCTCGCGGGACACGGCAAGCTCGGCGCGGCGGCGGGCTGCGCGGTCGGCCATCACGAGGCGAAGAAGAAGCAATCCCAGGGCGACCAGCCCGCGAAGTAGGCCTGCCCCGCCAGCATTCCTTCAGGGTTGATGTCCATGCGCAAGACCGCGTCGTTCCTGCCGTTCTGCCTGCTCGCGTCGCTCACCCCGGCTGCGGCCGCGGGCGGGGGGCTCACGGCCGACGCGGTCAACACGGCGTCCTTCTCCGCCCTGCCCGATCCCGCGAGCAAGCGACCCTCGGCCGAAATCATCCGCGCCGAGGTTCTGCTCGACCGCGCCAGGATATCGCCCGGCGCCATCGACGGGATCGATGGCGACAACTTTCGCAAGGCCGTGGCGGCCTACCAGGGGCAGGCGGGCCTCCCCTCGACCGGCCGATTGGACGAGGCGACCTGGGGCAAGCTGACGGTGGCCGACACAGCTCCGGCGCTGGTGCAGCGCACCGTGACGGCCGCCGACCTGAAAGGCCCGTTCGCCAAGTCCATTCCCGCCAAGTTCGAGAAGCAGTCGAGCCTCAAGCGTCTCGCCTACAAGAACGCGCGAGAGGAGTTGGCCGAACAATACCACACCAGCATCGCGTTGCTGCAGAGCCTGAACCCCAAAGTCCGGTGGAAGACCGCGGACGAGCCGATCACCGTCCCACAGGTCGTGGTCGACCGGCCGCCCCTGGCCGTCACGCGGGTCGACGTCGACAAGCCCGGCCATGTGGTGCGCGCCTACGCGGCCGATGGCCGCCTCGTGGCCGTCTACCCGGCGTCGATCGGCAGCCAGGAGAAGCCGGCGCCGAGCGGGCATTTCGAGATCCTGCGCGTCACGCACAACCCGGGCTACACCTACAATCCCAAATACGCCTTCAAGGGGGTGGAGACGACGCACGCCTTCTCCATCGCGTCGGGCCCCAACAACCCCGTGGGCTCTGTCTGGATGGATCTGTCGGACCCCGGCTACGGCATCCACGGGACGCCGGAGCCAGAACTGGTCGGGAAAACGCAGTCGCACGGCTGCATCCGCCTCACCAACTGGAACGCCGAGGATCTGGCCTCCATGGTAAGCAAGGGGACGGACGTGAACTTCCTCGACGCCGCCGTGCCCAACCCGGTGGCGGCGGCCGTTCCGCCCGCCAAAGATCCGGCCATCCCCGCCCTCGCGCTCCCGTCCGCCGCGACAGGCAAGCAGCCCTGATCGTCCGGCCGCGATCCCGAAGGATCGCGGCCGTCGAAATCGATCAGACCTTCATGTCGTCCGGCACCTTGCCGCCGTTGGCGGCGAGCTTCTGCATGACCTGCTTGTGCAGCCACACGTTCATGGTCGCCGAGTCGTGGGTGTCGCCGCTGTAGTCCAGTTCCTTGGCGAGCTCCTGGCGGGCGCTCAGGCTGGAGTCGAGGCCGAGCAGCTTCATCATGTCGACGATGGAATGCTTCCAGTCGAGCGACTGCCCGTTCTTGGCCGCGAGCCCGTTGAGCACGGCGGCGACGTCGACGCTCTGCCCCGCCGCGGGTGCGGTCGTCGGGCTGGCCGAGGATTCGGGGCCGGGCGAGGCGGAGGTCGACGACATGGGCGCGGTCGGCCGGGCGCTGTTCTCGGGCGCCGCGCCCGCGGCCGCCTGCGGGGTCGAGGCATCGCTGCTCGGCGCGGCCTCGGGAGCGTCGGCCGTCTGCGTGGGAGGAGCGCTCGGCGCGGGGGCGGCGGCCGCCTCGTCGTGGTGGAAGATCTTCGACATGATGGTCCCGAATATACTCATTCCGTCCTCCTCGGATCGTTGTCGGTTCGACCGGGGGCGACGCACCCGACCGCCCGGACGGGGAGGTCCACAGAACCATCCCCGAGCCTCGGCTGTAACGCGGGCTTGACCGAAAAAGATCGCGGGAGCGCCGCGCCGGAAGCGGCCCGGGCGCCGCCTCATTGCAAGCGCGCGTCGCCTTGGCGTAAGCACGGTCCCGAAATCGCCGCCGCTGCGAACTCGAAACCACGGGGATAGTGATGACGAGCCGAGTGATACCCGTCGACCCGTTCACCATCGTCATCTTCGGGGGAAGCGGGGATCTGTCGCGCCGCAAGATCCTTCCCGCGCTGATGCAGCGCTGCCTCGCCGGCCAGGTGCCGGACGACGCGCGGATCATCGGCGTGTCGCGCAAGCCGCTCGGCCGCGACGGCTTCCGCGAGATGACGCGCCAATCCCTCGACGAGCACATGGGCGGCGCGAAGCTGCCCGACGGTGCCCTGGAAAGCTTCCTCGAGCGGATCGACTACGTTTCGGCGGACGGCACGTCCGACGACAACTGGGGCGACCTGAAGGGCATGCTCGACCGCAAGCCCGACCACGTGAAGGTGCTCTACCTCGCGACCTCGCCGGACCTGTTCGGCCCCATCGCCGACAAGGTCGGCTCGCACGGCCTGATCGACGACAAGACCCGCGTGGTCCTGGAGAAACCCATCGGCAAGGCGCTCTCCTCGGCGCGTGCCGTCAACGACGCGGTGGGCCGGGTCTTCCCCGAGCAGTCGATCTACCGCATCGACCACTATCTCGGAAAGGAGACGGTGCAGAACCTGATGGCGCTGCGCTTCGCCAACACGCTGTTCGAGCCGCTGTGGAGCTCGGCCCACATCGATCACGTCGAGATCACCGTCGCCGAGTCGGTGGGTCTCGAGGGCCGCGCGGGCTATTACGATACGGCCGGCGCCATGCGCGACATGGTGCAGAACCACATGCTCCAGCTCCTCTGCCTCGTCGCCATGGAGGCGCCCACCTCGCTCGGCGCCGACGCGGTCCGCGACGAGAAGCTGAAGGTCCTCAAGAGCCTGAAGCCGATGGCCGGCCCCTCGGTGGCCCACCACACGGTGCGCGGCCAGTACCGGGCGGGTGCCTCGGCGGGCGGCGCAGTCAAGGGCTACGCGGAGGAGCTCGGGTCGTCCAGCACCACCGAAACCTTCGTGGCGCTCAGGGCCGAGATCGGCAACTGGCGCTGGTCGGGCGTGCCGTTCTACCTGCGCACCGGCAAGCGCCTGCCGTCCCGCCTGTCGGAGATCGTGGTGAGCTTCCGCGGCGTGCCCCATTCGGTGTTCGAAGGGGGCACGCCGGAGCCCAACAAGCTGGTGATCCGCCTGCAGCCCGACGAGGGCGTGAAGCTGTGGATCATGATCAAGGACCCGGGTCCCGGCGGCATGCGCCTGCAGCACGTGCCGCTCGACATGAGCTTCAAGGAATCTTTCGGCAGCCGCAACCCGGACGCCTACGAGCGGCTGATCCTGGACGTGGTGCGCGGCAACCAGACCCTGTTCATGCGCCGCGACGAGGTGGAAGCGGCCTGGACCTGGGTCGACCCGATCATCGAGGGGTGGGCGGCGAGCGGCGAGGAGCCGCGTCCCTACACGTCGGGAACCTGGGGGCCGTCGGCCGCCATCGCGCTGATCGAGCGCGACGGGCGAAGCTGGACGGACGCGGGCTGACCCGGAGCGGCTTCGCGCTCTACCTCACACCACGCACCGACCCGTTGACATCGGTGAACGCCCCCGGATTCAGTTCGAGGTAGAGGAGCCGGGCCGGGTCGACGGGGCCGGGCAGCGTGAGCCGTCCGGCCGGCACGCGCGCGAAGCCGTAGCGCGTGTAATAGGCGTGGTCGCCGACCAGGATGACCAGGCGGTGCCCCGCGTCCCGCGCGGCGTCGAGCGAGATGCGGACCAGCGCGGCGGCCACGCCGCGGCCGCGAAACGCCGGGTCCACGGTAAGAGGGCCCAGCAGCAGGGCGGGCGTGCCGCCGCAGCCGACGGCGGTCAGTTGGTTGGCGCCCACCAGCAGGGTGCTGACCCGCGCCACGAACCCAAACGCCACCTCGTGACCCGCCGCTTCCCGCAGGCGGTAAGCCGTGCGCGCGAAACGGCCCGGCCCGAAGGCGCGCTCGTTCAACCGATCGACGCTGACGCGGTCGGCCGCGGTCTCGGGGGCCACCACGATCGAAAGGCTGAGGGGATCGGCCATGAGGTCAAGTTCCAGCGTCGCCGCACCTGCGCGGTGTGGGCCGGGGCGGCCCGCCTACCATGTTTCGGCGGCGGGAACACCCGCCAGGACTTCGTGCAACCGCCGCCGCGTGGCGGGCGTCGTCGCCTCCGGCAGGGCGTCGGTGGGGAAGAAGCCGCCCTCGGCAATCTCCCAATCCGGGGCGCGCGCGCCGAGCACGGTGAAGTCGCGCAACACGTAGACCACGACGTGGTCGCGCCTGCGCTGGAGGAAGACGCCGTGCAGGACGGGCTCGCCCCGGACGGCGATGCGCGCTTCCTCGGCGATCTCGCGCGCGAGCGCGGTCCGCGTCGTTTCACCCGTCTCGATGCCGCCCCCGGGCAAATGCCAGCCGGGGATGTAGCCGTGCCGCACGAGGAACACGCGGCCGGCGTCGTCGAGCACGATGCCGCGCACCCCCATGGTGAGGGGGCGCGTCAGGCGGGCGCCCGTCTGGATCAGCCAGGGCACGGCGCGCGCGCGCCACGGCCGCTTCACCGCGTCCACGCGACCGGCCTTGACGCGAGCCCGACGCCCGCGCGACAGCGTCCCGCGTGACGTTCCTGCTCGCCCACCTGTCCGACGCCCATATCGGTCCCCTGCCTCGCCCCAACCTGCGCGAGCTGATGAGCAAGCGCGTCACCGGTTACATGAACTGGAACAGGCGCGGACGCCTGCACGATATGACGGTGCTGACCGCGCTGGTCCAGGACCTTCGCGCCCAGGCGCCGGACCACGTGGCCATGACGGGCGACATCCTCAACCTCGGACTGAAGGCCGAGTTTCCCCTCGCGGGCGCGTGGCTGCAAACGCTGGGCGAGCCTCGGGACGTGAGCTTCGTGCCGGGCAACCACGACGCCTACGTGCGCGGCTCCCTGAAAGCGCTCGCCTCAACCTTCGCGCCCTGGCTGGACGAGCGTGGCCCCGCGGACGGCCCGGCCTACCCCTACCTGAGGCGGCGCGGCGGCGTGGCCTTCGTGGGCCTATCCTCGGCGCTCCCCACCGCGCCGTTTCTGGCGTCGGGCGCGATCGGACCGAGCCAGATCGCGCTCGCGGCCCCCCTGCTGGCCGCGGCGGCCCGGGACGGCCTTGCCCGCGTGGTGCTGATC
>CAXTFJ010000141.1:0-11941 GCA_964243405.1 uncultured Lichenihabitans sp. | reverse complement strand
GCACGGTCGAGGCGCCGTCGCTGTCCTCGTCCCGCGAGGCGAGCGGCGGGACCGCTCTCGGCTGAACGGCTGTCCGCACATGAACACCATCGCTGGCAGGTTCGTTTCGGACAACGCGAGGGACCGCGAGCCGGGGCACCGATACCGCCAGCTTGGCCGGCGGGGAGTTGCCGGCTTCCGGGGCGGCCGGCTGATGCACGCCGATCCAGGACTGGCAAAAGTCATTGCAGGGCTTGCCGTCGACGATGACCTCGTTGGCGTGGACGGCTGAACTCAAGAAGAGGCAGAACGTGACTGCCCCGAAGCCGATCGACGTTTTCATCCTCGTATCCTTCCTGTGTTCCGGGTCTTGCTTGGGGACGATCGACACTGGCGTTTCAAACGAAGGGATGCGGCGAGTGTCGCGCCGGGGGGTGCCGCTTGCGCGGCCTGCAATCCCGCGGAAGTCCGGGGAGCGCACCTTCAACCGCATGGGGCCGCGGTCGAGGACCTCGATACCCGGACCGCGGGCCGTCGCCGGGGGAAGCGAACGGCACACGGGGGGCTGCGCTACGACGGCTCCGGCCATTCCTCTCCGTGCAGGTAGCCGGACGACCCTCGACGTTTGACGAGGCGGGCCGGTACGCCCATGACGGTCGTTCGCGGCGCCACGTCGCGGGTCACTAGCGAGTTGGCTGCCACGACCGCCTCGTCCCCCACGACGATCCTGCCGGCCACCACTGCATTCGTGGCGATGTAGACCCGATCGCCGATCGTCGGGGCGCCGCGCCGGGCGCCCAACCCCGACATCCCGATCGTGACACCCTGCGAGATGTTGCAGGTCGCTCCCATGACGACGTCCTCGTGCAGGATCACGTTGCCATGGTGGCCGATGTAAAGCCCCGGCCCGATGCAGGCTCGGCTCGGCAGGGTGATGCCGGTGACGATCTCGACGACTTTCTCGGCGATCGCGACCATAACCCGTAGCGGGAACGCAATGGCGCGCGGCAAGGGCGCACGGCGGATCGCACGGGCGAGACGGTAGACCAGCAAGGCCCACAACCCTTGCTCGGTAGCCAGGATCACGGCCATCGGGGCTCCGCGCCGATGGTCGCGATAGCGCACGAAATCCGCCGCGTAGTCTTTCCACCACCGTGGGCGCCAGCCCACCCCGCCGGTCGCACTGTCGACCATCCGGATCGTGTCACCCCCGTTCATTCCTGCACCTCGTTGGAGGTCTTCGCGGCCAGAAGTTGTCGCGCCCCGTCGCGCAACGCCAGCCAGGCCGGCGAGTCGTCGCGGTGGACGTCGAACCCGTCATGCTCGTCCGCCGGGAACTGCCCGTCGTCCTGCCGGGCCACCAGACGCCAAACGACCCAGCCGGCGCAGGAACGTCGGTTCGCGATCGTGGCGAGCCACTTGCGGTAGGCGTTGGCCTGGTCGGGATCCCATCGCGGGACCCCGAACTCCTCCAGCAGGATCGGCTTGCCGTATTCCGCCGCGCGATCGCAGTTCGTCGCGATGAGCGAGTCGAACGCCTCGTGCGACATGTGCTCGTAGGACGCGTAGCCGTGCCAGGTCCCGAAATCGATATCGGGGAGGTCCAATTCCGCGAAAGGCTCGCGCATGCTGGCGAGACCCGAGGCGACGAGATGGTGCGGATCGATCGACTTCACGTAGGCCGACATCCTGGCCACCCAGTCGACCATGAGCGGGATGGGATGGATGTCGGGCTCGTTCATCAGATCCCACGCCATGATCGTGGGATCGTCCCTGTAGGCCCGACCGGTGATCGAGTTGACCCGCGTCAGGACGTGCCGGACCCACTCCTCGTAGTCGCGTTGAGTGCGGGGGTCGGCGGCGAAGAAGGTGTATTTTTCCGAACTGCCGTACCAGGCGGACATCTGCTGGGCGCCGCCGCCGTAACCCCAGAAGTCGAGGAGCGACAGAATCAGCTTCAACTGCCGCTTGCCCGCTTCCGCGACCAGGAAGTCGAGGCGCTTCAGCCCGTCGTCGCCGTCGTTGAACACCATGCTTCGCGTCGCGCCGTCGAACGAGAGCACGTAGCGGCCTTTGGCCCCCATGTCGCTGGAGGCGCCCGTGCTCTTCCAATTCCAGATCGTCGGCACGGTGCCGTCCGGCGATCCGATAACGGGTTGCACGAAGGTCCTGACGACGTTGGCCCCCAACGCCTTGGCATCGTCCAGCACGGCCGTGACCTCCGTCGGCGAGCCGAAGGTGAGGTAATGGTTGTTGACGCCCGCGACCCGGAAGGGCGCACCGTCGAGAACGAAGCCGGTCCCGACCCGGCCCACGAAACCCGCGGTCGGCGCCGCCCGGGAAGCGCTGCCCGGAAGTATGAGAAGGCTGGCGGCCAGAATGAGCCGCCCGACCGCCGCGCCGTTGACGAAGCGAACCATCATACGGTCTCCAGTTCGCCCGAGCGCGGCAGGACGACGGAGGGCGCGGCCACGCGCGCGCGGGTCGCGGCCAGCACGGCGGGGGCCAGCACGGCGGCTTCGAGGCAGACGCCCGCGACCCACCCCTCCGTCAGGCCGGTCAGCCCGCCGAGGTGGCCGCCGATGGCAGCCGCCGCGATCTCGACGGCGCCGCCGATGGCCAGGATCGCCGAGGCCTCGACCATCCGCCCCGCGAACCGTTTCAGGGCCACGTAGTGGTACTTCATCGCGACTGCGAAGACCCCGAAGCCGAGCACCTTGAGTCCCGCGCCGGCGATGAGCGGATACGCGGGGCTGAAGAGCCCCAGCACGAAGGACGAGAAGAACAGCAGCCCCAGACCCGTTCCGATCCCCAGGGCCGCCGACAACGCCAGCGACATGCGCAGCCGTTGGGCCATGAGGTGGGGATCGCGGGCACCGGTCGAGTAGAGCACCGTCGTGAGGGACGCGGGGACCAGCAGGGCGACGTTGATGAGCGACCAGGCTGCGAAGAAGGCCGCGTTGGTTTCCGCCGAGAGCACGACCGTCACCAGGAACGGCATCACCAGCGCGGGGGTCTGGAGCACGATGTTGAGCGCGTGGTGGGCGAGAACGTCGCCGACGAGCGGCCGCAGCAACGCTGCACGCGGCCGCCGCCAGAAGCGTTCGCGACGTCCGCCCGGACGCATCATGACCGCCAGCGAGACGGCCTGGGAAATGATCCAGGTGGCGAAGATCCAAAGTTCGTCGGCGCCCGTTGCGAAGACGGCCAGCGCGCCCAGCATGGCGAGCTTGAGCCCTGCGAACAGGACGTTGCGCCACATCTGGGTGGTGCTCCGGAGTAACCCCACGAAGGCCTGGTCGAGCACCAGGGAGGCTCCCGTGGTCACCACGCCGAAAACAAAGAACAGCGAGGCCGCCAAGCTCCTCGTGACGGAGCCCAGCCCGAGGTGGAAGACGGCGTCGAGGCCGACGGCCGCGAGACCCACCAGCAGGCACGACGCGATCACACCGACGAGCGCGGTGGAAAGCATGTCGGGCGCGGTCGACCTGTAGCGCGGCAGGTAGCCGAGCAGGAGGGGGCCGAGCCCGAACTCGCCGATGTGGGCCAGCAGGTTCATGACCGAGATGGCGGCCGATGCGAGGCCGACCGCGCGCGGGGTGAAGCCGCGCGCCGCGACCCACCAGTAGGCGAAGCCCAGCACCGCGCTCGTCAGGGTTCCGACCGCCAGCGCGCCGGCATTGGCGAGCAGGGCCGCATGCCCCGTTGCGGCACCAAGGATCGTCGCGACGCGCCGGACGGGTGCCGTGTTGCGCAACCGCCCGATCGCGTAGGCCGTGGCGGTCGACACGAAGCCCAGCACGACCGCGACGGCCCGCAGCAGACCGTTCGGGTCGCCCCGGCAGACATCGAACAGCCCTTTCACCACCGCGCGCGGCAGGATCTTGAGCGTGTAGTCGCGCTCCGTCGCCAGACCGCCGCGCGTTGCGGGGTGGGCCCTGAGCGTCGCCTTCGAGAAGCCCTCGGCCCAGCATCGCGTGACGAGGTAGCGCCAGGTCGCGCGCGACGGCGGCACCTTGTGGGCGCAGGAGGCGTCAGTCGCGTAAACGAAGCTGCGCTCGGGGAAGCGGCGGCCGGCCCGCATGCAGAGCTCGGTCTCCTCGCAGCCGAGCGGAAGCTTCGAGGCGCCGCGTCCGAGCTCGACCCGGAAGGCACCGGTCGCGTCCAGCACGGACCGCTTGATGGCCATCAGGGCCCCAATGGCGTTCCGCACCGGGCCCGGCCGCATCCCCTCGTAGGTGCAGCCCACGGTCCAGAGCATTTCGGACGGAAACCAGGCCGGGCGCCCGCCGAGCCAGTCGGGCTCCACGAGCCCGGCTATGCCGAGCACGCTGTCCGGGGCGGCCAGCGCCTTCATGGCTTTCAGCATCCCGGGATCCGCCACCGCGTCGTCGTCCAAAAAGACCACGAGGTCCCCCGACGATTGTGCGACGCCGGTGTTGCGGGCGCCCGACAGGCCGCGCGGCCCGAGGTTGGCGATCACCTGGAGCTGCGGATAGATCTCCGCGGTGCGGGCGAGAAGCGCCTCGTTGTGATCGACCACCACGACGATCTCATCCTCGGCACGACGCTGCGCGAGGACCGAGTCGACGGCTTCCTGCAGCGCCGCAAAGCGCCCTTCGTCGTGGCAGCAGACCACGACGCTGGCGCTCATCGCGCGACGGAGGCTGATGGCGTTCACGGCGTCACCTCGCTCAGCGTCCGGGCCGGGCGCGACCGGCTGCGAAGCGCCTGGTCGTAGATCCCCTCGATGCGGGGCACGACCGCCTTGGCCATGAAGGTCTCGGCCTTGGCGAGCGCCGCTTGGCCCATCCGGTCCCGCAAGGCCGGGCTCGCCAGCAGGGTGCTCATCGCCCGCGCCAGGCTCTCGGCATCGCCGGGCGGCACCAGGATGCCGGTGCCCCCGTCGGTCACGAGGTCGGCCAACCCGCCGATGCGGCTGGCGATCATGGGCCGGCCGACGGCGTTGGCCTCCATGACGATCGTGCCGCACGCCTCGGGCCAGACCGAGGGGGCGATCCCGAACAGGCACCGGCTCCAGGCCTGCATCACGGCGGCGTGCGGCCAGCTTTCCCGCACGGTGACGTTGGCGGGAAGGTCCGCGGGCATGTCGGCGCAGCGGCGCCCGATCAGCACGAGCGGGGGCACGCCGCCGCCCAGCCTGCGATAGGCGTCGAGCAGCACGCCCACGCCCTTGTTGAGGTTGAGGTCCCCGACGTAGAGGATGAAGTCTCCGGCGGGCAGTTCGTCGGGCCGGGCTTGGGCGGGGTCCAGGGTCGCGACGTCGTCGGGAATGAAGGTGGGCACGACGTCGTAGGGCGTCGCGCGACCGACCAGGCCGCAGGCCTGAGCAACGGCCGCGCTCACGGCGATGAAGCGGTCCACCGCGCGCCGCTCGAAGAGGCTGGACACCGCGTTGCCGACGGCCGTGACGGTCCCGACCGCGGTTCCGTAATGGTGTCGCGCGCAGGGCAGGCAGCGCAGCGGCGATGGGCCGGCGCAGACCGCGCCGCCCCGCATCATCGTCTTGCGGGCGCAGGCAAGCCCGTAATCGTGCAACGTCATCACCAGCGCGGCCCGCGCGCTCGCCTTCAGGGGCAGGAAGGAATGCACGAGCCAATTGTGCCCGTGCACGACGTCGGGCCGGAAGGCGGATATGATTTTGGAAAGCCCGAACGTCAGCCCGGGATCGGGGAAAGGTGGCGCGTGGCGTCGCTGGGCATCGCTGAACAGGCCGCCGAACGATTGCGACAGGCCCGTCAGGCTCCGGACGGTGACGTCGCGGTCGACCAGGACGGGGGCGCGGTCGGGATGGGCGAGGGTCGCGACCTCGACCTCATGGCCCTTCGCCGCCAGAGCCTGGGCGATCGAGGACACGTGACGCTCCTCGCCACCGATCACGGGGGCGTAGAACTGGGCGAGATGCAGAATACGCATGCGAGCCTTATTCCTGCGGAAACGAAGGAGAGGGGTCGAAGGCGGACGCCGGCACGGCGGCCGGGACAGCCCGGAACGACGGGGCGATGTCCGCGGACCCCGCACTGAGATCGCCGTTGAGGGTCTCGGACCCGGTGGCGGCCCTGAAGGTTCGGTTCGTCGCGTCCATCGCCTGCGTGGCTTCGGCCGCCGGGGCGAGGCTGGGCGAGCGTGGCAGCGTCGAGGTCATCGACAGGAGCGGAGCCTCGCCCTCGTCGATCTGCGGCAGGGTGGCCGCGCCCCGGGGTGCCGGCGTCCTGGTCTCCGCCTCCCCCGAACTCGCCAGCGTCGACGCGGGGCCGAGCGGCGCGGGCAACGCGACCCACACGAGCCGGTAGGCGAGGGTGCGATCGCCGTCCCGGTAGAGCCTCGCTTCGACCCGCGCGCGATCGGCCTCTTTCCGCTTGGCTCGCGCCAGCGCCGCGGCGCCTGGGGGCGGGCCATCGTCCTGCGCCGCCGGAAGCTCGGTGACCGCATCGGCGTAGGCGACCGCGGGGAGCGCGACGGGGAAGGTCCGCGTTTCACCGGGTTGGAGCACGAATGTCGGGACCCGCTCGATCAGGTCGCCCCGCGCGACGATGTCGAGCGCGTAGATGACCTCCCGGCCCTCCTGATTGCGCACTCCCACGGTCGCGGCCGACGGCATTCGCGCGGCGGTCGGCACCATCCAGAGATCCGTGTAGTCGTCCGGCCGCTGCAGCATCGCGCCACGGCTGGCCTGCTGGTAAGCGAACCCCGCCAGCCCGGCCGCGACCACCAGGGCCACGAGATGGGCGGAGCCGAGCGGCACGCGCGACGGGCGGGGTGCGCGGGGGCCTTTGCCGGCCGAAAGTCCGATCACGGAAACGAAGCAGCCGGCGGCGCACAGGAATGCCAAGACCTTGGGCAGGTCCGCGGGTCCGAACGCGTGGACGGCGTCGAGGACGAGGCCGAGAAGGGCCACCACCGCGAGGCTCAGGGCGGCCGAAACCGCCCGCAACTCGCCGCCGACGTGCTCGCGCGGCATGACGGCCGCGATCAGGCAGCGACCCGGCAGGTAAAGGACCAGTGGAACGGCGCCCGCCGCCCGAACCAGCAGAGGCAGAGAATCGGAGCACAGCAACGCGCAAGCCACGCTCGCGAGGAACAGGCGCGCGGGGACGTCAAAGCGTTCCATCGAGCGCCTTCAGGTCGTAGATGCTGATCGATCCGTCGTCGAAGACCTTCCCCACGCGAGGCTCGAGGTCGAACTTGAGAAGGGCCGCGGCGTGCGGCGGCTCGGTGTGGTTCGCGTCCCTGCCGCCGCCGTCGAAGTAGACGCCCACGCCCGGCAGATCCGTGGTGATCCGCAGGTCCACCGCCAGGTAATCGATCCCGACCCTGCGGAGCACGTCGCGTTCTGTGGGTCCGAGAACGGGCGCCAGAACCGCCGCGGACGTGTCGTAACCGTCCTGCAGCGTCGAGGCGACGTCCTGGCCCCCGTAGGTCGAGAGCAGCAACCGGTTGATCCGGTCGGCCGAGAACAGGTTGCGCTCGCCCAGCCACGCGCGCGACCAAGCGGCCGCATCGATCGCCATCGGGCCGACGGAGGAGGAGTCGGACGACACCCGGAAGCGCGCCGGCACCAGCAGCCTCGGCCCTTCGGAACTGATGATCCCGCCGCCCAGTACGATCAGAGCGATCACCGCGAGCATTCCCGTCCGCAGGTTCGTCCGGCGGCCTCGCGACAGGAACGAGACCGCGGCGACCGCCACTACGAAGGCGACCCCGAAGAAGGAGAACGGGCCCATCCGGTTGCCGATCTCCCACCCGCTCTTGGTGAGCCTGAACAGCATGCTGAGCGGGAACGCGATGGTCAGCAGCACCAGCAGGACGACCCCGCTGCGGGCCTGCGCCGAGCGCCGGAGCACGGCCGAGAACTCCTCGCCCACGCGCAGGAGGCCGAGGTTGAGCGACCGAAAGAAGCCGATCGACAGACCCAGACAGACCAAGCCGACGGAGGCCAGGGCGACGGCTCGCTGCCAGAGCGGCGCGATATAGCCGTCATCCGAAACGAACAGCTTCCGCCCGGCCGAGAACGACAGGAGATGCGTTGCCTCGCTGAGGCCATTGGCCACGACGGGCCCAAGATAGCCGGCGCCCGGGTTGCCCATCGCGTGCGACCAGGCGAGGGGCGCCGCGATCGCCCAGGCGGCGACCACGAAGGACGAGGCGAAGGTGCGGCGCTCCGGCACCCTGAAATAGTCCAGCACCGCCATGGCGGCGAGGAGCCCGGCCGTGAAATAGGCCGTCATGTGATGCGTGAAGGCCAGTGCGGTGAGCAGCGGCACCAGGACGAAGGCGACGTGAGTCCAACGTCCCCGGTCGCGCGAACGCGTGTCGACCAGCAGGCAGGCGGCCGCCAGGGTCACGGCCATGCTCTCGTAGGAGAACTGGGTGTCGAACACCAGGAAGGTCGAGCATCCCGTGTAGACCAGGCAACCGCAGGCCGCCACGCGCGCGCTGCCGGACAGCCGCTCGTAGATGGAGAAGAGTGCGGCGACGAACACGGCGCGGCAGGCGAAGAGCACGCATTGCGCGGCCTGGAAGACCGACAGGCCGGTGAGCCACACGAGCGTCGTCGTGACGATCTCGAGCCCTGGAAAGCGGGGACTGATCGGCAGCAGGGCGTTCGGCGAAAAAAGCCGCCCGCTCTCGAGAATGTGGTTCGCGGTGGTCCAGTGAAGAAATTCGTCATGATCGATGAAAGCGATCGGCTCCCGCAGGAGACGGATCATGTAGAGGCCGGTCGTCAGGACCGCGACGGCCTCGATCCGCGCCAGCCGCGTCGTCCGCGGGTGCAGGATCGCATGGGCGGGGAACAGGAACACGGCCGCGATGCCGAGGTAGAACAGGTCCACGGCCCAGGGGCTGCCAGCCCGGCTGGCATTGGCGCCGAGAGCGGCGATGGGGAGGCCCGCGAAAGAGAGAAGCAGCACGAGCGGCGCGAGATGCCGTTGCGGCTCTTCAGTTTCACCGCCGATCGCGAAAGGGCGTCCGTTCCAGCCCAGGACACGGTCCACGAGCCGGGCCGCCCACACGAACGGCGCCGCTATCCCACGCAGAAGGGCCAGGATGATCGTCATCGCGCGTCCGCGGCGACCACGGAGCGATAAACTCCTTCCAGGGTTTCGGCGCAGGCATCCCAGTCCGGCAGCGCCACGGGCTTGGATGGCGCTTCCGCCCGCGCGATCTCCTGCATCATGGCGGCCGCGATCTCGTCGCCCGACGCCCCCACGGGAATGGCGTGGACGAGGCCCAGGTCGGCCAGTTCCCGAAAGCCGGACGTGTCGGTGGTGACGACCCTGCGGCCGAGCGAGAGAGCCTCGACGACGGCGATCGGGTGTGCCTCGTAATCGCTGAGCAGAACCACCAGGGCTGCGCTCGCGAGCGCCGAGGCCATCTCCCCGCGATGGGCCGCGGGAATGCCGCCGATTTCGACGCAGCCTCCCAAGCCCAGCTGGCTCACCCCGTTCCGCAACTCGCGTTCGTAGGGACCGCTGCCCAGGATGCGCAGCCGGGCTTTCGGAAGGGTCCGGCGCAGGCGCGCGAACCCTTCGAGAGCGCGGTGGTGGCCCTTGTACCGCTCCAGGCGGCCGAGCGAGATGATGAGCGGCCCGTCCTCCGGCGGCGACACGACCTCGGCGGCGGGCAGTCCGGCTCCGTTCGGGACGACCACGAACCTGTCACGCGGAATGCCCATGGCACGGCTGAAATGATCGGCCTCGAACTTGGAAACCCCGATCAGCCGCGCCGCGCGGCGGGCCAGCGGGGCCAAGACCGCGGTCTGAGGCGAGCGGATCGCCCGCCTGAGCGGCGACGAGTGGCCGCCGCTGTGGAAGGTCAGCACGAAGGGGAGCCGGGCCCGCATCGCGCCGAGCATGCCGAGCGGCGCCGAGAACGTGTGGTAGCCCTGCACGTGAACAATATCGGGACGCGGCCCGGACCCGGTCAGATGACGATAAAGGCCCGGCGCGAGACACCAGTCCTTTCCCTTCGGCCCGGAGGGAACCCGCACGACCTCCATGCCGCCCACCCAGTCATGGCGCGGCAGGGAACCGCTCGGATCGGCTGTCAGGACCGTGACGGCATGCCCGGTCCTCGCCAGTCGAACGCCCACTTCGTGGACGTGGGTCTCGATACCGCCCGAGAGCGGGAAGTAGCGCGCCGCCACCATGAGAACGCGCAGCTTGCGCTTCCCCGAACCGTGCGGCTGAGCCTCCGGGGGTGCCGCGACCGCGGCCGCCGTCATGCCGCGTCTCGCACGGGAATAGCCACCGGGATCGCGATTCCCCGACTGAGACGCTCCCGGATGATTGTCTTCAGCACGCGCCAGCCATCCGGAATCGCGCGCAGGTTGCTTTCCCCGTGGATGCGTTCGGATTCGAAGCTGGCCACCTCGACGATCTTGAGGCGACCCTTCAGGGCCCGGATGTTGATGAGCGTCTCGATCTCGAAGCCGGAGCAGTCCGATTCGAGCAACGGCACGTGCCTGGTCCAGAAACCGATGTAACCGTAGCAGAGATCGCTGAAGCTGCTGCCGTAGAGAAGCTTCACGGCCGTGGTCAGTCCGAGGTTTCCCAGCCGGCGAAACAGCGTCATGTCGGAGGTTCCCGCCCCCTGCATGAAACGCGATCCCTTGGCGAAATCCGCGCCGGACATCAAAGCGGCGACGAACAGGATGATCTCGTCGGGAGCCATCGATCCATCGGCGTCCAGCATGACGATGGCGTCGCCGGTTGCGGCCCTGAACCCGGCCATCAGCGCCGCACCCTTGCCCTTGCGGGGCTCGAGGACGACCCGCACGTCCCTGCGAAGCGCTTTCGCGACCTCCGGGCTTCCATCCGTGGACCGTCCGTCCACCACGATGATCTCGTAAACCCACTCGGGAATGCGAGGCAGGAGAAGCTTGAGGTTCTCGGCTTCGTTCAGGGTGGGGATGATGATGCTGACCCGCGGCACCGACACCCGCGTCGACCGGGCGCGGGCCTCTGCCGGCAGGGGGTCCTCCAGGACCGAGACATCGCCGACCGCGTGGCTGATTTCCGACTTGTCGCTATAGCCGTCCATGAGGCTCTCCGAATTGTTGTTTGGCGCATGCCGTGACGCAGGACGAGGCCGACCGGCCCCCGGCCGGCCTAGCGGGTCGCGGCGTCCGTCTTCGGCTTCAGGTTCACGAGGTCGCCCGGCTCGAGCGGTGAGGTTCCCGGTAGATCCAGCACGACGCTGCCGGTTTCGGTCTTGCGCACCACCTCGTAGCTTTCCGGATCGTCCAGCTGGTCGTCCTTTGGGGCGAGCGCCTGAACCAGGTCGAGGGCCCCCTTGGCGTCGCTGACGGCTTCCGCGGTGTCTCGCTCGGCCGACTCGGTTGTGCGCGCCAGCTCGATCGCGGATTCCGTCTGATACTTCGCATACTCGTGCTGAGCTTCGACGAGGTGATCCTTGGCCTGCGCCGCCTCGATCGAGGCCTGCCGCTTGCGGTCCTGCGCGTCGGCGAGCTCGCCCTCGGTCTGGACAAGGACGGGCCGGCTGACCGTGTCGCGGTCGAAAAGCTGCGAGATCGTCTTCTCGCGCTCCTGCCGTATGGCGATCATGTTGTCGAGAAGCCCGAGGCGGTCGTTTCGCGCCTTCACGTCGTTGCGGGCATCATCGACTGCCGTCGTGAGCGCCGCGGAGGAAGCGGCCGCGCTCTGCGCCGTGAGCTTGCGGGCCGCCTGCTCCTGATCGGTGTAGGCGGCCGCATCCGGGCCGACGAGGCTTGAGAGCGTTTCCACCGGAACCGTGGGGGCGCCGCTCTCGGCGCGCAGCACATTGGTCCTGACCAGGAGACGCTTGACCCTGTCGAGCGAGCGCTGCAACCGCTCGATCTCGCGTTCGTTCTCGACCCGTTGCCACGTTTCGGTCTCGGCCGTTTTGGTGCCGCCTGCCAGCGCCACGGCGTGCAGGACGGTCATTCCCTGCCAATATT
>CAXTFJ010000140.1:2546-11957 GCA_964243405.1 uncultured Lichenihabitans sp. | reverse complement strand
CGGGAGCCAGCCCGGTCCGAGGCGCACGAGCAGGTCGTGCCACGAGATGTTGGGTTCGCCGAACACATGCACGGAAAGGGCGCCGAGCTTGCGGATGCCGCCCGGGCTCGGCGCGTCCCAGTAGTCGTCCGGCACGTCCGTCCACCAACCGGGCTGCAGAAAGCTGCACGCGACGGCGCAGCTGCCATCCGGCGAGATCGCCGGGGGAGAGAGGGAGGGGGTCGGGTAGAAGAGCCCGCCCGGTTGCCGCGCCAGCCCGGGAAGGCCGGCGACGACGTAGCCCCACTGCGACTGGTCGAGCCAGGTCACCAGGCAGCGGTCCCTTTGTGGACTTGTGACTAAATACTCGAGCGCTCCCATGGGCAGGCTCATCACGGTCTCCTCGAGAACGCCGAATGTCGCATCCTCTCTGAGCTGCAACCGGTGCGACCGATGCCGGCCGTGCCCAGTGTCCTCCAGCCGGTTCTCGATCGCGTGCAGCCGGCGGTGCCCGGCGAAGGACAGGTCGGCCAGCTGAGAATCGTGGAACAGCAGCCGGCCGAACGCGTCCCAGATCCCCGCGCCGCGGTCGACCTTCATCGCAATCCGTCCGCTCTCCTCGCTCCGCTCGCTGCGCCAGACAGTGAGCACCGGCTTGTCTCGTAGGCTGGCCGGCGGCTCGAAGTCTCCCTCAACCCAGGCGTCGTCAAAGAAGACCAGCTTGGCGCGCATCGCTACGTTTCCTCACGGATCGGGGTCTACCCCGGTCGGGTTGCTGACATTGTTCGCCCGCTGCGCGGCTGCGCAGTGCGGGCAAGCCTGGCCCTGGTGCCCGGCGTCGCTCTTCGACCATTGGGTGTCAGCCGGGCCGTGTCCCTGCCCATTCCCGTCGCCGTTCTGGTCGTAGTAGTTCGCCGCCTGGATGCCTCGCTGCTCGCCATGATTCTCGGCGCCGGTCGCCGTTCCGTTCGCGCCCTGCGGCGGCAGGTTGCGGTCGGCTGGCGGGATGTAGCCGGGATTGCGCGGATCGTCGGGGACCATCACTTGGCGGCCATCCAGCGGGCCGCCCGGTTCCTGCATGCCCGCAATCACTGCGCGCTGCTCCCGAGTAGTCGTGCTGCTCGACGACACGATGATCGTGCCGTCCTCCGTCTCCGTGACCGTGGTCGTGCGGTTCTTCCCTGCGACCGGATCGGTGACGGCACCGTGGATCGCGTCGACAATATCCTGCCCTTCCTGCTGGCCCAGGCGCGGCCGGTCGGCTTCGCCGTCGTCGGAATAGGGTATGCCGCCCGGAGGCGCCTCCTCGTCGTCGGCTTGGCAAGGGCTGTTCGGGTCGTGCTCGTCGCCGAGCCCGCGCACGTCGACGTCGCGCAAGGGATTGGTGCGGTACGCGTAGAGGTTCCACCCCCCGCCGAGGCCCCAGGGATCGCTCTGCAGATACCGTCCGAGGACCGGGTCGTAATGCCGGAAGCGGTTGTAAAAAAGGCCGACCTCGTCGTCGGCGTAGTGGCCGGGGAAGCGCAGATCGCACCTCACTCGCGGCCTGCCCGTCAGCTCCGCCCGGCCGTAGGGCTGGATCCGGGCCTCCCAGACACCAACGCCGCTGCTGTCCTCTATCCGGCAAGGCGTACCGACTTGGTCGGCGAACACTGCGTAGCAACGCCCGGACTCGGGGGGAGCTTTTGGGCTGTCGTAATCGACCACCAGCAGTGGGGTGAGCGCGAGCGAGTCGGTATACACGTAGAGACGCAGCGCGTCGTCGGCGTCCTGCTCCGCAATCAGTTGGTTGCCGAACCAGTGGAACCATGTCGCGCGGCCGTTCCACCTCTTGAGGACCCGCCGCCCGAGCGCGTCGTACTCGCATTCCAGGATGCCGTCCGGCGTATCCGCCAGCACCAACTGGTCCCGGCTGTTGTAGCTGTAGCGGACCTGCCCGTCGGGGCCGCTGCGGGAGGCGAGATGGTCGCGGTCGTCGTATTCGAAGCGCCAGCCATTAGCCGCCCCGAGCTGGTTGCCGCCGCACAGGCTGACTCCGTCGAGTCCCGGCTGGGCGAGCAGATTGTCTGCGGCGTCGAGGTCATATGCTTCCGTGCCGTGACCGACGATGCGCCGGCGCAGGCGATGGGCAGCGTCATACTCGCACCGCACGTTGCCCAGCCGGTTGTCCTCGACCGCGAGCAGCTCGCCCTCGCCGGACCAGCGATACCGCCGGGTCCAGGCGCGGGTCGCAGGGCGGTGAACTGTCTTCCCGAGGCAGCGGCCGAGATCGTCGTACTGCGCAACCTCGCGGCTCTCGTTGGCGAAGCGGCGCTCGACAATGCCGTGCCGGTGCAGGACAACGTCGTGCTCGGCCCCGGTCGGGTCGGAGATCGACACTCCGCCGCGATGCCAGCGGGTTTTCACGACAAAACGCGCGAGATAGGTCGACACGCTCGGCCGGCGTTGTCGGTCGTCGAACTCGTGCGTGATCCCCACTCCGTCGCGCGTCTCGCTCGTCCGGTTGCCGAGCCGGTCGTAGCCGATCTCCACCCGCCCCGTGCCCGTCGCGGCGGTCGCCAGCCGCCCTGATGCGTCGTAGCGCAGGCTATGCTCCTCGCCGCACGCGAGGGTGCGGCGGACGGGAAGGTTGCCAGGCCCGACCTCAACCCGCAGCAGTTCCCGCCCGTCGCGCGCGTGTTTGGCGATGAGGTTGCCGGCGGCATCACGGCTGTAGCGATCGCGCACCATGCCGTGGCGAACCACCTCCACCAGTCGGTCGCAGAGGTCGTAACGGTAGTCGGAGCGGGAGCCGCCCCCGTCCAAGGCCGACGCGACTTTGGCGCTCGGGGTGTACGACAGCTGCGTCTCAGCACCGAGCGGGTCGGTGACCCCCCGCAGCAGGTGCCACTTGCCATATTCGTAGCGCCACACGCCGCCGTCGTAGTCGCGCCAGGTCGCGAGATTGCCGGAGGCGTCATAGGTCCAGCGCCGGACTCGCTCGAACGCGTCGTGCTGTTCGACGAGCTTGCCAAGCGGGCTGAACACCCGGCCGGCGTGCGGCTTCGGCCACCAACGCGCGCCGAGCGGACGCACCCGGACGGCCTCGCCAGCGCCGACCGACGCGGATGGCGCGGCGGTGGCGAGCAGCGAGCGCGCGTCGCTTGGCAGGTCGAGCGCCGCAGCCTCCATCGGGGTGGGCAGGGCGGTGCGCCCGGGGTCCACCAGCCAGCCGTGTTCGTACTCGGCCGCGTTTGCCGCGAGTCTCGGGGGAGGCGGGCCGGCCGCGCCCGGCGTCTCCGGCAGCTTTGTGCGGCGGCCAAACGGGTCCAGCCGGGCGATCGGCGTGCCCGCCGCGTCGTAGACCATCCGCGTGGCGTTGCCGTTCGCGTCGATCGTCATCGCCAGCTTGCCCCCAGGGCCGCGGACGAATTTCTGGACGCCGCCGAGCGGATCGCGGATCGATTCGAGGTCCCCGCGTGCGCTGAACGCATATTCCCACCGCCCGAGGTCGGGCCGGATCACCTCCGTGCGCCGCCCTGGCACCAGGTATCGTAACGCCACCCCGTGTAGGCGCTCGTCGCCGACCGACCGGGTGCAGCGGCCCTGGGCATCGTAGACGTAGTGGAACTGGAAGCCCTTGCGTCCGCGTCGGCGCACCATCCGGTTCGCCCCGTCATACCGGAAGGCATAGCCGTGGCCGCCGGTGTTGCGGGTGGCGACGAGGTTGCCTTGCTCATCGTAGTCGTAGGCTATGAGCAGGTAGCCGGCCGAGCCGCCATTCGGTCGCACGGACAGCTCTTGAAGACGGCCCTCCTCGTCGCTGCGCGCCGCGATTTGTCGGCCGAGCGAGTCGGTGATCCCGGACAGACTGCCCGTCTCGTCGTAGTGGAAGCACACTTCGGACGCGCCTAGGATCAGGCGGCCCAAGCTGCTTCGCCGTGCGCCGCCCGCAAAGGCAAACTCCATCGCCGGCATCCCGCGGCTGGCCAGCCGGAACCGTCGGGCCGACTGCCGCAGGAGGGTGAAGCCGTGCAGTTGGCAAGTCTCGCCGTCGTGGGCTGGCGCGGGGAATCGGACCACGCGACCGACCGCCTGTTCGTAGACGAGCGCGTCGCCGTCGCGGGTCAGGACGCGGTCGTATTCATGCGCCGAGCCGTTGCCGAGGCTGAAGCTGCGGTGCGCCCACGCACTGTCGTAGTGGCGATACCACCGCAGCTCGATTCTGCCAGTCAGGCGGAAGTCCAGCATGCTGTCAGTCAGCGCGCCGTTCAGCGTGTCCACAGGGTCGCCGACCAGACGCGGATCGGTCGAGCAGCCCGGCCCCGTCATCGGCGGCCGCGCCTCAACCGCTGCACTGGTGGCCCCCGCCTTGTCGCCCAAGCCGGTCCACCCCGGCCGCGACGCCGGCGGACACGGCCCCCTGCGCCGCGTGCACGGCGATGCTGCGCATCAGGTCAGCCATGCTGACGCCCACCAAGACGTTGCTGAAACCGATGGTCGCGGCGTTTGGCACGACCGGCAGATCGCTGCAGGAAGCGGCCATCAACGGTGCTACGAAGGCGAGCGGCCCGCCGTTGACCGTTACGTTCGGGCTGCCAATGGCGTTCGAGCCCTGGCCGCCGGGAAACGGCACTGGCGGCAGCAGCAGCTTGAGCCAGGTTGTCCACTGCGTGTAGGCCGAGAAGCTGCCCTTGATGGAGCCCCACGTGCTGTCCCAGCTCGAGGTATCCACGCCGGTGACGTCCTTGATGAACTTGCCGGACGGCCCGTCCGGTCGCACGAACAGCGAAGAAATTCCGGCAATCGCGAGATTAGCCAGCATGGTGAGCGCCACCAGCATCAGCGCCTTCGGTATGTTGAGGAGGGCGCGCCGCCAGTATCCGAGGTTGAGCAGCGTGGGCGGGACTGGCAGCCCCATCGGGATGTGCGCCGAGTAGCCCATCGCGCCTACGGTCGCGGCCGGCATGCTGTTGATGAGCGTGTCGACCTTGCCGAAGGCCGGCGTCAGCCACAGGAAAATGGAGCCGAAATATGGGTGCGGCACCATCGGTATCGGCGCCGGAGCCGGCGGGATGATGACGGTGTGGAAGTCGATCCCGACTACCATGTCGCCCATCTTCGACGCGGGAAATAGCATCGGCGGCGGCTCCCTGCCCGTCTCGTCAGCCCACGTGCACATCCAGCCGGCGCAAGGCGGGGAGCCAGTCACGACCGGGATACGGCTGCGCGCCACGCCAGACGATGTCGACCTGCCGTTCCTCCATGCGGACCACGACGGTGTGGATCACAGTCAAGAGCGATTCCAGGCCCGCACCGATGTCGATCGCAATCTCAGGCCGCTCGCCGGGGAGAAAGAAAGCGAATCTGCCGTCCGGCGAGAGATTCGCCGTCTCGATGCGTTCGTCGCCGACCAGATAGGGCAGGGCTAACCCGTCCGAGGCCCCGTTAAAGAACCGGAAGTCCATCGCGGGGAGCGGATGGGCGAGATAGGGAGCCCGTTGCGCGAGTGGTAGGAGTTGGCTGAATGCTTGCCGGAGCTCCTGTTCCAGCGGACGATCGGCCGGCAGCACACCGGCGAGCGAGGCACGTGGCAGCGAGGTCTTGGACGCCCAGCCGAGCCCGGCCGGCTTCGGCTGGTTCGGCCAATTCGCATACTCGCCGGCGCAGAGCCGCTCGGGCGTGAGCAGGTCGGCCGGATCCTCGATGTTCGGCAGCTCCAGCCCGTCGACGACATCGGCGCGCCGCGCGACCGCGAAGCCCCGTCCCAACGGATTGCGCGGGTCGGGACAAGGCATCTCTTTGTTGGAGAACACGTCGATCCCGCCGTATGCCCGCTCGTAGCGCATCTCCATCGTCTGGAATGGGACTGGATGGGTGAAGGTGATTTTTTCCCCCTCGCCGTAGCGCGCGACCCTGTCGCCGGTCACCCAGAGCAGCTTCTGCCGCCCGGCGATCCGCACGCCGACGGTGACCGTCTCTGTCGGCACGCCGCCGGGCGCATAGGCGAGCGCGTCGAACACCACATCGGTGTCAAGCTTGAACGGAACGAAGTCGCTCTCGTGGCGCGTCGTGGTGTTGAGCGGGTTGCCCCAGGGCCGGTCGCCAGGGATCAGACACCCGTCCACTGCCGCTCGGCTGGCCCGACCGTCACGGACGATGTCGTATGTGCGCTTGAGCAACACGCCGAGAATGTGGCCGCCTTCCGGCGTCTGGCCCGGAAGCACGGTTACCTCGCCCCGCTCGCGCTGCTCGGGCGGAGACGAGATCCGCGCAACCGCCGCGTTGCTCATTCGGGATCGACGCGCGCGTCAAGGCGCGTCATCCGCGGCAACCAAGCGTAGCCCGCGTAGCGCAGCGCGCCGCCCCATACGAGGTCAAACTCGAGCGCATCTGGGCGGATGCTGATCGTGTGCAGGCGCGCGTCTAATTGCTGCTCGCCCTCGCCAAGGTCGAGGAAAATCGCCGGGGGCTCGCCCGGGAGGACGAAGGGAGGGAAGGGTTCGGGCGTGAAGCCGCTCAGCCCGACCGTTTGACCTGGTGCGACCTTTTGGAAGATCATTCCGTTCGAGGCGCCGTTGTTGAACCGGGCCTCGTCGGTGGGCAGGCGGAACTGCTTGGCCAGCGCCACATGGTTGTGCGGCAGATGCCCTATCCGCTCTTCCCGTGTGACGGTGCCCGGATGCAGGAACGGCGGCATGCCGCCGAGCAACGCGGTGCGTGGATACCAGTCGCGCTGTCGCCAGCCGAAGCCCGCCGGCAGGGGCTGGCCGGACCAGGCTTCCGGCGTTTCCAGGATCACCCGCTCGGGCGTGAGCAGATCGTCGGGATCTTCGACGTTTGGTAGCACCAAGCCGTCCACCACGTCGGGGTCGTTGCGCAGCGCGACGCCCACCCCCATCGGGTTGCGGGGGTAATGGAACGGCACGTCCGGGATGCTTTGTTCATCCTTCCCCCCGTAGGCGCGCTCGTAACGGATCGGCATTTTGTTGAACGGCCGAGGCTCGGAGAACTCGGGTGGACCGTCGGACCGATAGCGGCAGACCCGGTCGCCGGTCACCCGCAGCCGCCTTTCGCGATCGCCGATCCGGACGGCGGCCGTGAGCGATGCGACCTCCGTGTTCCCGGGCGCGCAGGCCCGGCCGATCACCACCACATCGGTCGCCGCCTTGCAGGCTGCAAGTTCGTGCTCGTGCTCGACGGTCGCGAAGTCCGGGCTTCCCTCGTCGTAGTAGCTGTCCGTCCTGCGGAGCGGATGATCGGACACGCGCCGTGCGACCGACCCGTCACTGCCGATCACGTAGCTGCGCTTGACGATGACCGAGAAGATCGTCTCGTCGCGCTCATTTCGCCCGGGCACGATCTCGACCGCGGTCATGGATTCAGCATGACCATCCCGCCGCGCACCGTGTTCGTGGCCTTGCCTTCCGAGAGGACGATTGCCCCCTTGGTTTGGTGCTCTGAGTCGGCCTCGGAATGGACGATGCCGCCCTTGATCGTGACCGAGGAGGTGCCAAGGACGGTGACGTCCACCCCCTGAATGCGGATCTGCCCGCCTTTGTCCATCCAGATCATGCTTTGCCCAACATGGAGCTGGATGCTCGTTGCGGCATTGACGTAGACGTGCCGGCTCTCGGAGGAGACGGCGACCGCTCCGCCGGTGGACACGACGGTTATGTCCGACTTCACGGTCGTCGATTGCGTGTTGTCGTAGATCTCCGTCAGTGCCCCCATGACGTGGTAGCGCGCGGTCAGGGTGGTCACGTTGTGGGTGAACTTGCCGTGTACGACCATGTTGGAATCGTTGTCGACGGTCGTGTTCATGTCCTTCACGGCATGGATCCTGATGTCCTGGGAGCCTTGCTTGCCTTCCATGACGATCTCGTTGCCGGTGTGGTCGCGCATCGCGCTCTGCGTCTTGTCGCCTGGAAGGTTGACCGCCTTCCTGTTTTCGCCGTTGTAGACCCGTCCGGTCACCAAGGGACGGTCCGGATCTCCCTCGAGGAATGAGACCACCACCTCGTGCCCGACATGCGGGATGGTGACCCCGCCCCAACCGGACCCCGCCCAGGCCTGCGAGACGCGAACCCAGCATGAACTGCTGTCGTCATGCTTGCCCTGCCGATCCCAGTGGAAATGAAGCTTCACGCGTCCGTATTTGTCGGTGTGGATCGTCTCGGCAGCCGGCCCGACGACAACTGCGGTTTGCGGACCCTGGACGAACGGCTTTGGCGTCAGCCGGGCCGGGCGGTATGGCACCTTGGCGTCGATGACCTCGAAGGTATTCGCATAGTGCGAAGCGGGCGCCATGCCGGAGAAGTAGCTCGTGTCCCGCGCCTCGTGCCGGACGGTCAGCACGGCATATTCCTTGCCCTGCTCGGACGGGATTGGGTGGGAGGCGAGCAAGAACTTCCGACCTGGTTCGAGCGCCGTGGCTTGACTGGCCCCGCGCACGAGATGATGGCGGGCCTCCTCGGCCTCTATCAGAGTCCGCGTCAACTCCTTGCCTCGCTGCAAGTCCGTGTAGCCGCCGGGATAGTCGAAGCGTTCGAAGTTGCCGGCCCGCGGATAGGTCATGATCGTCTTCTCTGCGGCGGTCAGGTCGTGGGAAGGACTCTCGAAGTCATAGTCCTTCTGCGTCCAGCGGCCCGTCGTGAATTCCCAGTCATGCTCCCAGGCGGTCACCAGCTCCGACATGTCCCGGGCGATTTCGCCGTCTGAGAGTGCAAACCGGTTCGCCTGGAGAGTGGTGAAGAAGACGTTCGCGTCGCTCAGCACCAGCGTGTGCCTCGTCGCGTCATGGTGGACGAAGTAGGAGATGCCTGCGGTCTCGAGCAGGCGGGACACGAAGTTCAGGGCCGTTTCACGGTATTGAACGCAGAACTCCAGTTGGGGATAGGGCTCCTTCTGCAGCTTAAAGGCAAAGTCGGTGAAGCCGAACGCGCTGAAGACGTCCTTTACGATGTCGGGGATGCTCTTGTGCTGGAAGATCCGGCAATCGGTGGTCCGCGACAGAAACCAGAGCCAGGGCACAATTTCAGCCCGGTATGACCGGAACCCGCGCGGATCCAGCGCGCCGGCGCCGAAGCGGGAAACGTAGCCGTGCAAGTAGCGCGGCTCCCGGTCCGTCCACGAGATTCGGCAAGCGACCGGCGTCCCCACCAGCTGCTCCGGAGTGATGGCGGTGTCCCGCGAGAGCAGCTCCAGGTCAAAGCGAAACAGGCGAGAAATGCCCTCCTCGCCGGTCAGAGAGGTCAGCAGGAGACGATCCGCGCCAAGCCGCGAGTTAATGCTTAGAAGTCTGCCATCCCGCTTAAAGTCGCTGTCCTGGAGACCTGGCACCGTATCCGAGTCACTCATCAGGCAAAAGTCCGGCAATCTCGCCGGCAATGACAACTCGGCGCAGATCGTCTGTGCGGCGCGCCTCGATGCCGGTCAACTGAGGGCGCCCGT
>CAXTFJ010000140.1:0-2536 GCA_964243405.1 uncultured Lichenihabitans sp. | reverse complement strand
TCGATGCCAGCCGCTGGTAGAGTCCGGAAAGGACGAGGTTTCCTGAAACCAGCCAACGCGCCCATCATCAACCCCCATGCCTGGGCCTGGATCGATACATCCTTAAAACAGCTTGCATTGTAAATATGAAATTTGTGGACGGCAGTGCGGTCGGTCACACCCCGTCCAGAACATACAACATCTAGCTGTGGCAGCTCGAACCGGGCTCGGGGACCGGACGAACGGACGTTGTCAACAGCGTTGGCAGTGGCAGCCCCGCCGGAAGCGGGCACGGCTTCTCTCCCTTTAAGGCGGCAAGGCAGCCGGTGGCCGGCTGACGTGGATGGGGCTGAGGAACGCCTCCTGGTCGAGGACGATGTCGCCTTGCTTTGCCAATTCCAGGCTGGCCACGAAGGTGCTGGTCCAGCGCGAACGCCCCCGCAACTCACTCTCCGGCACGGCGTCAGGTCCAGGCCGCTCAGGCAAAAGCAGGTCCAGTGATTGGGGTTCCTGGTGATCGTCCAGATGCCGCATGATGCGGTCCCTTGCCTCCGCAATGCCGTGGAGGTCGAGCCAGATCGGGCGGTAGCTCCCCGTCCTCTCGGGGCCGGGCAGGTCGTCGTCGAACAAAGCAAGGCTGGCCCACAGGAACTCGATGACGTCCGCCTGGTGCGCCGTCGTCGCCTCGATGCCGGCCAACTCCGGGCGCCCATTTGGGAACACGTCGCGGCCAAGCTGGTGGCGGGCCTCCAGCCAGCGCGCCGTCGCCTGCGCCTCGCCCAGCCTGACCAGCCCTTGGCGCAGCTGGGCGGCCTCCGCTCCTGCCGCATCCTGCGCTGCGGCATTGGCGGGCAGCAGCATCCGCGATCGCAGCAGCACCAGCCAGGCCGCCATCACCACCCAGTCGCCCTGCTGGCCAAGCGGCGTCTGGCCTCTGGCGTCCTGCAGCGCCGCGGTCAGCTGCACGACCAGATCCGGCAGCGAGAGAGCGGCCAGGTCGATCTGCTGGGCGCGGCCCAGGGCCAGCAACCGGTCCAGGCGACCGGTGAAGCCGCCGACATCCAGCAGCGGCGAACGCTCCTCCCCGCCCCGGTCTAGTTCCGGGTCGGCGGCGATGCCGTCCATGCGCCGATCAGTCCGGCCGGGGTTGCAGCGCGAGGCGCAACGCCGGCCAGCGCGGCGCCAATTGGGCGACGGCCGCGTGCGGCGTTTCGGCCGCGGTGAAGAAGCCGTAGCCGAGAACGGCGTCGCCTTGCGGCAGCCGACGGCCAGGCCGCGGGTCGGCGAGCTCGGCAACCTGACGCAACCCGTCGCTGACGCCCCAATGCTGCTGCAACCAGGCCACGGCAGCCGGATGGGTGGCGCCCTGCTGCAGGATGACGGCCGGCACGGGCAGCAGCGTGTGCAGGTCGAAGGGGCAGGCGCCGCTATGTCCAACCAGGGCCGCCGCCCGCGCCTGCCGCGCTTCGGCCCGGTCGCGGAATTGTCGCGCGAGGATGCGGCAGCCCGCGATGTCGAGGCTTCGCCGGGCAGCCGGCTGCGAGGCCGCCAGGTTGAAGATGTCCTCCTCCAGCGCCGCGCTGTCGATCAGCCAGGGGATCACGCCCGCTCCGCGAGCCGCCGCCGCGAACGAGGCGATCGCCGGACCCGGGCCGGTCACGGTCAGGTGGTGATAGAGCCAGGCCTGGGTGATCGGCTCGCGTTTGGCGAGCGCGTTCGGCCGCCGACCCCGCTTCTTAGGCCGCGGCGCGATCAGCGCCGGCGGGGGGAGCGTTGCCTCCGCCGCCGGCTCGGCCACCCACGGCGTGCGATAGGCGGTCACAGGTCGATCATGCCGGCGGGGCTCTCGGTCAGCAGCCCGGCGCGCCGGACGTAGCCGCGCATGGTGCGCAGGTCGCGGTGCCGGGTGTGGCGCATGATGTCCTCGTCCCGGACGCCCTTGTCATAGGCCTCGGTGATGAAGCCGACCCGGAGCGCGTGGGTGCTCAGCCGCTCGAAGCTCTCGACGGCGATCCCGGCCAGGCCGGCGCGATGGGCAAGGATGCGGCGCACCGCGTCGGGATGCAGCGCGGCGGCGCCGATCGTGTCGCCGGTGCTGATGCGGCGGAACAGCGGACCGGCCTTTCGCCGGGCCGCCGCCTGCCAGGCCTCGAACGCGCGCACCGGGCAGGTTTCGGGGTTGCGGCCGCGCGGCAGGCCAAGCTCGGCCCCCTCCCCTGCCCGGTCGGTCTTGCCGCGCCGGATGCGCAGGCGCAGGCCGCCCGCCGTGGCGACCACGTCCTCGACCCGCAGCGCCACCAGCTCGGAGCGGCGCAAGGCGGCGGCGAAACCGATCACCAGCAGCGCGCGGTCGCGCCGGCCGCGGGCGGACGGGTCGCAGGTGGCGACGAGTTGGCGCAGCATCGCCAGGGTCAGGGCGGCGGCCTTCTGCACGGGGCGGCCGCGTTCGCGCAGCAGGCCTTGCAGCGGCTCCTGGATATCGCGATGGGACGCGTTCCACGCCAGGTCGTTGAAGCGGTGCATCTTGCCGATCGCCGACAGCCGGCGGCGCACCGTG
>CAXTFJ010000139.1:0-12010 GCA_964243405.1 uncultured Lichenihabitans sp. | reverse complement strand
CGGTTGGCGTTCTGCTTGATCTGCATGATGTCCTGGAAGGACGGGTCGGTCGGCCGATGGTTGGCCAGCAGCAGGTCGGAATAGCCGATGATCGCCGTCAGCACGTTGTTGAAGTCATGCGCCACGCCGCCGGCGAGCTGGCCGATGGCCTGCATCTTCTGGGCCTGGACGAAGCTTTCCTGCAGCGTACGCTGCTCGGTGATCTCCAGCGCGAAGAGGTTGACGGAGGCGCCGTCGCCCGCCGACACGAACACTTTGACGGCCCGCTCCGGGGCGCCGACCAGGGTCGCGTCGACCGGGGCGATGTCGCCCTTGCCGCCGAGCGCATCGGCGACCGCCGCCTGCAGCGGGCCGCGGTCGCGGTCCACGATGCCAGAGGCGAACGACCGCAGGTCGGTGACGCGGGCCGCCCGCCCGGCATCCGTGAACAGCCGGGCGAAGGCCGCATTGGAGCGGGTGACGGCGCCCTCGGCGTCGAACGACGCGATCGCCATGGGGGTCGAGTTGAAGAAGCGCGCGAAGCGCACCTCCGCGGCACGCAGGTCCTCGGCGGGCTCCTCGCCCGCTTCCCGATTGATCACGAGCGTGCGCGACGGTCCGGGCAGCCGGTCTTCGGCGAAGGCGACCCGGTGGAGCAGCCGTACGGGGAAGGTCTGGCCGTTGCGGCGCTTCAGGTCGACGTCGAACTGCTCGGTCTTCACGTCGCCGGACCCGCCCGCCAGGGTTGTCAGCATGGCGCCCGCATCGCCCGCGGTGATGTCGGCCAGGGTGAGGCCGCCGGACCCGACCTGGGCCAGGTCGTAGTCGAGCCAGGTCGCGAGCGTGGCGTTCAGGTAGCCGATGCGCCCGTCCGGACCGGAAGAGAAGAAGCCCGCGGGGGCGTGATCCAGGTAGTCGATGGCATGCTGGAGTTCCTGGAAGACGTTCTCGTGCCGCTCGCGCTCGCGGGTCACGTCGGCCACCGTCCACAGCACGCGACGCGATCCGCGACCGCCATCGACGGGGCGCACGCGGACGCGGTACCAGCCGACGGTCCCCTCGCCCGACAACGGGGGTGAGAGCCGCAGTTCCTCGGTGGTCCGCTTGCCGTCGCGCGCGGCCTGGGCGAGCCGGTAGACGGCCTCCGAAACCTCGGGCGGCCCCGTGAACAGCCGGGGGACGACCCTGAGGTCGGCGGCGCCCGTCGCACCCGACAGGGCGAGGTAGGCCTCGTTGGCGTAGACGACCCGGCTCTCGCCCTCCGTGACGATCAATCCCTCGACATTGGTGTCGGCGATCAGCTTGGTCAGGTCGTTGCGGGACGCCTGGCCCGCGAGGTGCAGGAACCCGACCGCGTAGAAGAACAGCGAAACGAGGCCCACCAGGGCCAGGGCGGCCAGGATGCCGAGCGTCAGCCGACCCGCCGCCTCCTGCGGCAGCAACGAGGCCGCGGCCGTCGCGGCGACGAGCAGGAGCGCGAGCAGGATCACCAGAAGCGGGCTGCCGGACCGCTCGGTGCGATCCAGGGCGGCGAGGGGGATCTCAGTCATGGCCGACCGCGCACGGGACCGATCCCTCTCCGCTCCGAGGATGCCGGCCAGGAAGGCGCGTTAACCATTCGTTAACCTTGTGGAAGCGATCGCGCCCATCTGTGGTACACTTCACCACTAGTCGCGTTTTGTGTCGAGAGGCGGACGACCTCATGCAGTCCTTGAGCCCAATTTCGCTCGGCATCGCGGGGCTTGTCGTCTTGATCGTGTTGGCCCTGGTATGGGGGTTTCGGGGCCGGATTTTCGGGAAGCGGCTGAACATGGCGGGCGCCGGCCGGGCGCGGCAGCCGCGCCTGGGCGTGGTGGACGCGTTCGACCTCGACCGGCAAAGGCAGCTCGTCCTGATCCGGCGCGACAACGTCGAGCACCTCGTGATGATCGGCGGCCCGAACGACCTGGTGATCGAGACCGCGATCATCCGGGCGCAGGTCGCGGCTCCCGGCCGCGACAAGGATGGGACATCGCCGGGCGTACTGCCGCCGGCAGCGGTCGTCCAGGGCGCTCCGGCGCCCGCTTCCGCGCTGCCGCCCACGATCCCGGCCGAACCGGTGGTCAGCAGGCCGACGCCGGCGACGGCCCGCCCCGAAGCCCCGCCTGCGCCGCCACCTTCACTCCAAGAGACCAGGACCCCGCCGCCTCCGGTCCGCACTCCGCCGGCTTTCCCGCCGCGCCAGCCGCTGACGCCGCCCTCCACCCTGCCGCGGCAACCCGTCACCACCCGACCGCAAACCGGTCCTGCCCTGCCGCCGCGAACCCCTTTGTCCGCCACGCGACCTTCGCCGCTCGCACGCGTCACGTCCGCCGCGAGCAGCCGGCGCGACGACCAGGGTTCCGGCCAGCTCGTCCCATCGGGAGAGGAAGCGGGACCGGAAGCACCGGTTCCGGTCGAACCGGTGGGGACCGCCGTGGCGCCGTCGCCTGCCCCCGTACCCTTGCCCGTGCCGGAGATCCTCCCGCCCTCGCCGTCCGACACCGCGCCCCCCGCGCCCGCGACGGCATCCGCGCCCACGGACTCGCCCCGCCCCGCTCCCCCGACCATTCCAACGACGCTCGACACGCTGGAGTCGCTCGAGGAGGAGATGGCCAAGCTGCTGGGCCGGTCGGTTTCAGACAAGGCCTGATCCGCGCCGAGCGGCGACCGAGCCGCCATCGTCACCGTGCGGGACGGCTCGGCAAGGCAGGCCCGATCGTCGCGCCCATCCCGCGTCCGGACCAGCGCCGCCACCCGGATCAAAACGCCCCGGCCCGGGTCAGCGACCACGCCACGGTCGCGACCGAGGCCGCGTCGCCGCGCACCACGATCTGGTCCGTGCGGCGCGGGCCCTCGACGCCCGCGAAAAAGATGCTTTCCTCGATCCGGACGGGCAGGTCACCGGCCTGAAAGGCCCAGCCCTCACCGCTCGGCAAGGTGAGCGCCACGCCGACGCCGTCGCGGCCGTACTGCGTCCGGACGGTCGGGTGGAGGTGGAAGCGGATCGCGAAGGGGACCGGCCCGGCCCGCGCCCGGAACCGTCGCAGGGGCACGAGGCTGTCCTCGCCGAACAGGCCGGCCCCGCTCGCGTGAAGGGTCAGCACGCGGCGGTGAAGGAAGCCCGCGCGGGCGTAGCCGTCGTGGGTCATGGCCAATGCCGTGCCGTTCGGCGCGGCCTGCCGCTCGACCGTGACGGTCGCGGGTCCGGCGAACAGGGCGCCGTCCAGGTCGCCGACGGGCCAGGTCCGCCCCGCGAAGCGGCTCGACGACCGGTCGGCAAGCACGAGGGTCGAATGGGCGGCGGTGACGCGGGCCGCCCATCGCCCGGCCGCTCGACCGGGGTCGGGCGCACCGCAATTGACGATCAGGCGGCTCGGGCCCGCCGAGAACTCGAACGACAGGGTGCCCGCGTGGGCGCGCCGGGCGAACAGCGGCGGGGGCGGCCTGCCGGAATCGCAGATCAGCACGGCCCGGCCCGCTTCGGCCCGCTGGAACCCGGAATAGGGCGCGTTGGCGAGCGGCAGCGCGCGGGCGTCGTCGTAGGCGAGCACGGTGGCGAGCGCCTCGGGCTGCGTCACGCCCATGCCGTTGAACAGCGCGAGCGCGCCGTCCGGGTGGCGGAACATGCGCAGCATCGGCAGCATGCGGTCGATCGCGTTGAGCAGCCCCGCCGGGACCTCGATGCCGCGTGCCGCATAGGCCTGGCGCAGCGGCAGCAGGTCGAGCAGCAGGTCGACCAGCAGGCCGGGATCGCGGCTGAGGTGGCCGCCGTCGGGGAGGATCTGCCGGCCGAGCTCCGCCAGGAAGGTGCGCGACCCCTGCTTCTGCAGGCGCGACGCCCCTTCGGCGCACAGGCCCAGTTCGGCCAGGGCCAGCGTGGTCCAGAGCCGCGCCTCACCCGACAGCCCGCTCCCGAGCCGCCGCTGCAGGAAAGTCGCCTGCTGGCCGACGCTCGCCATCAGGCGCCGGTAGGCGGGGCCGTCAGCGCCTTCCAGGACCAGGGGCGACTGGCTGAGCCAGGACATGAGGCGGCGCGCCACCACGGCAGGACGCCAAGCCGCGACGCGGGAAGCCCGCGGCCGAGCCCTGATCCAGTCCTCCACCAGCACGCGGGCGTTGGCGCGGGCCAGCGCCGTGTCGGCGGCGCGCAGGTGGCGGAGCCAGCCGAAGCCGTGCAGGCCCTGCGCCCAGGCGTCCGACGGCGGGTCGACCTCGAAAGGCGAGCGTCCGTGGCCGTTCACCACCCGCCCCCCGAAGGCGAAATAGCCCGCGTAGATGTCGCCCGCGACGGTCGGGTCGGCGGTGCGGATGTCCTGGGGGGCGATCAGCAGGCGGTCGGGCGGACGCCGCGGCGCCTCGAACAGCCACAGGAACGGGGCCGCGGATCGGTACCAGGCGAGCCGCAGACCCTGGCGGGCGAGCAAGACCGCCAATCCGAAACGGTCCGAGATGGTCGAACGGTTCAGCGCCGGTCACTCCTGGACGACATGGCCGGCGCCCTCCAGACCGCACGACGCCGAAGCGGCCCCGCTCAACCCTGCGGGTGAAAGCTTGAGGTTTCATTAACCATGCCGGACAGCGCGGGACGCCATCCCCGCCTTCAGCGGATAACGCCCTTCTTCAGGATGATGTTGCCGTAGAGCCGGCGCTCGCCGGTGGCGAGAACGGCGGCGCAGCCGCGGGTACGGGCGTAGAAGGCAAAGCGTTCGAGGCGTCCCAGGCGGATCGTCTTCCCCTCGTGGCGCCCCAGCAGCGCCGCGAACTCCGCGAAGATGGGCTGGTCGGCCTCGGGCTGGCCGACGACCTCCATGCGAAACGCCGCCTCGGGCACGAAATCGTCGAGCGGCAGGACGGACAGGACCGCGTCGAGCACGGCGGTGGCGGGATGCCCGTCGAAGCGCAGCACCGGGCGTCCGGAAGCTCCCGCCGGGTAGTTGGCGTCGACGATCGCGAGCTCGTCGCCGTGACCCATCGCGCGAAGGACGCGAAGCAGGTCGGGGGACAGGAGGGGGTCGAGGCCCTTCAGCATGGCAAACTCCAACGGCCGCGGCGCGGGCTCGAACCCGGGGTGTGCCGGCACCGGTTCACCCGGGGGGACCGGGATGCGGAACGCGGCCTCCGGCCCCGATCTGACTACCATGGGTTCGGGGACAAGGAGGATGGACAATTGAACTTGATCGAACCCGATCACCCGAAACGTTCGACAGTTTCCGCGCTTGAACCGGACCCGCCGCACTGACAAGTAACAGGGGTGACCGCGCGACCATCCCGGAACCGGGTCGCGCCCTGACCACCGAGGAGCGACCTCATGACCTCCAAGCTCGACCAGCTCAAGACCATGACCACCGTTGTCGCCGACACAGGCGACCTCGAAGCGGTCCGCAAGTTCAAGCCGACCGACTGCACCACCAACCCGAGCCTGGTGCTGAAAGCCGCCCAAAGCCCGGCCGGCGCCGAGATCATCCGCGAGGGGATCGAGTGGGGCAAGAGCCGCCGGAGCGTGACCAGCCAGATCTGCGACCGGCTCGCTGTGAGCTTCGGCGTGGAACTCACCAAGATCGTGCCCGGCCGCGTGTCAACGGAAGTCGACGCCGACCTGAGCTTCGACAAGGACGCCCTGATCGACAAGGCGCACGCGATCATCGCCGACTACGAGAGCCGCGGTGTGGGGCGCGAGCGCGTGCTCATCAAGCTCGCCTCAACCTGGGAAGGCATCCAGGCCGCCAAGGTGCTGCAGGGCGAGGGGATCGACTGCAACCTGACGCTGCTGTTCTCGTTGGCGCAAGCCGCGGCCTGCGCGGATTCGGACGTGTTCCTGATCTCGCCCTTCGTCGGGCGCATCATGGATTTCTACGCCAAGGCCGAGGGCAAGACTTATTCGGGCGAGGACGACCCGGGCGTGCAATCGGTGCGGGCCATCTACGGCTACTACAAGACGCACGGCATCAAGACGGTCGTGATGGGCGCTTCCTTCCGCAACGTGGCCGAGATCGAGGCCCTGGCGGGCTGCGACCGGCTCACCATCGCGCCGCAGTGGCTGGAGAAGCTCGCGGGCGACGAGGGCGCCCTGCCCCGCAAGCTCGATCCCAAGACCTCGTTCGCCGACGCCCCCGCGCGCCTGCACCTCGACGAGAAGACGTTCCGCCTGATGATGAACGACGACCCGATGGCGACCGAGAAGCTCGCCGAAGGCATCCGCTTGTTCACCAAGGACCTGCGCACCTTGCGCGACATGGTCAGCAAGGAACTGGACGACTCGATCGACGCCCAGCCGCTGACCGCGCTCGCGAGCTGAGAACGGTTTCGACAGCGCGGGCTCGCGAGCGTTTCGCGAGCCTCGCGCGCCGAGAACCGGACCGGCGGTCAGGCCTTGCCGACCGCCTGTTTCTGAAGCGCGACCAGTTGGCCGATGCCGCCTTCGGCCAGGTCCATCAGCCGGGACAGCTGGGCGCGGGTGAACGGCGCCCCCTCCGCGGTGCCCTGCACCTCGACAAGACCGCCGGCCCCCGTGATCACGAAATTCGCATCGGTCTCGGCGGAGGAATCCTCGGCGTAGTCGAGGTCGAGCACCGCTTCGCCCTTGACGATGCCGCAGGACACGGCCGCGACGTGGTCGCGCAGCGGGCTTTCCTTCACGATCGAGCGGCCCCGCATCCAGGCGAGGCAGTCGTGCAGCGCCACCCAGGCGCCCGTGATGGCGGCCGTGCGCGTGCCGCCGTCGGCCTGCAGCACGTCGCAGTCGAGCATGATCTGCCGCTCGCCCATCGCCTGCAGGTCCACCACCGCGCGCAGGCTGCGGCCGATGAGGCGCTGGATCTCCTGCGTGCGGCCGGACGGCTTGCCGGCCGTCGACTCGCGGCGGGTCCGGGTCGAAGTGGCGCGGGGTAGCATGGCATATTCCGCCGTCACCCAGCCGCGCCCCTGCCCGCGCAGCCACGGCGGCGGCTTCTCCTCCAGCGAGGCCGTGCAGAGCACGTGCGTTTCGCCGAACTTCACCAGGCAGGAGCCTTCCGCGTAGCGGGCCACGCCGCGCTCCATCGACACCGGACGCAGTTCGTCCGCACTTCGCTTCGATGGCCGCATGCCGCCCCAACCCCCGCAGTCCCAGTCGCCTGTTCTAGGGAGACGGACGGCGTCCGGCAACTTCGACCGCTACGCCCGCGTCCAGGTCAGCTCACACGGCGTCCGACTCCGGATCCACACGTGAGGCGGACCGTTTCAATCTCGAGAACAGCGGGCTAGCCCACCACCGGCACCGAATAATTCAGCGCCAGCCGCCCGCCGTCCGGATAGATGGTCTGGCCGGTGATGTAGGAGGCGTCGGACGAGGCCAGGAAGGAGGCGACGGACGCGATCTCCTCGGGTTCGCCCGCGCGCCCGATGGGCGTGCGCGACAGCACCTTCTCACGGGCCGCGGGATCGTTCAGCACCGCGTCACGGGCGAGTTCGGTCAGGATGGTGCCCGGACCGATCGCCACCACGCGGATGCCGTGGGGCGCGAGTTCCACCGCCATCACCTTGGTGAGCTGGTTCATGGCGCCCTTGGAACAGGCGTAGGCCACGAGCCCGGGGATCGCGAGCAGCGCGTTGACGGACGACATGTTGATGATGACGCCGCCGCGGCCCTGGGCAACCATCTGCCGCGCGGCCGCCTGGCCGCCCGTGAAGGCGGCGCGCAGGTTGATGGCAAGTACGCGGTCGAACTCCGCGTCCGCGATCTCCAGGAAGGGCGTGGGTTTCGCTATACCGGCGTTGGAGAGCAGGATGTCGACGCCGCCGAACTGGTCCACCGCGAAGGCGATCAACGCGTCGACGGCCGAGCGCTCCGTGAGGTCACCCTGCAGGAAGCGCGCGTCGTGACCCGCCTCGCGCAAGGCGCGCGCCTGGCTTTCGCCGTCCTCGCCGAGGATGTCGGCCATGATCACGCGAGCGCCGTCGGCCGCGAAGCGCCTGGCGCAGGCGAGTCCGATGCCGCGCGCCGCCCCCGTCACCACCGCGACCTTGCCGTCCAACCGTGCGCCCATACCCGCTTCTCCCATCATCCGTTTGCCGTCCCCGACACTAACCAGCCTCGCGTTCCGAGCGCCACGGGTGAGTTCGTTTCGCATCGGCGACCCGCAACCCCGAAGGCGAGACGGTAGGCGGCCCGCGCCTTCGGACAAACCCGCGGCACTCGCGGCGGTTTTGGAAGCTTTTAACCATCCTCTAGTGATTGTGCGGCTACACGGTCTCGAAGCCCTGCGAACCGGGAAGAACGTCGTGGCGTTTGCGCTCCGCCTGCACACAACGGTCGTCCGCGGACGTAGCGGGAGCTTGAACAGGCGGCGCGTGCTGTCCGCGCTCTTCATCGCGGGCCTCCTCGCGGCGGGGTTCGTCTTCGCGTCCGTGGTGGCGCGCTCCTACGACGACGTCAGCCGCGACGTGGAAACCTCGGCCGCCAACATGGCGGTCGCGGTCGCGCGCGACATCGACCGCAACATCGAACTGCTCGACCTGTCCATCCAGGCCGTCGGCGAAATCTGGGGCAACCCGGCCGTCCAGGCGCTCGACCCCAAGCTCAGGGCGACGATCCTGTTCGACTATGCAGCGCGCGCGCAGACCGTGGGAACGGTCTTCGTGTTCGACGCGACCGGGGTCGTCAGGGCCAACTCGCGGATCGCCTCCCTCGGTCCGGTCTCCTTTGCCGACCGGGACTATTTCCGCGTCCACATCATGAGCCGCGACGTGGGACTGTTCGTCAGCAAACCCTTCGTCAGCCGCATCACCGGCAAGTGGCAGATCGCGCTGAGCCGCCGCATCAACGATGCCGATGGAGCCTTCGCGGGCGTCGTGGCGGCGTCGCTCGAACTCGACACCCTGAACAAGCTCTACGATGGGCTGAAGCTCGGCATGGACGGCAGCGTCACCCTGTTCCGGACGGACGGAACGGTCATCACCCGCGAGCCCTACGCGGAGAGCGAGATCCGTCTCGGCCTCGGCTGGACGGACGGCTTCGGCCGGATGAGGTCGTCCCGGCAGGGCTCGTTCGAGGGTCCGTCCCCCGTCGACGGCCAGCGGCGCATCATCTCCTTCCACCGGGTCGGCACCCTGCCGCTCATCCAGGACGTCGAGGTGTCGGTCGACCAGGCCTACGCCGACTGGTGGCGCCGGACCCTGGCCATTGCCGCGATCCTGGGCGTGCTGGGCGTCAGTTCGGTCGCGCTGCTCCTGATGCTGAACGCGGAACTGGCCCGGCGCGCGGAGGTGGAGGCGGTGCTGGAACGGCTGGTCGCGACCGACCCGCTCACCGAACTCGCGAACCGCCGCCGGTTCGAGGAGGGTCTGCACATGGAATGGCGCCGGGCGATCCGCGACGGCCTGCACCTGTCGGTGATCATGATCGACGCCGACCGGTTCAAGGCCTTCAACGACACCTACGGGCACCCCGCGGGCGACCTCTTCCTCAAGGCCCTGGCCGGCTGCATCACGGCCAATATCCGCCGGCCGGGCGACCTCGCGGCCCGCTACGGCGGCGAGGAATTCGTGGTGCTGCTGCCCAGCACCGACGCCGTGGGCGCGCTGAAGGTCGCGGAAGAGATCAGGAGTTCGGTGCTGCGGCTGGCGCAGCCGCACGCGGCCGCGCCGGACGGGATCGCCAGCGTCAGCATCGGGGTCGCCAGCACGGAGCCCATGCTCGGACAATCGAGCGAGGACGTGGTGGCATCGGCGGACGGGGCGCTCTACCGCGCCAAGGCGGACGGGCGGAACTGCGTGCGCGCCGCGGCCTATCTCGGACCGTCTCTCGCGCCCGGCCTCCTCAGGGACCTCGTCGAGAGCTGCTGATCTCCGTCGGGGAAAGGGGAGCCGACCAACGCTCCCCTGGCCTCGCTGCGGATTTTGCGGCATGACGGGGCACGGAACGCCCGGAGCAGACCATGACCGCCATCGAAACCGCCATCGACCTTGCCGCCAAGCCCAGCGAGGTCTGGGCGGTGCTCACCGAGTTCGACCGCTACAACACCTGGAATCCGTTCATCACCAAGGTCGAAGGCGAGCCGAAACTCGGGGCCCACGTCAAGGTCCACGTCGGCATCGGTCAGGCGGCGGTGCCGATCGAGGCGGAGATCGTGACTTTCCGGCCGGACCAGAAGCTGGTGTGGCGCAGCAAGCTGCTCGTCCCGGGCCTGTTCGACCGCGACCACTCCTTCGAGATCGAGCCGACCGAGACCGGCTGCACCCTGAAGCAGGTGCAGACCTACATGGGTCCTGTCGCCCCCGTGGCGGGCGTGCTCACCTCTGAGGTCGTCCGGCGCGGCCTCAAGAGCATGAACGAGGCCCTGAAGCGCCGCGTGGAGCGCATCCACAACACCTGACGCACTGTTACTGGGCGACCTCCCAGCGGATCGATACGGTAGTGCTGAGCGTAAGCGTGCCCGGCCGCGTGGGGAGCGCCGCGGAGGCCGGAGCCGGCGCTTCGGCCAGCTCGCGAAACCGCGGTGCCGCGCCACCCTCACCGGGCGTGACCTCCAGGACGCGGCCGAGGTGGACGCCGAGTGCGCCCACGTAGATCTCGGCCTTGCGCCGCGCGTCGCGGACCGCCTTTGCGCGGAGATCGTCGAGGACGTCCGGTTCCCGGCTCGACGAATAGTCTATGCCCTCGATCGTGTTGGCGCCGCGGTCGACGAGATGGGACGCCAGGGCGCCCGCGGACTCGACCGAGCGGACGATCACCAGCAGAGTCATGGTGCCCCGGAAGTTCGCCGACCTGCGCGGCTGGCCTCGCGCGTCGTCGGGCGGGAGAGCGGAGAGCGACACGGACCCGGTCGCCACATCCGCTTCCGCGACGCCATCCTGCTTGAGCTGGGCCACGATGGCCTGGGCGGCCGCGGCCACATCGGAGGCCGCCGCCACCGCGGTCGGGCGGTCGAGGCTCACGCCCAGGGTGAGCCGGGCCGTGTCGGGTGCCAGATCGGTCGAGGCACGCCCCTCCACCGTGATGGAGGATGGCGGGGGTGCTTCGGCGAAGGCAGGGGCGAGCATCAGACCGAAAGCCGCGGTTGCGCGGAGGAAGCCGCGAACGGCGCGCGACCGACCCATCACACGACCTCCCAATCCACCATCTCACCTGCTGAAAACCCGTGGCTCACCAGGAAGCGGTGGTGCTCGGCCGAGCCGAGGAAACCAGCGAAGGCAGCATCGAAGCCGTCCCGGAACGACTGGTCGTGTTTCGCAAACGAGTAAGACCCGATGGCGCGAAGCCCGCCGCAGCCATCGTTCGATCTGATGTCGACGACGGCGAGAGCGGGCTCGGGTCTGCGCGCGAGGAAGCCGCGATGCGCGCGGGCCACGCTCGCGTAGGCATCGGCTCGTCCCGAACGTACGGCCGCGACGGCCTCGTCGGGAGAGGCGCATTGCAGAATGCGCGCGGGCGGAACACCGGCCTTCGCCGCCGAACCCTCCTGAACCTGTCCCGCCACAATAGCCAGTCGCGCGTGGTCATCCAGGGCGAGGACTTCGTAGGCCGTCAGCCTGCTGGCGTCCTCCCGCCTGACCAGGAGGCCGTCACCCAAGGCCCATGCGCCGCGGCTGAAGGACACGAGGCCCTGCCGCTCCGGCGTGACGAACAAAGGGGTGTTGATCCGCCACAGGCCGGCAGCGACGCCTGAAATCAAGTCCGCGAACGCCACGAACCGCGTCTGGAGTTCGACCACGCCCATCGTGGCCAGGACAGCGCGTGCGACATCGACGTCGTAGCCAAAAGCCTGGCCGTCCGGCCCCGGAAAGCAGAACGGCGGCTCGTCGATGACGGCGAGAGTGACGGTGTCACCCACGAATCGTATCAGGCCGCGAGCTTCTTGGGCGCGATCAGCTTGCGGTTGACCAGGACCTCGGCGATCTGCACGGCATTGAGCGCCGCGCCCTGGCGCAGATTGTCCGCCACGCACCAGAACGACAGGCCGTTCTCGACGGTCGGATCCTCGCGGATGCGGGAGATGTAGGTCGCGTCCTCGCCCGCCGCCTCGTGCGGGGT
>CAXTFJ010000138.1:0-12249 GCA_964243405.1 uncultured Lichenihabitans sp. | reverse complement strand
GCCGCCTTCCTCTCCCCCGCCAAACTCGCCTCCAGCGCCGGATAATCCGTCTTCCCCGTCCCCAGCACCGGCAGCACCCGGCCGGCCAAGACCTCGCGCGGCAGCATGATTTCGGGCAGGCCCGCGGCGGCGGCGGCGCGCACGAGGCGGTCGCGGTCGAGGCTCGGGTCCTCGCTGAGCAGCACGACCTGCTCGCCCTTGCGCGGGTCGGGGCGGGCCAACGCGGCGTGGCGGAAGGTGGGGGACACGCGGGCCGCCAGGTCCTCCACGGCGCCCAGCGACACCATCTCGCCCGCGATCTTGGCGAAGCGCTTGGCGCGGCCCTTGATCGCGATGTAGCCGTCGGCGTCCACGGTGACGATGTCGCCCGTGTCGTACCAGCCGTCCGCCACCGGCTCCAGCACGCCGGGCGCCGACTCGCGCAGGTAACCCGCCATGATGTTGGGGCCGCGCACCACCAGTTTCCCGCCCTCGGCGATACCGGGCACGGGGTCGAGCCGGTATTCGAGGCCGGGCATCAGGCGGCCCACCGTGCCGGGGCGGGCGTGCATGGGCGTGTTGAAGGCGATCACGGGTGCGGTCTCGGTGACGCCGTAGCCTTCCAGGATGCGGATGCCGAAGCGCTCGGACCAGATGCGGCGCGTTTCCTCCGTCACCCGCTCGGCCCCCGCCCCCACGATGCGTACCGACTGGAAGTCGTAGGGGTTCGCGGCCTTCGCGTAGCCGCGCAGAAACGTGTCGGTGGCGAGGAAGATGGTGGCGTTGGTCTGGTAGACCAGTTCGGGCACGATCCGGTAGTGCAGCGGCGAGGGATACATGAAGGCCTTCATGCCGCCCAGCACCGGCATCAACGTCCCCACCGTCAGCCCGAAGGAATGGAACATCGGCAGCGCGTTGAACACAATGTCGCGCGAATTCAGCGCGATGCGCGAGCGCAGCTGGTGGCAGTTGGCGATGAGGTTGCGGTGGGTCAGCGCCACGCCCTTGGGGCTGCCCTCGGAACCCGAGGTGAACAGCACCACGGCCACCGCGTCGGGGTCGCCGTGGCCGAGGTTGGCGGCGGGCCCGCGGGCGCGCAGCAGCGCCGTCACCTTGTCGCGGCGGGTGAGGGTGGGACGCACGTCGTCCAGGTAGACGATCCTGACCGACCGGCCGAGCTCGGCCACCACGTCCTCGATCTTGCCCTTCTCGACGAACAAGCGCGAGCACAGCACGGTCGAAACGCCTGCCGCGCGGCAGGCCGCCGCCATGCCGCCCGCGCCCGCCGACAGGTTCAGCATGGCGGGCACGCGCCCCGCGGCCTGCAGGGCGAAGAAGGTCACCACCGCGCCGACGGAGTTGGGCAGCAGCACGCCCACCGGCTCGCCCGCGGGCGCGACCGTCCTCAGCTTGGCGCCGAGCGCGAGCGCGGCCGTCACCAGCCGCCCGTAGCTCATCGGCGCGAAGCCCACGTCCTCCACCGCGATGCGGCCGCGCCCGTTCAGCGTCGCGGCGTCGGCCAGCGCGCCGAACAGGGTGCGGTCCATCGCGGAGGTGCGGAACATCATGTCGGTCATCAGGTCGTAGAGCACCTGCTCGGCGGCCTTGCGGCGCTCACGGCCCTGGATGTCGGCGGGCACCGCGAGGCGGCGGGCGGGCAGCACCGTCATGACGACCTTGGGCCGGAGGTGACGCACCACCTCGGTCCCCATGCGGGTGAAGGGCGTGTGCTGCACGCCGTCGAGCCGCACGGGGATCACGTCGGCGCCCGTGCGGTCGGCGATCAGGCCGGGGCCGTCGTAGACCTTCATGAGCGAGCCCGTGACGGTCAGCCGCCCCTCGGGAAAGATCACCAGGGTGCGGCCGCGCTCGACCTCGCGGGCGAGCGATTTCAGCGCCATCGGGTTCGAGGGGTCGACGCTGGCGAAGTCCACCAGCGCCAGGAGCGGTCGCGTCCACCATTGCGAGGCGATCAGCGTGTCGATGGCGAACACGGGGTCGCCGGGCAGGAAGGCCGCCACCACCAGCCCGTCCAGGAAGGACTGGTGGTTGGCGACCACGATGCGGCGCGCGCCCGACAGCGCCGTCACGGGGTCGCCGCGCACTTCCACGCGGTAGAGCGCGGTGAGGATCGCGCGCACCACCGCCTTGAGCACCTCGCGCGACAGCAGCCGCACGGTGATGGCGGTGGCGACGAGGTTGAGGGCGGCCAGCACCAGCGCCAGGCCGGGCAGGCCGAGGCCCAGCGCCGCGAGGGCCACGAGCACCGCGGTGGCGGCCGCCATGAACAGCGAGTTGACGACGTTGTTGGCGCCGATCGCCCGCGCCTTGCCGCCTTCGGGCGCGGCGTGCTGGAGCAGGGCGTAGAGCGGCACGGCGTAGAAGCCCGCAGCCACCGCGAGGCCGAACAGCACGGCGCAGACCAGCCACGCGCCGGGCGAGGCCAGCACGGCGGACAGCGGGCGGTCGAGCGCGGCGGGGCCGGGCAGCGCCGCCACGACGATCGCGAACACGACCAGCAGCGCCGAGATGGCGAGGGCCGCGAAGGGTACGGGCCGCGCCGTGATCTCCCCCTTGAGCTGCCGCGCGCAGGCGAGCGAGCCCACCGCGATGCCGACCGAGAACAGGCCGAGCAGGACGCTCGCCACCACCTCGTCGCCGCCAAAAATGTCGCGGGCCAGCGGCGGCACGAAGGACAGCAGCACGAGCCCCACCGACCAGAACCAGGAGATGCCCAGGATCGACAGCCAGGCCCGGCGGTTGGCGCGCGCTTCGCGCAGGATCGCGAGCGTACCCGACGGCTTGGTCTCGGCGCCGGGCGCTGGCGGCGCCGCGGGAATGATCGTCGAGGTGAGCCAGCCGAGCGCGGCGGTGACGATGATGGCGACCGGCACCGTCGCGGTGCCGGAGCGGATCATGAGCCCGCCCCCGATGCTGCCCACCAGGATCGCCACGAAGGTCGCGCCCTCGATCAACGCGTTGCCTGTCACCAGTTCGCCGCTCGCGAGGTGGGCTGGGAGAAGGCTGTACTTGACCGGACCGAACAGCGCCGACTGGCACCCCAGCAGCAGCAGCACCGCGAACAGCGCATACACGTTGCCGGAGAACAGGGCGCCCGCGGCGAGCGCCATCACGGCCAGTTCCGCGAGCTTCAGCCGCCGCGCGAGCACCGCCTTGTCCATCCGGTCCGCGAGGCTGCCCGCGAGCGCCGAAAGCAGGATGGAGGGGATCACGAAGGTGGCGCTCGCGAGCCCGGTCAGCGCCGCGGGGCTCAGCGCGGCGGCCGATCCCGCCCGGAACACCAGCAGCAGCACCATGGCCTGCTTGAATAAATTGTCGTTGAAGGCGCCCAGCGCCTGCGTCCAGAACAGGGGCGCGAAGCGGCGCGCGCCGAGCAGGTGCGTCGGACCCTGTTGCGCCATGATGGTTCCCTTCCCGCGCCTCGATTGCCGCGCTTTTAGCGCAATCGCGCGGAAATTGCGCGGGGCGGGTGCCGGGTCGGTCTTAACTTCGCCCGCGGGTGTGGCTTGGCGCGATCCGCCTTCGCCGTCGTCTGGGCTCGGGAATGGCGTCCCACGGCATCGAAACATGTCGGCAGCCTGCCGGTTCTGTCCTTCGCCCGCCAGGGCGGGAGAAGGTGTCCGACGGATGCATGAGGGTGGGGCCACGCGCGACGGGGCCCCTCATCCGCCCTGTCGGGCACCTTCTCCCCGCAAGCGGGGCGAAGGGCAGGAAGCCCAGCCGTGGAGAGGCACGATGCTGGTCGGGGGCAGGATCAGCCCCGCGCGCGCAGGCCCGCGACCGTCAGCGTCGGGGTCAGCGCCTCGGGGTCGGTTTTCACGTGGACGATGGCTGGCTGCCCGGAGGCCAACGCCCGGTCGAAGGCGGCCGGGAAGGCTGCCGTGTCCTCCACGGTCTCGCCGTGGCCGCCGTAGGCGCGGGCCAGCGCCGCGAAGTCCGGGTTGGTGAGCCCCGTGCCCGACACCCGCGTCGGGTAGTCCCGCTCCTGGTGCATGCGGATGGTGCCGTACATGCCGTTGTCCACCACCACGACCACGAGGGCGAGGCGATGGTGCACCGCGGTCGCGAACTCCTGGCCGTTCATCAGGAAGCAGCCGTCGCCCGCGAAGCACACGACGGTGCGCTCCGGGTGGAGCCGCTTGGCCGCGACCGCGGCCGGCAGGCCGTAGCCCATCGAGCCGGATGCGGGGGCGAGTTGGGTGCCGAACCCGCGGTACCGGATGAAACGGTTGACCCAGATCGCGTAATTGCCCGCCCCGTTGGTGAGCACCGCGTCGGCGGGCAGGCGCTCGCGCAGGCCGCAGATCACTGCGCCCATGTCGACGCGGCCCGGTACGGGCGCGGGGGGCCGCTCCGTCCAGGCGAGATAGTCGGCGCGGGCCGCCCGGGTGTCGTCGGCCCAGGACACGCCGCCCGGCGGCGGCTGCACGCTTTCCAGCGCCGCCGCAAAGGTCTGCGGGGAGGCTTCGATCCCGAGGTGGGGGTGGTAGACGCGGCCGAGTTCGGATGCGTCGGGGTGGACGTGGACGAGCTTCTGGTGCGGCTCCGGGATCGCGAACAGCGTGTAACCCTGCGAGGGCACCTCCGCCATGCGGCCGCCCAGCAGGATCACGAGGTCGGCCGCGGCCAGCCGGTCGCGCAACTTCGGGTTGGGGCCGATGCCGATCTCGCCCGCGTAGCTCGGGTGATGGGCGTCGAACAGCCCGGCGCGGCGGAAGGAGGTCGCGACCGGCAGCTCGAACCGCTCGGCGAAGCGCGTCACGCCCGCCACCGCGCGGGCCGTCCAGCCGCCTCCGCCCAGCACCAGCGCGGGGCGCCGGGCCTCCCACAGCAGCTTCTGCAGCGACGCCATCTGGGTCAGGCCCGGCCAGGCCAGCACCGGCTCGACGCGCGGCGCGTCGGGCACGTCGGCCCTCTCCACCAGCATGTCCTCGGGCAGCGACACCACCACGGGGCCGGGCCGCCCCTGCATGGCGGTACGGAAGGCGCGCGACACCAGTTCCGGGAGGCGGGCGGGGTCGTCGACCTCCACCACCCATTTGGCGACCGAGCCGAAGAAGGCGCGGTAGTCCATCTCCTGGAAGGCGCCGCGGCCCCGCATGCCGCGCTCGACCTGCCCCACGAACAGGATGAGGGGCACGCCGTCGTGCTCGGCGATGTGCAGGCCGTGCGCCGCGTTGGTGGCGCCCGGCCCCCGCGTCACCATGGCGATTCCGGGCCGCCCGGTCAGGCGGCCGACGGCGTCCGCCATCATGGCGGCCCCGGCCTCCTGCCGGCAGACGGTGAGGGCGACGGGCGCGTCGTGCAGCGCGTCCAGCACCGCGAGGTAGCTTTCGCCCGGCACGCAGAACACGTGATCCACGCCCTGCGCGACCAGCTGGTCCACGAGGATCCGCCCGCCCGTGCGCGGGCCCACGCCGTCGCCCATCAGATCTCTCCCCGCCCCGCCGCCCGCGCGGGTGCCGTGGCGCGTCGCCCTTCGACCCACAGCAGGCCCACGCTGCCGCCCACGATCAGCACCGCGCCCGCGAACACGTTGGGGCCCGGCACCTCGGCGAAGACCAGGTAGCCGAACAGGAAGGCCCAGACGAGGCCGGTATACTCGACGGGTGCCAGCACGCTAGCCGGCGCGGAGCGGTAGCCTTCGAACAGGAAGAACTGCCCCAGTCCGCCAGCCAGCCCGATGCCCAGCATCAGCATGAGGTCGAAGGCGCCGGGGAGCAGCAGGTGGCCGGGGAGCAGCAGCCCGCAGGCCACCACGAACAGCCCGTTGGTGACCAGCATCTGGTTCACGGTGGACTCCGTGCGGCTGATCAGGCGCGCCAGGATGACGCTCAGGCCCCAGCAGCAGGCGGCCACCAGCGCCATGCCGGCCGGCACGGGGTCGACCGAGGCGCCGGGCTTGGCGGCCAGCACCACGCCCGCGAAGCCCGCCAGCACGGCGAGCACGCGAGGAAGGTCGACCCGCTCCCGCAGGATGGGCACCGACAGCACCACGGCCACGATGGGCGCCGCGAAGTACAGCGTCGTCAACTGCCCCAGCGGCAGAAGCGGGGCGGCGTTGTAGTAGAACAGCCAGGCGGTCAGCATCAGCCCGGCCCTGAGCGCGATGGTGGCCTTGCGCGAACTGCGCAGCAGGTCGCTCGCGCCCCGGCCACGCCCGATCAGCAGCGCCACCGCGACGATGACGAGGCTGCGTACGAACAGGATCTCAGGCACCGAGTAGCGGGCGCCCAGCCATTTGACGGTCGCATCCTGCATGGAGAAGCAGGTGTAGCCGAGCGCCCCCAGTCCGATACCCCGGACGACATCGGGCATCCCCGTCCGGCGGACAGGGGAGGGAAGCGGGCGCTGGAGCATGGGGCCGGCTTGCCAGCCCGGCGGGCGGGATGCAAGCGGCAGCTGCAGGGCGGTTCGAATCGCGCTCGCAACAGGTCCAGAAAAAGCTGGTGTGACCTCGACGACACTCGCGCGGAGCGTGTGCTGCTACACCCCATTCATCCTGTTGCAGGGCAATAGCAACCTTTTCTATGTCTGGACTCGAGGATTCGGAGCCGGTTTTAACATGGTTGAGTCGTTGCTGATTGTTCTCGTTGCACTCGCGGCCGTTACCCTGTTTCTCATCGCGTTCTCACTTAGGCAGATCGGCAAATTGAAGGGTTCCGACACGCTTACAAAAGACGCCATGGCACAAATTCTTAGGAGCGAAGCCGAGCTAACCCGAAAAGGAGCCGAGGACCAAGCGCGGAATGCACGCCAGGAGCTGTCGTATAACCTCAATGAGATTCGGGACAGTCTTTCTAAAGCATTCAGTATTTTTGGTCAAGGTATAGACCTGAAGGTCAGGGTCTTGAACGAAGAATTGGCTCTGGGCGTAACGGCCATTGATAGCAGAATTTGCGGCATGGGGGATAAAGTCGATGCCGACGTGACTCGCTTCCGCGAAGATGCCGGACGCGACCGCGACGCTCTGCGAGACTTATTTGACATCAAACTTGACGGGGCTGCAGCTAAACAAGCTGAAGCGGCAAAACAGGTTCGTGAAGAGTTAGGACAGGGTTTACAAATTATTCGGGATGGCTTGATTACGACACTGGGCGAGGTAAGCGAACACCAGAAGGAGCGTTTCGACACTGCGAAGGTCACAATTGATCGTATGGCGAGGAAGCTGGATTTGGACATGGCTCAAATGGGCGAGTCAGCGGACAAAAATAGAGAGACTCTCCGTACCCTGGTCGAGGTAAAACTTGAAACTGCATCATTTAAGCAGGCAGAAGAAGCTAAAGGACTGCGCGAAGAACTTGGACGAAATTTCCAACACTTGGGCGGCCACGTATCATCAATTCTGGGAGAAATGAGCGAGCAGCAGCGCGAGCGCCTGGATAAGAGCACTTCTGCCTTGGATGCCATGGGTGAAAAGAACGAAAAGTCGAGCGAAGCACTAAGGAAGTCCGTGGAGGAACGCTTGGACGCCATAAGGGTCCAGAACGCGTCAAAGCTCGACGAAATGCGCCAGACCGTCGATGAGAAATTGCACTCCACTTTAGAAAGCCGGCTCGGAGAGTCCTTCAATCGGGTCGTCGACTAACTGGCACGCGTCCATGAAGGCCTAGGTGAAATGAGAAGTCTTGCTTCAAATGTGGGCGATCTTAAGAATGTACTCACGAATGTGAAGGTGCGCGGAACATTTGGTGAAGTTCAACTGGAAATGCTACTCGAACAGTTCTTATCACCCGAGCAGTACATCAAAAATGCGCAGGTGAAAGATGGCTCAGCTGAACGCGTAGAATTTGCTGTACGCTTTCCTGGTAAAGCCGCGGGTGCGGAAGTCCTACTTCCAATTGACGCCAAATTCCCGAGAGAAACATACGAGCGACTGCTTGAGGCGTCCGAAGCCGGAAACGGAGAGCAAATTGTCGCATTGCGCAAGCAGTTAGAAGGACAAGTACGAGCCTGCGCGAAGGAGATCTGCGCGAAGTACATTAATACACCGAGGACGACGGACTTCGCCATCCTGTTCCTGCCAACGGAGGGGTTGTACGCTGAAATGTTGAGGCAGGTAGGTGTTTTTGAGTATTTACAGCGTGATCATAAGGTGACGCTGGCTGGTCCAACTACGCTCTCGGCCATCCTGAACGCTTTTCAAATGGGTTTCCGTTCTCTCGCCATCGAGAAACGATCCGGTGAGGTCTGGCAGATTCTTGGAGCAGTACAAACTGAGTTCAGAAAATACATTGAAGTCGTCGATAAACTTGGAAATCAACTCGACACTGCAGCAAAATCTGTAGCAAACTTGGGAACAAGAACCCGAAAAATGAATAGCAAACTGAAGTCGGTTCAAACACTTCCGGAAGGCATCGCAGCCACGACTCTGCTTGGGCTCGATAGCGAAGACAACCCTATAGGGTCGGAAAATATTTTCATTGCAATTAAAGAAAAGGAGCATTCTGTCGTTATCGGATCACTTTCTGCACCGACGAGATGAGCTGAAACTGGTAGCTAACCTGGCGATTTTTAAGTTTTAGATTCTGTCCCTACTTCGTCGCCATGATCTGGATCACCGCCGGCGTCATGATGATGATGAACAGCACCGGTAGGAAGAACAGCACCATGGGCACGGTGAGCTTCGGGGGCAGGCTCGCGGCCTTCTTCTCGGCTTCCGTCATGCGGGCGTCGCGGCTTTCCTGGCTGAGCACGCGCAGCGCGGTGCCGAGCGGCGTGCCGTAGCGCTCGGCCTGGATCAGCACGGTCACGAGCGCGCGCACGCTCTCGGTGCCGGTGCGCGTCGACAGGTTCTCGTAGGCTTGCCGCCGGTCGGGCAGGAAGGACAGCTCGGCGGTGGTGAGCGTCATCTCCTCGGCCATGGCGACCGATTGCGACCCGATCTCCGTACTGACCTTGCGGAAGGCGTGCTCGATCGACATGCCGGATTCCACGCAGATGAGCAGCAGGTCCAGCGTGTCGGGATAGGCGCGGCCGATCGACTTGCGCCGCTTGGTGGTCCGGTTCTTGAGGTAGAGTTCCGGGGCCTTGATGCCGATGTAGGCCGCCAGGATGCAGGCCCCCAGCTTGACCTCGAAGGAATAGTCGAGGTCAAGCACCACGAAGATGTAGAAGGCCGCGACCGCGCTCACCGCGATGGGCGACACGAGGCGGAAGAACAGGAAGGCGGTCTCCGCCTGCGGCCCGCGGAACCCCGCCATGGCGAGCTGCGTCTTGGCCTTCTCGGTGCCGAGCCAGCGCGACAGGCTGAAGCGCTCCACCACCGACAGCATGTAGGCCTTGGGCTCGGTGCGCAGCGAAGCGCGCTTGCCCCCCGTCTTGGCGAGCCGCTCGCGCTCGCGGGCGCGGATGCGGTCGCGCTCGGTGGCGACCGACTTCATGCGCTTGCCGAGCGTGTCGGTCTGCAGGAGCGGCATGGCGACCGTCAGCACGGTGGCGGCCGTCGCCACCGCGATGAGCAGCCCCATCAGGAACTGGGTGTCGTTCAGCCTGGCGTAGACGAGGTCGAGCATGGGAGGGGTCCGGAACGGGCGGGAACGGGGCCGGTCAGATCTCGAAGGCGATCATCTTCTTCATGACCGCGACGCCGACCCCCATCCAGACCGCGCCGATCCCCATCATCATCCGGCCCGTGTCCGTCGTCCAAAGCAGCTCGATGTAGCGGGGCGAGGTGATGTAGAGCAGGGTCCCCACCGCGAAGGGCATGGCGCCGATGATCATCGCCGAGGAATTGGCCTCCGACGACACGGCCCTGACCTTGGCCTTCATCTTCTTGCGGTCGCGCAGCACGCGCGACAGGTTCGAGAGCGCTTCCGACAGGTTGCCGCCCGCCTTCTGCTGGATGCTGATCACGATGGCGAAGAAGTTCGCCTCGGGCACCGGCACGCGCTCGGCGATGCGCTCGACCGCCTCGCCGATGCTGAGCCCCACCGACTGCGCTTCCATGATGTGGCGGAACTCGGAGCGGACCGGCTCGGAGGCTTCGGTCGCGATCACCCGCAGGCAGTCGGCCAGCGGCAGGCCCGCCTTGATGCCGCGCACGATGATGTCGACCGCGGTGGGGAACTCGTGCAGGAACTTGTTCATGCGGCGCTTGCGGCGGAACGACAGGTACCATTTCGGCAGCCCGAGGCCGCCCACGCCCGCCGCGGCGGCCGCGAAGAGCGGGCTGCCGTTGACGACGAAGACGCCGCCCCCGAGCGCGAGCGCCGCGACGGCGCTGAAGACGACGTAGGTCTGCTTGCTCCAGGCGAGCCCGGCCTGGCCGATCCTGGTCTCCAGCGAGACCTTCTTCTTGCCGTTGCGCTGCTCGATCTCCTTCAGGCTGTCGGCCACCTGCTTGCGGCGGTTGGCGGCGTCCACCACCCGTTCGTTGGCGCGCTTGGCCCCGCCCGACTGCAGCGCCGCCCGGCGGCGCTCGGCCTTGATGTCGCCCGACAGGTAGGGATAGGCCACGAAGGCCACGGCGCCCAGCGCCAGCAGGCCCAGGGCCGCCGTCATCAGAAGACTGGTATCCATGAAACGCAGAACCCGACGCGACGCGACCTCGACTGCCCCAGCTTATGCGGACGCGGTTAAAGGATCGTTCGCGGCAGGAAGCACGCAGGGCCGGAAAGGGCCGCTCAACGGAGTGGCAATCCGTCGAACCACCTGCGCCGTCGCGGACTCGACGATCAGCGGAGCGATGCGTACTGGAGGCCGCGGCCGACGAGCTTGCGGAGCGGCAGGGCCAGTTCCATCGTTTGCGCCTTCACGGAGTCCACGATGGGCTTGTGGCCCGGCGAGGCGGGCGAAAGGCCGAGTTTCCGCTCGTAATAGTTGAAGGCTCGGGCCCGCCCCCGCGCGCGGGTCGATTGGGTGTCGAACACGAACGTGTAGGATACGGAGCGCCCCTCCCCCGTCTGGACCCAGTGCGGCGCGTTCTGCGGCTGATGGAAACCATGCCCCGCGGTCAGCATGAAGACGTTCTCCCGGCTGGGGTCCCTGTCCTTGAGACTGACCTGCGCAATGTCGACCGCGTTGTTGCGATAGAAACGCTCGAGCTCGTCCTCGCTCACCACGTCCGGCCTGTAGACGTGGTACTCCTTGCTGCCCTCGATCTGCGAGAAGAAGCCGATTTCCGGATCGAAGTGGAAGGGCGTCGTCGTCTTGGCTGAGCTGATCAGGATTGCCGATTCCAACCGCAGGATCCTGTCGGTCTCGCCCTGCTTCCCACGCAGATGATTGATCTGGTCGACGAGGGTTGCAAGCAGATCCTTGAAGCCGGGCTCGTAGTTTTCCGGCCGCTTCAGAAGAATCCGGCAGCGGTTGGTTTCAAGGTGGTCCAGGGCCACATTCGGCTTACTCGTCAGTTCCGGCACATCCCGGAACACGGCCCCCGGCGCCTGGGCGCCGGCCGAGATAAAGAAATCCCGACGGTTGTCGCCGTATTTCCACGCGAGCTCCCTGAGGACGTCGAACTGAAAGATCTTCAGTGCACTGAGGTCGTGGGTGAATCCAAACGGCTGTACATTGAACGAGCCGGTAAAGACATTTGGATCGATGGACAGGGACGCGGTCGGCATGGATGTCACTCACGGTTCGACGGGATTAGCACCGCGTTCCGCCAGCCAGACAAGGGAGCCCTTGTTCCTTCAAAAGAGGTAGGGATGGAGGCGTCCGCACGGGACGCTGGCTTTCCCGCACGCGACGGGCGGTTGCCGCCGTGCGGCCGGGTCCGGCTGAATGCCTCAGCGCATCATTCTCCCAGCACCTCCGCCTCGTCGATGGCGGCCGCGAGCCGGGCCTCCTCGCCGAAGTAGCGGGCGCGCTCGGCGAAGCGGGGCTGGCCGATGCCGGTGGACCGGTGGCGGCCCTTCAGCTTGCCCTGCGCGTCCTCGCCGGTGATCTCGTAAACGAACAGGTCCTGGGTGATGATGACATCGCCTTCCAGACCCAGCACCTCCGTGATGTGGGTGATGCGGCGCGAGCCGTCGCGCAGGCGGGCGGCCTGGATGATGACGTCGACCGAGGTCACGACCATCTCGCGGATGGTGCGCGACGGCAGCGAGTAGCCCCCCATCGTGATCATGGATTCGAGGCGGCTCAGCGCCTCGCGCGGAGAGTTGGCGTGCAGCGTGCCCATGGAGCCGTCGTGGCCGGTGTTCATCGCCTGCAGCAGGTCGAAGGCCTCGGGGCCGCGCACCTCGCCCACGATGATCCGCTCGGGCCGCATGCGCAGGCAGTTCTTGACGAGGTCGCGCATGG
>CAXTFJ010000137.1:0-12406 GCA_964243405.1 uncultured Lichenihabitans sp. | reverse complement strand
TCATCGACCGTTGGAAGGCCTTCACCAAGAACGCGAAGCGCACCACCAACGACCCCATGGAGGCCCATTACATCGGCTTCAACGCCTGGGTGAAGGGCGTCGAGAAGGCCGGTACCTTCAAGGCCGATCCGGTGATCGACGCGCTGATCGGCGTGTCCGTACCCAACCTGTCGGGCGGCTACTCGACCATCATGCCGAACCACCATATCACCAAGCCCGTCTACATCGGCGAGATCCAGGCCGACGGGCAGATGAACACGGTGTGGCAGACGCCCGGCCTCGTGGTGGCGCAGGAATGGTCGCCCTACCTCGAAGGCTCCAAGGACCTGATCGGCGACTGGCGCAAGCCGCTGTCGTGCGGCAACTTCAACGTGAAGACCGGCAAGTGCGGCGGGGCCGCCTGAGGAGCTGATGCAACCTGCCCTTCTCCCGCGTGGCGGGAGAAGGTGCCCGACAGGGCGGATGAGGGGACTCCCGTGCGATCCATCGCTCTTCTTATCGCAATCCTTTCGGCCGTGCTGACGTCGCTCCCCGCCTGCGCCGACCCGGTCGACGACGCGCTCGCCCATTTCGCCCCCGACAAGTTCCCCGAAACCGAGCGTGGCGTCGACGCCATCGCGGCCAGCGGCGCCCCGACCGCGTCCGCGGTCCTGAACGCGCTCGGCGATGGCCGCCTCCTGGTCGATCCCGGCTCGCACCAGGTCTATTTCAAGGACGAGGCGGGCGCGCTGCGCGATGCCAGGACCGGCGCTCCCGCATCCCCCGACGTCTCGGTCGACGCGCTCAAGAAGGTCCGCCTCAACAACGGCGTGCGCAGCAAGCTCGCGTCCGCGGGCGGGTCGCTCGACCTGCTGTCGCCCGATCCCGCCAAGCGCCTCGACGCCGCCCGCGCGGTGTTCGCCTCCCACGCCGCCACCGCGCTGCCCGGCCTCGACACCGCGCTCGCCAAGGAAACCGATCCGACCGTCAAGGCGGCGCTCGATCAGGCCCGCGCCGCCGTGCTGGCCGCCAAGCCCGACGCCTCCGCGGCCGACAAGCTCGCGGCCGTCGCCACGCTGAAGGCGCGCGGCGACCAGGACGCGCTGGGCCTGCTCACCCCGCTCGCCAGCGCCTCGCCCGACGATGCTTCGCTCGACGGCGTCCGCGTCGCCGCGAAGGCGGCGGCGGGCTCCATCCAGACCCGGCTCGCGCTGTGGGGGGCGCTGCAGAACGTCTGGTACGGGCTGTCGCTGGGGTCCGTCCTGCTGCTGGCCGCGATCGGGCTCGCGATCACCTTCGGGGTGATGGGCATCATCAACATGGCGCACGGCGAGATGGTGATGCTGGGCGCCTACACGACCTTCGGGGTGCAGGAGGTGATCCGCGCCCACGCGCCCGGCCTGTTCGACGCCTCGCTGCTCATCGCCCTGCCGCTGGCCTTCGGGGTGTCGGGCGCGGTGGGGATCGCGATCGAGCGGACCGTCATCCGCCACCTCTACGGCCGGCCACTCGAAACGCTGCTCGCCACCTGGGGCCTGTCGCTGATCCTGCAGCAGGCCGTGCGCTCGGCGTTCGGCGCCAATAACCGGGACGTGGGCGCGCCCGCCTTCATGGCGGGCTCGTTCCGGCTCGGCGGGCTGGAGATCACCTCCGGGCGGCTGTGGATCATCGTGTTCACGATCCTCGTCTTCGTCGGCCTGCAACTGGTGCTGCGCGCGACGCCCTTCGGCCTGCGCATCCGCGCCGTGACGCAGAACCGGCGCATGGCCGCCGCCATGGGCATCTTCACGGGCCGGGTCGACGCGCTGGCCTTCGGGCTCGGGTCGGGGATCGCGGGCATCGCGGGCGTGGCTTTGAGCCAGATCGACAACGTGTCGCCCAACCTCGGGCAGGGCTACATCATCGACAGCTTCATGGTCGTGGTCTTCGGCGGCGTGGGCAATCTGTGGGGGACGCTCGTGGCGGCGCTGACGCTGGGGGTCGCCAACAAGTTCCTGGAGCCGGTGGCGGGCGCGGTGCTGGCCAAGATCGCCGTGCTGGTCTTCATCATCCTGTTCATCCAGAAGCGCCCGCGCGGGCTGTTCGCCCTCAAGGGCCGTGCCGTGGAGGCTTGAGCCTTGCGCCCCACCCCCCTCCTGGACCGACGCGGCATCGCCTTCCTCCTCGTGGTCCTCGCCGCCGGCGTGCTGGTCCCGGCGCTGTCGCTCGGTACCGCGCCCGACAACGCCCTGCACGTGCCGCCCTACGTCGTGGCGCTATTCGGCAAATACCTCACCTACGCGTTGCTCGCGGTGGCGCTCGACCTCGTGTGGGGTTATTGCGGGATCCTGTCGCTCGGCCACGGCGCCTTCTTCGCGCTGGGCGGCTACGCCATGGGCATGTACCTCATGCGCCAGATCGGCGCCCGCGGGGTCTACGCCAACCCGGACCTGCCGGACTTCATGGTCTTTTTGAACTGGCAGGCGCTGCCTCCTACCTGGTGGGGCTTCAAGTCCTTCGCCTACGCCTGCCTCATGGTGGTGCTGGTGCCGGGCATCCTGGCCGCTCTGTTCGGCGCGCTGGCGTTCCGCTCGCGGGTCACGGGCGTCTACCTGTCCATCATCACCCAGGCGCTCACCTACGCGCTGCTGCTCGCCTTCTTCCGCAACGACATGGGGTTCGGCGGCAACAACGGCCTCACCGACTTCAAGGACATCCTGGGCTTCACCGTCTCGGCGGATGCCACGCGCGCCGGCCTGTTCGCGGCCTCGGCCCTGGCACTCGCGCTGGGCTACCTGATCGCCGCCGCGGTGGTGACCTCCAAGTTCGGCAAGGTGGTGGTGGCCATCCGCGACGCCGAGAGCCGCACGCGGTTCCTGGGCTACCGGGTAGACCGCTACAAGCTGCTGGTGTTCACGCTGTCGGCCGCCATGGCGGGCGTCGCGGGGGCGCTCTACGTGCCGCAGGTCGGCATCATCAACCCGGGCGAGTTCGCCCCGGCCAATTCCATCGAGGCGGTGATCTGGGTGGCGGTGGGCGGCCGCGGCACGCTGGTGGGTGCGGCGCTCGGCGCCGTGCTGGTCAACTGGGGCAAGACCTATTTCACCGGCGCGCTGCCCGAGGACTGGCTGTTCGCGCTGGGCGCCCTGTTCGTCGTGGTGACCCTGTTCCTGCCGCGCGGCATCCTGGGCCTGTTCGACCGGCTGACGGCGGGCCGCAGCCCGCGGCCGCCGACCGAGCGCCCCGTCGTGCCCGAGGAGCAGATCCCCGCGCTGCCGGAACAGGCCTGATGACGGCCGGGGCGCTCACCTCCTCGCTGCTCTACCTCGACGACGTGAAGGTGTCGTTCGACGGCTACAAGGCGCTGCGCGGACTGTCGCTCACCCTGGCGCCCGGCGAGATGCGGGCCATCATCGGCCCCAACGGCGCCGGCAAGACCACCATGATGGACGTCATCACCGGCAAGACCCGGCCCGACGAGGGGCAGGTGTTCTTCGGCGGCACCACCGACCTCACCAGGCTCGACGAGGCCGCCATCGCCACGCTCGGCATCGGCCGCAAGTTCCAGAAGCCGACCGTGTTCGAGAACCACGACGTCGAGACCAACGTGATGCTGGCGCTGAAGGCCCCGCGCGGGGCCTTCGCAACGCTATTCGGCCGGCCGAAGCCCGAGCAGGCCGCGCGCGTCGAGGCCATCCTGCGCACGATCCGGCTGATCGACCACCGCCGCCGCCCCGCGGCCGACCTCAGCCACGGGCAGAAGCAGTGGCTGGAGATCGGCATGCTGCTCGCCCAGGACCCGAAGCTGCTGCTGGTGGACGAGCCCGTGGCGGGCATGACGGACGCCGAAACGGCCGCCACCACCGAACTCCTGCGCGACATCGCCGTCGACCACTCGGTTGTGGTGGTGGAGCACGACATGGCCTTCGTGCGCGACCTCGGCGTCAAGGTCACCGTGCTGCACGAAGGCGCGGTGCTGGCCGAAGGCCCGCTCGACCAGGTCAGCGCCGACCCGCGGGTGATCGAGGTCTACCTGGGGCGGTGAGGCGCGGAGACGCCCCGCGAGGCACACCTTTGTCGTCCCGGACGGAGCGACAGCGGAGATCCGGGACCTACCCGCGCGCGGCACCGTGGGGCCCTGCTCAAGGCCCATAGGCGCTAACTTATACCGAGTTGCCCTGAGCAGACTCTGTTTGCAGACGCCATCCTTGCGAGCGCAGCGAAGCAAGCCAGAGGGCCGTGCTCACGGGCCGACGTTTGCGCTTGGACGAACCGGCTGGATCGCCGCGCTTCGCTCGCGATGACGGACCGGGATCCGATGAGGGTTGATCAGCGCAGGTCGTCTAAGTTAGCGCACATGGGCTCGGAGGCCGGGACGACAGAACCGTTGATCCGCTTTGGGCCGCTCCCTCACTCCAGCCCCACCGCCACGAAGCGCACGTCGCCCTGGCCGTTGGACACCAGCAGCAGCACCGACTTCTTCCCCTGCGTTTTCGCGGCGTCCACCTTGGCGGCCACGTCGCCGGGTTCGGCGACCTGCTCCTGATTGACCTCGCTCACCACCTCGCCCGCCTTGATGCCCTTGTCGGCCGCGGCCGAACCGCCGTCGATGTCGGTCACCACGACGCCCTTCACGCCGTCCTTGATCGAGAACTTCTTCTTGAGGTCGTCGTCGAGCTTGCCGAAGCTCATGCCGAGCGCGCTTTTGACCGCCGGGGCGGGCTGGTCGGGCTGTTCCGCCTTGGCCGACACCTTCTCCGTATCCTCCAACCGCCCGAGCGTGACGGTGACGGTCTGCTCCTTGCCGTCGCGCATGATGGAAACGGGCACCTCCTTGCCCACCGGCGTCAGGGCCACGATGGCGGGAAGGTCGCGCGACTCCTTCACCGGCTTGCCGTCGAAGGTCAGGATCACGTCGCCCGCCTTCAACCCGGCTGGCTTGGCGGGGCCCTTCTCGTCGATGCCCGCGATCAGCGCGCCGCGCGGCGCGCCGAGCCCCAGCGTCTCGGCGATCGTGTCGTCCACGCTCTGGATGCGGACGCCGAGCCAGCCGCGCCGCGTTTCGTGGAACTCGCGCAACTGGTCGATGACGGGCATCACCTCGTTGGCGGGAGTCGCGAAGCCGATGCCGATCGACCCGCCCGAGGGCGACAGGATGGCGGTGTTGATGCCGATCACGTCGCCGTCCATGTTGAACAGCGGGCCGCCGGAATTGCCCTTGTTGATGGACGCGTCGGTCTGGATATAATTGTCGTAGGGACCGCTGTCGATGTTGCGGTTGCGGGCCGACACGATGCCCGACGTCACCGTGCCGCCCAGGCCGAACGGGTTGCCCACCGCCATCACGGGGTCGCCCACGCGGGCCTTGTCGCTGTCGGCGAACTTCACCGACTTCAGCGGCGTGTCGGACTTCACCTTGAGCACGGCCACGTCGACCTTGGAGTCCTTGCCCACCACCTCGGCCCGGAGCCTTCGGCCGTCCGTGAAGATCACGGTGACCTCGTTGGCGTCCTCGATGACGTGGTTGTTGGTGATCACGATGCCGGACGGGTCGATCACGAAGCCGGAGCCGAGCGAAGAGGAGCGGCGCGCGTGGGGCACGTCGTCATTGCCGCCGTTCTGGCCCTGCAACTGGCGCTTGAAGAACTGCTCGAACAGGTCGTCGAACGGCGTCCCGGGCGGCAGCTTGGGGGCGTCGCCCGAGGCTTTCTGCTCCACCACCTGGCTGGCCGAGATGTTGACCACCGCGTCGTCCACGGTGGCGGCGAGGTCGGCCAGCGAGGTGGGAATGCCCTTGGCCGCGGCCGGGATCGAGGTCCCCACGGGTACGCCCAGCAGGCCCACGCCGAGCGCTGCCGCGAGCAGCGGACGAAGGCTGCGGCTCGACCGTCGCGGGGCCGGACTGGGCTGGGAGGTCATGACGGCGGTGTCCTGCGGTCGGGGAACGGGCCTTTGCGGCCGTGACGCGATTATCGGAGGCGCGCGCGGTGACGGCAAGGGGTGCCCGCGCGGGCCGTCCTACCCCGGCCATGTCCCCTCAGAGATTGTCGCGCGGCACACGCTCGTCCCAGCTGCGGGCGTGGACCGGCGTTCCGTTCTCGCTGACCCGCAGCGTCCCGGTGATGTGGAACGCCTCGGCGTCCGCGCTCAGGCCGGTAACGCTCTCGATCACGATTGCCCAGCCCTCGCGACCCATCGCGTAGCGCTGGGTGATCTCGGCCTTCGCGCTCGAAGGGTCGGCCCCGTTGATCGTCAGCGTGCGGGTCAGGTCGTGCGACTGGGCGGTACCCGTCTCGTCCCACCGCACCACGCCCTCGCCGAACAGCCCGCCCTCGCCGCGTGTCACGGTGACGGCCGTGTCCGAGATCAGGTCGAGGCTGGTTTGCCGCTCGACCGAGCCTTCGCGCAGTTTCGTTTGCGGCGCGTGCGGCCCGTGGCGCGGCGGCGGGAAGGCGATGTCTGCCTCGTCCGGCCGCGCCGGTCTCTCCGGCAGGCTCAGGGTCCCCCGCGCGACCGTCACGGTCGCGGCCTCGGGCGCGGGCCAGACGAGCGGCCAGTAGGCGGTCGAGATCGCCAGCCGGACGCGGTGCCCCGCCGGGAAGCGGTGGCCGCACGCCTTGAGCGGCACCTTGATCGCGACAATCTCTCCCGGCACCAGCGGGCGAGGCTCGCCCGAGCCGTCCCGGTGCGACAGGTTCAGCACCGCGTAGCTGACGCGCAGCGAAGACCCGTCCGGTGCCACGTCGCACAGCCGCAGCGCGACCTGGGCCTGCGGGCGGTCGGCGGCGAGGTGGAGGTCGGCGACCGGCGCGCCGAGCACATCCATCGCCTCGGGCAGCGGGCCGGTATCGAAACAGAGAGAAAAGCCGTCGTCGCCGCGCTGATCGGCCGGACGCTCGCCCGCCACGCCCGTGCCCATCCACTCGCCTGCCGCGGCGCCGGTCCACTGTGGCGAGCGGATCGCTTGCGGCTCCGGGTCAGGGATCGCGTCGGCGAGGACGCCGCGGCCGAGATTCCAGACGCGGTCGCGGATGGTCGGGCTCGGCCAGGACGCTTCGCCGACGAAGCGGCCCCTGGCCTCGGTCATGGTCGTGGACGGTAACTGCCAGTCCTCGACGAAGGCGCGCAGCGCGGCGTCCTGCATGACCCCGGTATCGTGACCCTTCAGCCAGGCGTCCCACCAGCGGACCGCCTCGCCCAAAAAGTCGATGGCCGGACCCGGCACGCCGTCGTGGGGATAGATGTGCGCCCAAGGGCCGATGAGGCCGCGCCGTGGCGCCGTCAGGTGTTCGAGCAGGCGCGGCACCGCGCCCGTGTAGGCGTCGCCCCAGCCCCCGACGACCAGGACCGGGCATTGGATCGCGCCCCAGTCCTCGCACACCGAGCCGTGCCGCCAGTAGGCGTCGCGCCGCTGGTGGTCGAGCCACAGTTTTGGCCAGAACGGCATGGCGTCGAGCCGCTCCAGCCAGGCGGCCCGCCATCCCTCGCCCACGACCGCGGGGTCCGGCGGCCGGGCTTGGTAGGCCAGCATGATCGTGCCCCACCACAGATTATCGTTGAGCAGGCAGCCGCCCATGTAATGGATGTCGTCGGCGAAGCGATCGTCGGTCGAGCAGACCGTGACGATGGCCTTCAACGCGGGCGGACGGCGCGCCGCGACCTGGAGGCAGTTGAAGCCGCCCCAGCTCTTGCCCATCATGCCGACCGCGCCCGAGCACCAGGATTGGGCGCCGATCCAGGCGATCACTTCCAGCGCGTCGTCCTGCTCCTGCGCGAGGTATTCATCGGCGAGCAGCCCGTCCGAGTCGCCGGAGCCGCGCATGTCGACCCGCAGGGCCGCGTAGCCCTGCGACGCGAAGAAGCCGTGCATGGGCTCGTCGCGGCCCCGCGTTCCGTCCCGCCGCCGGTACGGGATGTATTCGAGGATGGCCGGGACGGGGTCCGCCCCCTCGGGCAGCCACAGGCGCGCCGCGAGCCTCGTGCCGTCCGCGAGGGGGATCCAGACCGTCTCGGTGACGGTGACCGCTCCAATCTCGCGTCCAGCCATGCCCGTCTCCCGCCCCTTTCGCTGCCGTTTCATCAAGCAAGTTCGATGCTAGGGCGATGGGCGCCGCAGCCCGCGGCCGCGTCGAACACGCCGGTCATTGGGGTGAGGTGATCGCTCCGCCCCGCAGCAGCCGTGCCGTCGCGTCCGTGAGCCAGGCGAAGCCCCGCGCGGCCGCGACGCTGCGGTCGATCGCGCGCAGGGATCCGTGCACGAGGCCCTCGCCACGCCGGTGCGCGACCGGGACGCCCGCGTCGCGCAGGCGATCCGCGAACGCCGCGCAATCGTCCCGCAGCGGGTCGTGCTCGGCGTCGAGCAGCAGCGTGGGCGGCAGGCCCGCGAGCGAGGAGGCATCGAGCGGGAAGCACCAGGGTTCGGCCAGCACGGCGGCGCTGCAGGCGCGCACCTCCGCCAAAGTCAACATGGGGGCGTTGGCCTCCGTCGTCCGAGCGGGTTCGGCGGGTTCCGAGCCGAGCATCGGGTAGACCAGGGCGAGCCCCGCGAGCGCCACGCGCCCGCGCAGGCGGAGCGCCGCGGAGGCCGCGAGCGTCCCGCCCGCGCTGTCGCCGGCGAGTACCAGGGGTCCGGCCGGGGTCGCATCCCACGGCGATCGATCCGCCGCCAGCGCCTCCGCGACGGCCATGACATCCTCGACCGCCGCCATGACGGGATGCTCGGGCACGAGCCGGTAATCGATCGCCACGACGGTGGCGCCCGTCGCGGCCGCGATCCGCGCCACCACCGCGTCATGGCTCGCGAGCGATCCCAGCGTGAAGCCACCGCCGTGCGCGTAGACGATCGTGCCGCGGGCCGCGCCGCCGGGCCGGTAGCGCCGCAGCGGGATCGCGCGGTCTTCCACGGGCAGCAAGGCGTCCGCGACCGCGACGCCGTCGGCCCAGCCCGGCGCGAAGGCCCGCGCGTAGCTCTCGTAGAGCGCGCGCTGCTCGCCCAAGGGGAGCCGTCCGGCGTCGGGCGGGTAGAAGCTGTCGCTTTCGGCCGCGAAAGCCCTGATGTCCGGATCGATCAGCGTCGTGCTCCCGCTCCTTGCCCGGCCGTGTCGCATTCACCCAAGCGCGCGTCGCGGGTCGCGGGCCGCGACCGTGCCGAACCGCTCCATTCTGCCGCAGCAACCCTTTTTGCGAAACGGTCCCGCGCATGAACCACGACGTCTTCATCACCTGCGCCGTGACGGGGGCCGGCGACACGGTGGGCAGGAGTCCCCACGTGCCCGTGACGCCCGCGCAGATCGCCGAGGCCGCGGTCGAGGCGGCCCGGGCCGGGGCCGCGATCGCCCACATCCACGTCCGCGATCCCGAAACCGGCAGGGCCGCGCGGGGCGTGGCGCTCTATCGCGAGGTGGTGGAGCGCGTCCGCGCGTCCGGTACCGACGTGGTGCTCAATCTCACGGCCGGCATGGGCGGCGACGTGGTGTTTGGCGCGGGCGAGGCACCGCTGCCACTCGATCCCGCGGGCACCGACATGGTGGGCCCGACCGAGCGCCTGGCCCACGTGGCGGCGCTGCGGCCGGAGATCTGCACGCTCGACTGCGGCACCATGAACTTCTCGCTGGGCGACTACGTGATGACCAACACGCCCTCGACCCTGCGCGCCATGGCGGCGCAGGTGAAGGCGCTCGGCGTCCGGCCCGAGCTGGAGGTGTTCGACACCGGCCACCTCGTCTTCGTCCACGACCTCATCAAGGAGGGCCTGATCGAGGCGCCCGCGATGATCCAGCTCTGCATGGGCATTCCCTACGGCGCGCCCGACGATCCGCTGAGCCTCATGGCCCTGGTGCACCGCCTGCCACAGGACTGCGTGTTCAGCGCCTTCTCGATCGGCCGCAACCAGCTCCCCTACGTCGCCATGGCGGCGCTGGCGGGCGGCAACGTCCGGGTGGGCCTGGAGGACAACCTTTTTCTGAGCCGCGGCGTGCCCGCCACCAACGGTCAGCTCGTGACGCGCGCCCGAACCATCCTGGAAGGCATGGGGGCCCGCGTGCTCGGGGCCGCCGAGGTCCGTGCGAAACTCAAGCTCCAGACCCCTCACGCGAGGGCCGCCTGAGATGGCCGAGGTCAAGCGCATCGGCCTGGTGGGCGGCGGCGTCATCGGCGCCGGCTGGGCGGCCCGCTTCCTGCTCAACGGCTACGACGTCGCGGTCTACGACCCCGACCCGGAGCTCGCCCGCAAGCTCGGCGAGGTTCTGGGCAACGCCCGGCGCGCCCAGGGCAGGCTCCTGCCCGGCCTGGCGCTGCCCGAGGGGGCGGCCCGGATCGCGACCTCCGTGACCGACGCCGTGGCGGACGCCGACTTCGTGGTCGAGAGCCTGCCGGAAGTGGAGGAGCTCAAGATCCGCGTGCTGGGCGAGATCGACGCCGCGGCCCGGCCGGAGGTCGTCGTGGCCTCCTCGACCTCCGGCCTGCTGCCCAGCCGCCTGCAATCTGGCATGACCCACCCCGAGCGCCTCGTGGTGGGCCACCCGTTCAACCCCGTCTACCTCCTGCCGCTGGTCGAGATCTGCGGCGGCGAGAAAACCGGGCAGGCCGCCAAGGACGCGGCCGACGCCCTTTACCGCGCGGTGGGCATGCACCCGCTCCACGTCAGGGTCGAGGTGGGCGGCTTCATCGCCGACCGGCTGCTGGAGGCGCTGTGGCGGGAAGCGCTGTGGCTGGTCAACGATGGGGTCGCGACCACGGCCGAGATCGACGACGCGGTCCGCTACGGCGCGGGCCTGCGCTGGAGTTTCATGGGCACGTTCCTGGTCTACCGCATCGCGGGCGGGGAAGCGGGGATGAGCCACTTCCTGGCCCAGTTCGGCCCCACGCTGAAACTGCCCTGGACCAGGCTGGAGGCCCCCGAGCTGACGCTGGAGCTGATCGACCGCGTGTCGGCGCAGTCCGACGACCAGGCCGGGGGCGTGTCCATCCGCGACCTGGAACGCAAGCGCGACGACTGCCTGATCGCGGTGCTGGGCGGCCTGCGGGCGCAGGACTACGGCGCGGGCGCCGTCATGAGGGACTACGAGCGCCGCGTGGTCGAGCGCCTCGCGCGCGAGGCCGCCCCGAGCGAAACCACCGGGGCCGAGCCGCTCTCGCTCTACCGCGGCCGGGTGCTGCCCGAGTGGATCGACTACAACGGCCACATGACCGAGAGCCGCTACCTGCAGTGTTTCGCGGAGGCCTCCGACGCGCTGCTGCGCCGGATCGGCGTGGATGGCGTCTACCTCGCCTCGGGCCGCTCCTTCTACACGGTCGAGACGCACCTGAGGCACCTGGGCCAGGCCCGTCGGGACGACACGGTCGCGGTCGCGACCCAGGTGCTGGCGGCCGACCCCAAGCGCCTGCACGTCTTCCAGGTTCTCACCCGGGGCGACGGGACGCCGATCGCCACCGCCGAGCAGATGCTGCTGCACGTCGATACCAAGGCCGAGCGGGCCGTGGCCGCCGACGGCCCCGTGCTGGACGCGATGATGGGCCTGGCGCAGGCGCATGCGGGCTTGCCGCGCCCGGCCGATGCGGGGCGGGCGGTGGGCGCGAGGCGCGCCTGATCCCGGCTCAGGTCCTTCTCCCGTTGGACGGAAGAAGGGGAGAACTCAGCCCTTCGCCTTGGCGGCCCGCCTCCGGGCGTGGAGGATCCATTCCGTGTAGCCGTTGGGCTGCTCGCGGCCCTTGAACACGAGGTCGCGGGCGGCGGCGTACGCCTCACCGTCGAAGGCGGGTGCCATGGGCCGGTAGGTGGGGTCGCCCTCGTTCTGCCGGTCCACCACGGCCGCCATGCGCTGCAGCGTCTCGTCCACCTGCGCGGGGGTGACGACGCCGTGCTGCAGCCAGTTGGCGACGTGCTGGCTGGAGATGCGCAGCGTCGCGCGGTCCTCCATCAGGCCGATGTCGTGGATGTCGGGCACCTTGGAGCAGCCCACGCCCGCGTCGACCCAGCGGACCACGTAGCCCAGAATACCCTGCAGGTTGTTGTCGAGCTCCTGCTGCACGTCCTCGGGTGCGAAGTTGGAGGTTGACACGGGCACGGCGAGGATGGCCTCGGCCCGGGTGCGCGGACGCCCGGCAATCTCGGCCTGGCGGGCCGCCACGTCGACCTCGTGGTAGTGCAGCGCGTGCAGGGTCGCGGCGGTGGGCGAGGGCACCCAGGCCGTGGTGGCCCCGGCGCGGGGATGGCCGCCCTTCTGGGCCAGCATGTCGGCCATCCGGTCGGGCGCGGCCCACATGCCCTTGCCGATCTGCGCGCGGCCCACCAGCCCCATGGCGAGGCCGACGTCGACGTTGGACTCCTCGTAGGCCTTGATCCAGCCCGTGCCCTTCATGTCGTTCTTGCGGACCATCGGCCCGGCCAGCATGGAGGTGTGGATCTCGTCGCCCGTGCGGTCCAGGAACCCCGTATTGATGAACACGA
>CAXTFJ010000136.1:0-12486 GCA_964243405.1 uncultured Lichenihabitans sp. | reverse complement strand
CGGAGAGCAGGAAGATGATGACGAGCAGCATGGTCGACAGGGCGTCGACGAAGCCCGGCCAGTAGTCGATGCCGCGGGCGACCCGCCGGCCGCGCGCCAGCGCCATCAGCGCAGCTCCCGCTCGGTCACCAGCCGTTCGAGCAGGCGGCGGATCTCGCCGTCGCGGCCCGACTGCGCCTCGACCCAGTCGCGGATGAGCTGCTGCTCGGTGCGCATGTGCTGCACCAGCCCCTGGATGCCCTCGGCGAGGTTGGCCATCGCCAGGGTGGCGGCGCGGGACGTGGAGCTGTCGGCGGAGGCCGCGATCTTGTCGAGCGCGGTCCGCAGGTCGGAGGGCAGCGCCCCGCCGCCCGCGGGCGACACCACGTCGGGGCTCAGCGCCGCGGTGGCGGAGCCCGACAGCAGGTCCTCCAGCTCGTTGTAGAACCGGTTCTGCGCCTGGCCCGCCTGCAGGTCGAGGAAGCCCAGGATCAGCGAACCCGACAGGCCGAACAGCGAGGAGGTGAACGACACGCTCATGCCCGCGATGGGGGCCGACAGCCCGTTCTTGAGGTCGTCGAACATCGCGGTCGGGTCGCCGCCGCCCGTCATGGACTTGATGACGCCCGAGATGGAGCCCACCGTTTCCAGCAGGCCCCAGAAGGTGCCGAGCAGGCCGAGGAACACCAGCAGGCCGGTGAGATAGCGGGCGATCTCGCGCGATTCGTCGAGCCGGGTGCCCACCGAGTCGAGCAGCGCCCGGAGCGTGACGGCCGAGATGGACTGCGGCCCCGAAGAGCCCCCGAAGATGCTGGCCAGCGGGGCGAGCAGCACGGGGGGCGCGGTGGACGGCTTGCCGGTTCCCGCGAAGGAGTTGACCCAGCGGATCTCGGGCATCAGCCGGGTGACCTGCCGCAGCCCGAGCAGGATGCCGATCGCCAGCACGCCGATGATGAGGCCGTTGAGGCCGGGGTTCGCCATGAAGGCGTGGGAAATCTGCTGGTACAGGATCAGGGCCACGAAGGCCGCCAGGATCAGGAACACCACCATCCGCACGAGGAAGATGCGCGGCGACGAGAGTTTCAGCGCTGGGCTCGCTTGGGCCATCCGGCAATCCGTTCACGAGAAACCGCGGCGGGTCTAGCCGCGGGTGCCGGGGCTCAGCATAGCACGCGGGCGGTTGCCGGTGTCACCTGTCTGGGACGGCCGGGACGACCGTGTCGACGTGTCTCTGCCGGCTCCGCATCCGCGACTGGCGCGTGCTGTTTACCGATGAAGGCGACATCATCGCCGTTGTCAGAACTGGCCCAAGGGGCGACATTTACGACTGACAGGAAGAGCAATGGACGTGCGGACGCTGACCACATCTGACGGTACCCGCCTGATCGTCCTTCCCGAGGTCGATTACACGCGCCTGATCAAGGCGGCCGAGGACAACGCCGACCGCCAGGCCGTGGCCGAGTTTCGTCGCCGGATCGCTTCAGGTGAAGAGGAACTTATGTCCTCCGCCATGCTGGATCGCCTCATGGCGGGAGAGCGCCGCATCAAGGTCTGGCGCGAGCACCGTGGGCTGACGGCATCGGCGCTCGCCGCGAAGGCCGAGGTCGGCCAAGGCTACCTGTCGCAGATCGAGGCCGGCACACGCGAAGGCAAGCTGGAAACGCTGCGGAAAATCGCTGGCGCGCTCAACATAACGCTCGACGACTTGGCGGGGTGACGGCGCCCGGTGCGCCTCGGGAGAAGGGCAGCGCGTCAATCAAGCCTCGCGCAGCGTGCCCAGCAGCAGCTTGTGGATCGTCTCGTTGCCGGCCAGCACGCTGCGGCCGGTCAGCATCCGGTCGGAGCCGTCGGCGTCGCTCACGAAGCCGCCGGCCTCGCGCACCAGCACGATGCCCGCCGCAACGTCCCAGCTCTTGATGCCGCGCTCCCAATAGGCGTCGAAGCGCCCGGCCGCCACGTAGGCCATGTCCAGCGCCGCGGCGCCGAGCCGGCGGAGGTTGCCGGTCTTGGCGAGCGCCGCCGCCAGCTCCGCCTTGAAGCGGGGGTGGGCGGCCGCGTTGGCGAGCGGGGGAATGCCGCAGGCGATCAGGCACTCGGCGAGGGTGCGCCGGGCCGCCACGCGCAGGCGGCGGTTGTTGTGGTAGGCGCCCTGGCCGCGCTCGGCGAAGAACATGTCGTCGGTGGCGGGATTGTAGATCACGCCCGCCACGATCGCGCCTTCGCGCTCCAGCCCGATCGAGATGGCAAACTCGGGAAGGCCGTGCAGGAAGTTGGTGGTGCCGTCGAGCGGGTCGACGTGCCAGGTGTGGCTCGCGTCCGTGCCCTCGTGGACGCCGCTCTCCTCCATGATGAAGCCGTAGCCCGGCCGCGCCTTGGACAGTTCCTCGAACAGGATCTTCTCCGACTTGCGGTCGGCCGCCGTCACGAAGTCGCCCGGGCCCTTGACCGACACCTGCAGGTTCTCGACCTCGCCGAAGTCGCGCTTCAGCGCGCGCCCCGCTTTCAGGGCGGCGGCGGTCATCACGGTCATCAGGGCGGAACGGATCATCGGGCGGGTCTCAAATGGGCGGGCAGGCTGGTCTAACCTTCTCCCGCCCGCGGGAGAAGCGGAGGCTCAGGGCCCGAGCTGCTTGCGGACGATCTCCTCGACCCGCAGCTTGTCCGCGTCCGTCAGGCTCGCGAGCTGGTCGTCCAGCCAAGGATCCTTGATGCCCGCGGCCTGGGCGAGCACGTGCCAGCGCGCGGCCTCCACGGGATCGCGGTCGACGCCGCGGCCCGCCGCGTAGAGCCGGGCCAGCCGGTCCTCGGCGATCGGGTTGCCCAGATAGGCGGCCTTCAGGAAATATTTGGCGGCGTCGGCCTCGTCCCTGGCCACGCCTTCGCCGTTGAAGCGCATGATGGCGTATTCGACCTGGGCGCCCACATGGCCCGCGTCGGCGGCCTGCCTGTAGAGTGCGGCCGCCTGGGGCATGTCGGGCGCCACCCCCGTGCCGCCCTTGAACAGCGCCGCGAGCGCCGCCACGGCGTCCACGTCGCCCGCCTCCATGGCGCGCCGGAAATAGGCGGCCGCCACACCGAAATGCCGCGTTGTGCCGTCGCCTTCCAGCGCCATCACGCCCAGGTTGTAGAGTGCGCCCGCGTGGCCTTCGTCCGCCGCCTTTTCGAGCTGGACCTTGGCCCCGTCGCGGTCCTTGGCGATGCCGTCGCCTTCGAGCAGCGCCAGCCCGTAGGCGAAGGTGGCTTCGCGATTGCCCAGCTCGCTGCCGAGCCTGTTCCAGCGGGCGGCCTCGCCCGGGTCGCGGCGCACCGCGAGGCCCTGCGCGTAGATCTCGGCCACGAGCGCCATCGCGGCCCCGTCCTTGGGGTTGGTCTTCAGCCGCTTCATGGCCTCAGACATCGCGGTCGCGAAATAGCCGCGCTGGAAGGCCCCGAACGCGAGGTCGGCGTCCGGCCTGGTGGGCTGGACCTGCTCCTGCGGGTCGATGCCGGTGCGCAGGGCCGGCACGCTCGGGAAAGGCGAGGGCAGGGTGGTGAGGTCGGTGGGCCGGTTGTCCCGCGGCAGCGGAGCCGCGGCCGACAGAGACACGGCCAGGGGCACGGTCGCGAGCAGCAGGAGCGCGGCGCGGCGCAGGACTGGGCTCACGCCACGGTCCTTTCCGCCGAGCGAATGGTCTCCAGGGCCTCGGCGACCGCCGCCGCGGGGCCGCGCGGGTCCGCCCAGGCGGCCTCGGCTAAGCCCACGAACTCGGCACCCGCTTCCGCCAGCGCCCGCACGTCGTCCAAGGATCGCGCGACCCCCACGCAGGGCACGTTGAAGATCTCCGCCCACCAGCGGACCAGGTCGAGCGTTTCGGCCGGGTCGGGTGCCGCGGCGTCGCGCGCGGGCTCGCCGAACATCAGGTAATCGATGTCGAGCTCGGCGACCTCCATCGCGTCGTGGCGCGAGGCGAGGAAGGAGCAGCCCACGATGCGTTCGGGCTTCAGCCGCTCGACCGCGTCGGCCAGCGCCGCGCCGCCACCCCGGACGTGGACGCCGTCCGCGTCGGCATGGGCCGCGAGCCGCGGGTCGTCCTCGACGAGCAGGGCCGCGCCGTGCGCCTGGACGATCGCCGCGACCTCCCGCGCGAGCGCCTTGGCGGTCCGCTCGTCGCGCGCAGCGTGGCGGAGCAACACGCAGGCCACGTCGCCCGCGTCCAGCGCCTCGGCGAGCGGTCGCGCGAAGGCGGTCGCGTCGGCCAGCACGGGCGTGATCAGGAACAGGCGGGTTGCGGGATCGGTCATGCGCGAGGGGAGCTTTGGGGCAGCGGAAAGGGTCGTTGCCCCTATGGCCGGAAAATCCGGCGAGATCGCGACGCGGGACCGCTACTCGGCCGCCTCGCTCCGCGGCTCGCCGGGGTGGGGGTCGAACTGCAGCCGCGCCAGGCGGGCGTACAATCCGCCCTGCGCGGTGAGCGTGGCGTGCGTGCCCTGCTCGACGATGCGGCCCCGGTCCATGACGAGGATGTGGTCGGCCTTGCGCACGGTCGCGAGCCGGTGGGCGATCACCAGCGTGGTGCGGCTGCCCGCGGCGCGGTCGAGCGCGCTCTGCACCAGCCGCTCGCTTTCCGCGTCGAGCGCCGAGGTCGCCTCGTCCAGCAGCAGGACCGGCGCGTCCTTCAGGATGGCGCGCGCGATGGCGAGCCGCTGGCGCTGCCCACCCGACAGCGTCACGCCGCGCTCGCCCAGGGGCGTGTCGTAGCCTTCCGGCAGCAGCGACACGAAGCCGTCGGCCGCCGCGCGATCCGCCGCGTCCCGGACCTCCTCGAGAGTGGCGTCCGGCCGCCCGTAGCGGATGTTGTCCGCGGCGCTTCCGGAGAAAATCACGGGGTCCTGCGGCACGAGGGCGAACTGCCGCCGCAGCACCGCGGGATCGAGGTCGCCCAGCGTCACGCCGTCTAGGGTGATGCGCCCGGCGTCGGGGTCGTAGAAGCGCAGCAGGAGCTGGAACAGGGTGGACTTGCCCGCCCCCGACGGCCCCACAACCGCGACCAACTCGCCCGGCTCGATCGCGAAGTCGAGGTCGGCGACGGCGGCGTCGCCCGGCCGCGTCGGGTAGGCGAAGCCGACCCGTTCGAAGCGCAGCCGCCCCCGCACGGGGGAGGGCAGGGACGCGGGCTGCGCCGGACCCGCGATCGTGGGCCTGATGGCCAGGATCTCCGCGATGCGCCCGGCCGAGCCCGCCGCCGCCGACACTTCGCTCCACACCTCGCTCAGCTGCCCGAGCGCGCCCGCGCCGAACACGGCGTAGAGCACGAATTGCGACAGCAAGCCGGGCGACATGCGGCCGGCGATCACGTCGCTGGCGCCCAGCCACAGCACGGCCACCACGCTCGCGAAGGCGAGGAACAGCGCCACGATCGTGAGCAGCGCGCGGGCGCGGGTGGCCTCGCGCGCGGTCTCGTAGCTCGCCTCGATCGCGGCCGCGAACCGCTTCCGCGCGGTGCGCTCCGCCCCGAACGCCTGCAGGGTGCGGACGGCGCTGAGATTCTCGGACGCGAACGCGGTCGCGGCCGCGAGCCTGTCCTGCGCGGCGCGCGACCGCCGGCCGACCGCGCGGCCCGAGAAGACGAGGGGCAGCACGATGACGGGGATGGCGCAGAGCACCAGCGCCGACAGTTTTGGGCTCGACACCACCATCATGGCGATCGCGCCCGCGAGCAGGAACAGGTTGCGCAGCGCCACCGAGGCCGAGGAGCCGAAGGTGGCCTTGAGCTGGGTGGTGTCGGAGGTGAGCCGCGAGATGAGCTCGCCCGTCTGCGCCGTGTCGAAGAAGCGCGCGTCGAGCCCGCTCAGGTGCGCGAACAGCGCCGCGCGCAGGTCCGCCACGACCCGTTCGCCCAGCGTCATGACCAGGTAGAAGCGGGCACCCGAAGCCAGGGCCAGCACGCCCACGACGGCGAGAAGGCCCAGGAAGTAGGCCTCGATCAGCCCCGCGCGGTCGGGCCGGAAGCCGAAATCGATCATCCGCCGCACGGCTTCGGGAACCGTGAGGGTCGCGGCGGACGCGACCGCGAGCGCGACGAGCGCGAGGGCCGCCCGACCCGTGTAGCGCCGCGCGAAGGGGAGCAGCGGCAGCAGCGAGCGGAGCGGGGCACGGGGCGCGCGGACGCGGGGGGAGCGTGGCATCGGGGCCTGTTCGGCTGGCGCGAGCCCTCCGGGCGGTGGCCGGAGAACCCTTCGACGAGGTTCAACGCCTATATAGTTTAGAACGATGGCAAGTCGAAAGGCGGACGCACTGACCGCTTCCGCCGAGGATCACGGTCCCGAGCGGACGTTGGACGGACTCGCAGAATTGGCAATTGCCTGAAGCCGTCGCTTTTCAGCTCGAATTAGCGCGTGGTGGTCGCACAGGCGGGACACGACAGCAGGGCTTCCGACTTCAGGTTAAGGACGGCCGGTTCTGCCCTTCTCCCCTCGGGGAAGAAGGTTGCCGAAGGCCGGATGAGGGGTCTTGTTGGCGCGGAACAACCCCTCATCCGCCCTGCCGGGCACCTTCTCCCCGCTTGGCGGGGCGAAGGGCATCGCTCGGCACCGATCGCGTTAACCCGAGTTCTGAGCCCTGGACACGACAGTCGGCCGGTTGTGCGGCGCCCCGTTCTGCTGTAGGGCCCCACGCTCAACGTCGAAGATCGTCCGGCGTCGCGAGCGCCGCTGTCGGCCTCCGGCTCCCGCGCTCGAACGTTATCACCAAGTCCGGGGTTGAGGGACCATGAAGGCCGACACGCATCCGAACTACCACATGATCAAGGTCGTCATGACGGACGGCACCGAGTTCATGACCCGCTCGACCTATGGCCGCGACGGCGACACGCTCAACCTCGACATCGATCCCAAGACCCATCCGGCCTGGACGGGCGGGTCGCAGCAGCTCATGGACCGCGGCGGCCGCCTGTCGCGCTTCAACAGCCGCTTCTCCGGACTGAGCTTCGGCAAGAAGTAGCGGCCGCTCCCCTTCTCCCGCGCGATTGCGGGAGAAGGGCGGAATCCTGTCAGCTGCCTCCGCCGAATACGGAGCGGAGCCGCTCGTACTGCTGCTCGAGCCCGCGCCGCGCCAGGCTTGGGTCGGTTTCCTCGTTTGCCGCGCCGACCATGCGGTCGAGATGCAGGATGCGGGATTGCAGCCGCAGGGACTGTTCGGTCAGCTCCTGGAGCCGTTCCGGCAGTCGGGCGAGGTCCGCCGGGGAGGCCAGCGTGCCCTGCGTCGACAGGCGCATCCTGGTCCGATCGGCGCCGGCTTCCGCGGCCGTCATCTCGCCGCTGCTCACCGCGCGGCGGATCAGCAGCCACGACGCGATCTGCATCAGCCGGGTTGTGAGCCGCATGCTTTCGGCCGAGTAGGCCTGGGCCAGCCCGTGCGGCAGGGTCTTGGAGTCGAGCCGCCCCGGCCCGTCGAGATAGGCCGCCGCGTCCTCGACGAGCTTCATCCCCTCGGTAAACAATTCCCCGAACCGGGCCGAGCCGGCCAGGAGGTGGACGAACGATACCGTTCCGTCCTCGCCCTCTCCGCCGCTCGTTCGACCGACCACACCGACCATCGCGCTACTCCTCAGGGATCGAGGACCGAACACCCGACCCGCCTGTCCCGAACGGGGACCCGACGTCCCCGACGTCGAGGTTCTCCGCAAATGTAGCGCCATTTTGCCGGTGGTTAACGCTTTCGGATCGTTATCGTTAATCCGCCGCGCCCGCCAAAAAAGAAGCCGCCCGAAGGCGGCTTTTGAAGTTTGAACAGGGAGGCGTCGAACGAAGAAGAGGTCAGGATCAGGTCTCAACCGCAACCAGGATCGAACATCCTCTGTTTAGAGCCGAAACGTTAACAGCCGGTTAAGCCTAACGTTGCGTTCCGCGCCGCCTTGCCAAAGGGGGGGCTCCGCCGATAGACCACGCGGCACTCCGCAACCCGGCCTCCAAGGACGTTCCATGGCGACGTACAAGCTGTTCCTCCTGCCGGGCGATGGGATCGGCCCGGAGGTGATGGCCGAGGTCGAGAAGGTGGCGGCCTGGATGGACGGGGCGGGGCTCGCTCGGTTCGAGATCGAGAAGGGACTGGTGGGCGGCTGCGCCTACGACGCGCACGGCGCGGCGCTCAGCGAGGGCGACCTCGCGATCGCCAAGGCCGCGGACGCCGTGCTGCTCGCCGCCGTGGGCGGCCCGAAATGGGACGGCGTGCCCTACGACGTGCGTCCCGAAGCGGGGCTGCTGCGCTTGCGCAAGGACATGGAGCTGTTCGCCAACCTGCGTCCGGCCATCTGCTACCCGGCCCTGGCCGACGCCTCGTCGCTCAAGCGCGAGATCGTCGAGGGCCTCGACCTGATGATCGTCCGCGAGCTCACGGGAGGCGTCTACTTCGGCGAGCCCAAGGAGATCCGCGACCTCGGCAACGGCCAGAAGCGCGGCATCGACACCCAGGTCTACGACACGTTCGAGATCGAGCGGATCGGGCGGGTGGCCTTCGACCTCGCGCGCAAGCGGGGTGGGCGGGTGACGTCGTCGGAGAAGCGCAACGTCATGAAGTCGGGCGTGCTGTGGCACGACACGATGAAGGCGCTGCACGCGCGCGAGTTCCCCGACCTCGCGCTCGACCACCAACTGGCCGATGCGCTCGGCATGCAACTCGTGCGCTGGCCCAAGCAGTTCGACGTGATCGTCACCGACAACCTGTTCGGCGACATGCTGTCGGACATCGCCTCCATGCTGACGGGCTCGCTCGGCATGCTGCCCTCCGCCTCGCTCGGGGCGGCCGGGGAAGGTGGCAAGCGCCACGCCCTCTACGAGCCCGTGCACGGCTCGGCGCCCGACATCGCGGGCCGCGGCGTCGCCAACCCCATCGCGATGATCGCGTCGCTGGGCATGGCGATGCGCTACTCGTTCGATCGCGGCGACCTCGCCGACCTGATCGACCGCGCGGTCGCGGCGGTGTTGGCGGACGGCGTCCGCACCGTGGACATCAAGGGCGATGCGACCGACACGGTGTCGACGGTCGGCATGGGGGACGCCGTCGTGAAGAAGCTCGCCGGGTTTTCCGCCTGACGAGCTTTTATATTTCCAGCAACCGAGCCGGATTTCTCTCAGTAGCTTCCTCGGCCGATCTCGCCGAACCGGCCTGGAAGAACGTCGTTGCCGAAAGCTTCGGGACGGAAGCTGGAATAGACGGGGAGGTTGCCTTCCGTCTGGTCCACGAAATACTCGTCCTCGGAACCCTTGGGCGCCACGGTCCCGCTGTCGGTAAAGGGCAGGGTCGAGCCCTTGCGGATGACGACGGGCGGAGCCTCGCCACGCGAGGGATCGAAGTAGGTGCCGACCGGGCGGGAAGCCTGGGCCACCGCGCGGCCGCTCTGGGCCATCGCCGCCGGGCCCGCGAGAACCGAAGCCGCCAGGGCGGCCGCCGCAACCGTCATGCTGAAGATGCGCGTCATGATCGTCCCCTCGGGGTGATGCCTTTTCATGGAAGACAATCGCGCGGTTAAGCTAAAGTTCCGCCGCATTCGAGGTTCGCCGCGTGGCGGATTTCGTGGCAGCGGTGGCGGAGGGTTTCAGCGGGGGGAGCAGGGCCTCGCCGTCGAGCCAGGTCGGGTGAGATCCCGCGGCGAGAAGGCGCGAGCCGGTGCAGCCCTGGCCACGCCGCCGTTCGGCGTCCACAAAGAATCCCTGCAATTGCGTGTCTTCACCCGCCGACAGCAGGTCGACGCGGTCCAGCACGCAGGCCAGACCCTCGCGGTCCATCGGCTTGGCGGCCGTTCCGCAGGCCAGGCCCGCCATGGCGACCGGTGCCGGCGCGGCGTCGTCCGGTACGCTCAGGCGGAACCCCAGGCAGGGCTGCGTCGCGAGGCCCCGTGCCACGGTGAGGTCCGCGGCCTCGAACGGGCCGAAACGGGTGGCAACCATGCTGGGCAGGCCGCTGCGGACGATCGACACGGATTGGTCGGCCGCGACCCGCTCGACATCGACGATGAAACGGGTGGCGTCCGGCTCGCGACCGAGCCGCAGGACGGTGAGCGCCAGGGTGGGCGTCTCCGTCCCGAACGCGCCGTAGACGAGCGTGTCGCGCCGCGCCGACCCGTCCGACAGGCGACGGGCCCGATAGGTCAGGGGAAGGCGGGCGAGGTCCGACCCCGTCAGGTCGAACAGGTGGATCGGCCGATTGACGTCGAGCCAGTGAGGAAGGGGAGGGAGTGGTGCGGCCGGCACGGGGTCCACCGCAACCGGCACGGGGTCCGGCGCGACGCTCCGCGCGCTGGCGCTCCAGGGAAGGATCTCGACCGCGAGCACGCCGGCCAGCAGCAGCGCGCCGCCGCACAGTCCGAAGCGGATCGCATCGGCGTTGGGCCGAAAGGGGAAGCGACCGGCAGGCTCCGGTTCGACGCTGACCGCAAACCGGCCGATGCCGGCCACCGTCCGCGTGGCCGCAACAGTTTCGATGTGCACCGTCAACGCCATTTTCCCGTCGCCCCGTTGCGGGCGACAGTGCGGCGGGAGGTTGAGCGGTGCGTTACCGCGCCGATCCCACCTGCCGTTAGCCTGAATCGCGTCTTACCGCAGGGCCAGCGCCGATCAGGCGGCTCGTGCGCGCGACGGACAGGCATGCCGCCGCGCCGAAGGCCGCAACGAATGCGATGGCTTCGGGGACATTCTTGGCGCGCTCACGCGTTGTCGCGCCGTCTGTTCAGTAAGGGGACGAAGATTATGAAACGGATCGTTGTTGCGGTTGCCCTCGGTGCCGCGCTCGCCACTACCCAAGCCCAAGCAGGCTGCCTGTCCGGCGCCGTCGTGGGCGGCGTCGCGGGCCATTACGCGGGGCACCACGGCTTTCTCGGTGCGGCTGCGGGCTGTGCCTACGGTCACCACCGGGCTGTGCAGCAGAGGCGTCTACGCCAGCAGCAGCAAGACCAGCAGCAGCCGATCCCCGATAACGGCCAGGGAACCTGACGATCGCTGCTGAGATATTCATGGCAGGGCCGGTGTTGAGCCGGCCCTGCCTCAGCGGGACGTGACGTCAGCGCTCCATCGGAGGCGCATTGGCCTCTATGGCCGTAAAAGTCTCCATGATCTCGTAGGTGTGCTCGACGCCTTTCGGCACGACCCAAGAGGTCCCGGGGGTCAGCATCGCGGCTTCGCCCTCCATCACGACTTCCGCCCGTCCGGCGATCACGTAGCCGATCGTCTCGTAGTCGCGGCGGACGGGCTTCTTGTCGATGCCCGCGGGCTCGGCGTCCCACATCCGCATGGACATCGTCTTGCCCCTCGCGAGACGCCGCTCGTTGTTCGTTCCCTTTCGGGTGTGTTCGGCATCGATGACTTCGATGTGGGCCATGGCTACGCGCTCCCGTTCTTGTTTATCGACGTGAACGCGCGATGAACCGGCGAGGTTGCGGGCTGTCCGATCAGGAGGCGGTCCGTCGCATGTCGACGTGCCGGATGCCGTCCTCCTCGTAGGGCGCCGACACGGCACTGAAGCCGAACCCGGCGTAGAAGCGTTCCAAGTGATGCTGGGCCGACAGCTCGATGGCGGCATCGCCCGACAGGCGCCGATGCTCGGACAACGCTTCTGCCACGATGAGACGCGCGTAGCCCCGCCCCCGAAACGATTTGGCGACCACGACGCGGCCGATGCGCGCCGGCGTCTTCGTCCCGGCGGGAAACAGCCGCAGGGCCGCCACCGGACGGCCGTCAATCAGCGCGCGCAGGTGGCGCGCCTCGACGTCGCGACCGTCGATGTCGCGATAGAAGCAGGCCTGTTCCAGCACGAAGACGTCGGAGCGTAATTGCAGGAGGGCGTAGACCTCGGCGGCGCTGAACTCCTCGAACCGGCGCCAGTCGAGGCGGGGTTCCTCGGTCAGAACACCACCACGGAGCGGATCGACTTGCCCTCGTGCATCAGGTCGAAGGCGGTGTTGATCTCGTCGAGCGGCATGGTGTGGGTGATCAGGTCGTCGATGTTGATGCGGCCGTCCATGTACCAGTCGACGATCTTCGGGACGTCCGTGCGGCCCCGCGCGCCGCCGAAGGCCGTACCGCGCCAGTTGCGGCCGGTGACGAGCTGGAACGGGCGGGTGGCGATTTCGGCCCCCGCGGGCGCCACGCCGATCACGATGGAGGTGCCCCAGCCGCGGTGGCAGGCTTCCAGCGCCTGGCGCATCACGGTCACGTTGCCGGTGCAGTCGAAGGTGAAATCCGCGCCCCCGTCGGTGGCGTCGACCACCGCCTGCACGACCTTGTCGGCGCCGACCTCCTTGGGGTTGATGAAGTCCGTCATGCCGAACTTCCGGGCGATGGCGACCTTGGAAGGGTTGATGTCGACCCCGATGATCCGGCTCGCTCCCACCAGCCGGGCGCCCTGGATCACGTTGAGCCCGATCCCGCCCAGGCCGAACACCGCCACCGTCGCGCCCGGCCACACCTTGCCGGTGTAGATCACCGCGCCGACGCCCGTCGTGACGCCGCAGCCGATGTAGCAGATCTTGTCGAAGG
>CAXTFJ010000135.1:0-12623 GCA_964243405.1 uncultured Lichenihabitans sp. | reverse complement strand
CGCCGCACCGCTTCGTTCGCCACGGAGCAGTACATGAAGTCGAACTCAGACGCTATCAGGCCCTAGTGGTGTGAGTCTGAAGTTCTCTGACAGAAGCGGCTGACGCTGGCCAGAATGGCGTCGGCGGACTTGGTCCAGGTGAAGGGCTTCGGGTCGGCGTTGGTATGGTCGATGTAGGCCTGGATGGCGGCCTCAAGCTCGTCCGTGCTCTTAAAAGCACCGCGTTGGAGTTGCTTGCGACCGAGAAGCGAGAACCAGCCCTCGACCATGTTGAGCCAGGGGGTCCATCTTTACCGCGAGCGCAAAGCCATCGAGCGGTTCTTCTGCAAGCTCAAACAGTTCAGGCGCGTGGCGACGCGATACGACAAGCTCCTCGCCAACCTCATGGGTTTCGTGAAGCTCGCCGCCATCGCGCTCTGGCTTAAGTAGTTGAATCGTCACTACGCCCTAAGCTGTTGCAGATTTACTTAGAGTCACGATAGCGCGTCCGCGCGCGGCTGCAATTCATTAGAACACCTTCAACGCAGCCGTAGTGCAGGTCAGCTCGACGCCGCGGCCGGGGACGACCGTTCCCCGCGCCACCTCGTCGGACGTTAAACGGAGGTCGAGCAGGGTCCCCCACGCGGTCTCGACGGCAACCTGGGTGTACTCGCCCAGGAAGGTCAGCTGTCGGACCGTTCCCTTGAGCCGAGGCGAACCGTCAACGGAATTGCCGAGGCGCAGCTGGTCGGGGCGAACCATGATCGAAACGTCCTCCTGCCGATGCCCGATTTTATCGACGGCGAGGCCGCGCAGGGCGGTCCCGTCGGGCAGTATGATGCTGTCGCGGGAGCGGGACAGCTTGCCTTCGAGAAAGTTGGAGTTCCCGATGAAGTCGGCGACGAAGCGCGACGCCGGCGCATTATAGAGGTCGCGCCCCGTGCCGACCTGCTCAATGCGCCCAGATTGGAACAGGGCGACGCGGTCGGACAGGCGCAGGGCCTCCTCCTGGTCGTGGGTGACGTAGAGCACCGTCACCCCCGTCTCGCCGTGGATGCGCTTGATCTCGACCTGGATTTCCTCGCGCAGCTTCTTGTCGAGCGCGGACAGCGGCTCGTCCATCAGCAGGATCGGCGGGTCGTAGGCGAGGGCGCGAGCGAGGGCCACGCGCTGCTGCTGGCCGCCGGACAGCTGCGCCGGCATACGGTCCGCCATGCGGTCGAGCCGCACGAGCCGCAGCATGGCCTCGACCTTGGCCTCGACCTCCGCCCTGGGACGCCGGCGCACCCGCAGGGGAAAGGCCACGTTGTCGGCCACACTGAGATGCGGGAACAGCGTGTAGCGCTGGAACACCATGCCAATGTTACGCTTGTTGGATGGTACGCTGAGGATGGAGCGGCCCTCGAGAAGGACGTCGCCGCGCGTCGGCTCGAGGAAGCCCGCGATGGCGTAGAGCGTGGTGCTCTTACCCGAGCCCGACGGACCGAGGAAGGTCACGAACTCGCCCTTGGCGATCTCGAGCGACACGTCGGCCACGGCGACCACCTGGCCGTAGATCTTTTCGATCCCGCGAATCGACAGGAACGGCGTGTTCATGCGGGCTTGCCTTTCCGGAGGATGGCCGCGAGTGCCATCAGCACGACCGTGAGGCCGACCAGCAGGGTCGATACGCCGGCGACCACCGGTGACAGGTCCTGCTGCAGGGTCGAGAAGATGCGAACCGGCAGGGTTTGCAGGTCGGGGCTCGCCATGAAGATGGCGATGACGACCTCGTCCCAAGACGCCAGAAATGAAAAGATCACCGCGCCGAATACTCCGTCTCGAATGGCCGGCAGGGTCACGCGGAGCTTGGCCTCGAGCGGGCTCGCCCCGCACAGGACGGCCGCGTCCTCGATGCTTCTGTCAAAGCGCTCCAGCGCGTTGCAGATCGAGATCACCGCGAAGGGGAGCGCCACCACGACGTGGGCCGCCACGAACCCGATGAAGGTGCCATTGAGGTGGACGCGCAGGAAGAAGGCGTAGAGCGCGACCGCGAGGATCACCACCGGCAGCACCATGGGGGTGAGCAGCAGGGCCCGCAGCACCTCACGGCCCGCGAAGCGACCCCGGGTGAGCGCGAAGGAGGCCATGAGCCCGACGAGCGTGGCGACGACCGCCACCACGACGGCGATCTCCAGGCTGGTCAGGAACGAGGCCAGCCAGTCGGGGTCGGCGAACAGCTCCGCATACCATCTGGTGGTCCAGACCGCCGGCGGGAACTGGAGGTAGCGCGACGAGCCGAACGACAGGGCGATGATCACCAGGATCGGCAGGAGCAGAAAGGCGCCGACCAGCACGGCGACGGCGGCGAGGACGAAGCGGAGGGGGCCGAGGCGGTCGAAATCGAGGAGCATGGCCTCACTCCGCCTCGCGCACGGGGCTGAAGCCGAAGAAGCGGACCTGGAGCGCGTAGATACCGAGTGAGACGACCAGCAGGACCACCGCGGCGGCGCCCGCGAGCCCCCATTGGAGCAGGGACTGGACCAGCTGGGCGACGAGTTCGGCCAGCATCATATTGGCCGTGCCGCCGAGGAGGGCCGGCGTCACGTAATAGCCGAGCGACATGACGAAGACCATGAGGACGCCGGCCCCGATCCCGGGGGCGACGAGGGGCAGGAAGACGCGGCCAAACACCTGGAGCTGGCTCGCGCCGCACAGCGAGGCCGCGCGCAGCACGTTCGGGTCGAGGCCGCGCATGGTGCCCTGCAGGGGCAGCACCATGAAGGGCAGCATGATGTATGTCATGCCGATCGTGACGCCGACGAGGTTGTTGACGAGGGGCAGCGGCCCGGAGGTTAGACCGATCCCCATCAGGACCTTGTTGATGATGCCCGTGCGCTGGAGCAGCACCATCCAGGCATAGGTCCGGGTGAGCAGGTTCGTCCACATGGACAGAATGACGATCGCGAACAGGATCGCGCCCCAGGGGCGCGGCGCCACGGCGAGGAACCAGGCCGTCGGGAAGGCGAGCAGCAGGGTGACGACGGTGACGATGCCAGCCACAAGGAAGGTGTTGCCGAACACGCGCAGGTAGGTCACCGACCCGAACACCTCCGCGTAGTTGGCGAGGGTGGGCCGGGGATCGAGGACGCTGCGCAGGAGCAGCCCGACCACAGGCCCGACGAAGAAGATCGCGAGCAGCGCCAGCGCCGGCAAGATGGGCCAGAAGCCGCGGGCGCGACGGGGTCGGCGGGGCGCGTCCGCCTCCTTGCCGGTGAGGGCCATGCTGGTCACGGGATCGACTACCTCGGCGGCATGACCGCACCGTCGATGCGGCGGCGCGGTCGGGATGGCGTCCGGTCTACTTGGCCTGCCAGTCGTACCAGCGCTTGCCGATCTCGTCCCGGTGCGCGGCCCAGTAGGTCATGTCGAGGTTGACCTGCCCCTCAGTATGACGGTCGGGGAGCGTCGCCGCCTCCGTCGAGGGCATGAGCTTGGACGAAGCGGTGTCGATCGGCGCGTAGCTCGTGAGGCTGGCGAACTCCGCCTGGGGCTTCGGGGCGGTCGCCTCGGCCAGGAACTTCATGGCCTCGGCTTTGTTCTTGGCCCCCTTGGGCACGACCAGAACATCGGCGGCCGTGAGGTTCTGGCTCCAGGACAGGCCGACGCTCGGTTCGTCCTTCTGGACCGCGAAGATGCGCCCGTTCCAGAACGCGCCGATTGGCGCCTCGCCCGAGGCGAGCAGCTGCTGGGACTGGGCGCCGCCGCCCCACCAGACGATGTCGGACTTGATCGTGTCGAGCTTCCTGAAGGCGCGGTCGAGATCGAGCGGGTAGAGCTTGTCCGGCGCGACGCCGTCGGCCAACAGCGCGATCTCCAGCACGCCCGGCGCGGACCACTTGTAGAAGGTTCGCTTGCCGGGGAAGGTCTTCTCGTCGAACAGGTCGGCCCAGGTCTTCGGCTCCTTGCCCTTCAGCGCGTCCTTATTGAAGCCGAGCACGAACGAGTAGTAGAAGCTGCCGACATAGTCGTCGCTCGCGAAGCGCGGATCGAGCTCGGCCCTGTTGATAACGGAAAAGTCGAGGGGTTCGAGCAGCCCTTCCTTGGCGGCGGCGGCCGCGAAGTCGCCCTCAACGTCCACCACGTCCCATTGGACGTTGCCGCTCTCGACCATGGCCTTGAACTTGCCGTAGTCGGTCGGTCCGTCGAGCTTCACTTTGACGCCGGTGGACTTCTCGAACGGCTCGACCCAGGCCTTCTTCTGCGCATCCTGGGTCGTGCCGCCCCAGGACGTAAAGACCATGTCCTGCGCGGCCGCCACGCCCGTCGCCAGTTGCAGGATTGCTAGGCTGGCGACCCCCGCCAACACCGAACGGAACTGCTTCATCTTAAGCTCTCCATCAATTACGTCAAGCACATGATCGCGTCGACGCACTAGATCGTTAGGCCGTTCCTGCACGAAGATGTACCGCACACAGTAAGAGCAATAGATTAAATTCTATAATTCTATTTTCTGCTAAAATGAAGCTCGTATTATATTCACTTCAGCGGCGAGAAAGCTGCGGGAACCAGTATCTTGGTCTCCATCGTGTCAATGAGCGCCTGGATCTTGGGCAGGAACCCCTGCCACCGCGGGTCTGCGGCGAGCCGCCCCCGACGCTCGGCCCGGTCGGCGAGGTCCGCATAGGTCCACAGGTGGACGATCTCGTTGAGCGGTCCGATCTCAGACGAGAAATAGCCGACGAGCTGGCCGAGGTGGCTCTTCTGCACCTCAATCCCTTCGTCGGCGACGAGCTTGAGGTAGGCCGGCACGGCGCCGACCTTCATGCGGTAGGTGCGCATCTCGTAGATCATGGGGCTCACCGCATCACGAACGGGTCGGGAATGGGATCGTCGGACGTGCGGATCCACACCGACTTGGTTCGCGAATAGTCGAGGATGGACTCGAGGCCCCCCTCGCGGCCGAGACCGGACTGGCCGTAGCCGCCGAAGGGCACGATCGGCGACACGGCCCGGTAAGTGTTGACCCAGACGATGCCAGCCCGCAGGCGCCGGATTACGCGGTGCGCGCGGCCGAGGTCGCGGGTGAACAGGCCCGAGGCAAGGCCGAAGTGGGTGTCGTTGGCCTTGGCGAGCGCGTCCGCCTCGCCGTCGAACGGCATCGCGGTGAGCACCGGGCCGAACAGCTCCTCGGTCATGCAGGGCGCCGCGTTGGTCTCCGCCAGGACGATCGTCGGCTCGAAGAAGAAGCCGCGATCGCGCCCCGGCGGGCGCCGCCCCCCGGTGACCAGGGTCGCGCCCTCGCCGAGGCTGCGCGCCAGCACGGCCTCGATGCCGTCGCGCTGGCGGCGGGTGGCGAGCGGGCCCATCTCGGTTCTGGCGTCCTGCGGATCACCGACGACGATGCGCTCCGCCTTGGCTTTCAGCATGTCGAGCAGGCGCGGGAGCGCGGCGCGCTCTACGTAGAGCCGGGAACCCGCCACGCAGCTTTGCCCGCTGGCCGCGAAGATGCCCGCAACGATCGCGTTTGACACGCTGTCGAGGTCGGCGTCCGCGAAGACGATCACTGGTGACTTGCCGCCGAGCTCCAGGGTCGTGTGGGCGAAGTTCTCGACCGTGTTGCGGACCACGTGGCGCGCCGTCGCGGGGCCGCCCGTAAAGGCCACCCGGGACACGAACGGGTGGCTGGTAAGCCTCCGGCCGCAGGGGTCGCCGAAGCCGGTCAGCACGCTGACGACGCCAGGGGGGAAGCCGGCCTTGGCAATGAGGCGCGCGAACTCCAGGAGCGGCGCCGGCCCGTCCTCGGACGCCTTGAGCACCACCGTGCAGCCCGCGGCCAGCGCCGGGCCAAGCTTCACGGCCGACAGGAATAGCTGCGAGTTCCAGGGCACGATCGCGGCCACCACGCCGATCGGCTCGCGGCGCAGCGTCACGTCCATGTCGGGCTTGTCGACCGGCAGGTGCGCGCCCTGGAGCTTGTCGGCCAGCCCGCCGAAATAGCGGTAGTAGTCTGCGACGTAGCCGATCTGCGCCCGGGTCTCGCGGATAATCTTGCCCGTGTCGCGGGTTTCCAGTTCGGCGAGGCGGGCGGCGTGCTCGGCCACGAGGTCGCCGAGGCGCACGAGCAGCTTGCCGCGGGCGGTGGGCGTCATGTCGGCCCAGGCTGGGTCGTCGAGGGCACGGTGGGCGCCCTCGACCGCGGCGTCGACGTTCGCGGCGCTCGCGGCCGGCATCAGCGCCCAGGGCTCCTCCGTGAACGGATCGAGGCTCTCGAAGGCCTCGGCTGCATCCTGGAAAGTGCCGGCGATGAAGTGCTGGAAGCGCTGCAGCGGCATGGGGCGGCTCCTCAGGCGAAGGCCGGCAGGACGTTGCGGACGAACAGGTCCAGCGACTTCCATTTGCGCACGTGGGCTATTCCGCTGTCGATCCAGATCGCGAACTGATCGTAGCCCAACGCCTCGTAGCCCTTGAGGCGGGCGATCACCGCGTCTGGCTCGCCGACGACGAGGTTGCGCGCGATCGCCTCGGGCCCGTACTGGGGCGCCGCGGCCCGCTCCGCGGCCGTGAGGGGGGCCATGATGCCCTGCTCGACGGGCCGCTTGTTGGCGAACCAGGCCCCGAATAGGGCGTAATAGCGGCTGAGGTCACAGGCCAGCGCCGCGGTCTCGTCCGGCCCGTCGGTCACGAAGGTGTGCTGGAGCAGGCTGATGCGCGGGCGCGGCACCTCCGGGTGCGCGGCGACGGCGGTCTCGAAGCGGTTCATCAGGCTTACGACCTCCGCATCGCCCGAGGCCAGCGGCGTGACCTGGACGTTGCATCCGTTCGCGACCGCGAAGTCGTGGCTGGTGGGATCGCGCGCCGCGATCCAGATCGGCACCGGGTCCTGGATCGGCTTCGGCGAGGCGGTGGTTTTGGGGAAGCGCCAGAACTCGCCCTCGTGGGTGTAATCGCCTTCCCATAGCTTTTTCACCGCCGGCACCAGCTCCCGCATGCGCTGGCCCGCGCCCCAGGCGTCGAGCCCGGGGAACAGCCGCTCGTATTCGAATACGTAGGCGCCCCGCGCGATGCCGAGGTCGAGCCTGCCGTTCGAGGCGACGTCGGTCATCGCGGCCTCGCCCGCCAGGCGGACCGGGTGCCAGAAGGGCGCGATCACGTTGCCGGTGCCGAGCCGGATGCGCGTCGTCCGGGCCGCAAGATGGGCGAGCTGTATGAAAGGGTTCGGCGCGATAGTGAACTCCATGCCGTGGTGCTCGCCGATCCAGGCCGACTCGAAGCCGGCCGACTCGGCGGCGAGCACGAGCTCCTCGACCTCGTCGAAGAGCTCGCGGTGGGGCTTCGTGGCGACGGCCCGCTCCATGTGCACGAACAGGGAGAACTTCATGGCGCGTTCCTGTCGGCGGCGCGAGCGAGGCTCCGGACGGTGCCGCGCTCGGCGGCGCCGATGTAGACCCCGAAGAGGTCCTGGCTCCGCTCGGCGATGAACCGGCGCAGCATGGGGACAAGCGCGGCGTCGCGGATGCGGTCCCACGGCAGGTCATCGAGGGGCGCCAGGACGGCGGGCGCCATGATCGGCGCCACCGTCCTGAGCTGGCCGCGGTAGACGATCGACATGGCGCTCGCCCCGCGCCCCGGGTCCTCGTAGACGGCGAACAGGAAGCCCAGCTCGGCGTCGAGGCCGAGCCGCCAAAGGTTGCCGCGAAGGCTGTCGGTATCCGTCGGGGCGCCGAGCGCGCCGCCCTTCGGGATGTCGAGGCCGCCCCGGCCGTCATCGACGAGCACGATCGCGCCGTCACGCTCCAGGATGGCGCCGACTCGGGTGCGGCCGCTGCTCGCCGCCAACGCGTCGAGCTGGAGACCGAAGGTGACGTGGGCGCCCCGGCAGTAGCCAAGCGGGTTGACGGCTCGCTCCTCGAAGCCCTGGACGCAGCCGACCAGGATGACGTGATCGCCCGCGTCGACCACGTTCTGGCGCCGGCAGTCGAACCACGCCGTTACCTCGTCGAGCACAGGGCTGCCTGCCGGCCCACGCCGCCATGCGACCCCGGCGAACCTGTCGGCTGACTTCGACGCGAACAGGCCCGAAACCGCCGCCTGGTGCTCGGCCAGCACGTTGACGGAGAAGCCGTCGGCCGACGTGAAGATGGGGCAGCTCGCGGCGGTCTTCGCGATGCAGACCAGGATCAGCGGCGGGTCGAGAGACACGGAGGTGAAAGAGTTGGCGGTGAAGCCCCGCGGCGTCCCGTCCGGCGCCGTTGTCGCGACCACGGTGACGCCGGTGAGGAAGCTGCCGAGTGCGCGCCGGAAGGCGCGGGGGTCCACGGGTGCCGGCTCCGGGACGTCCGCGGTCGCGACGAGGAAAGCCCGCAGCTCGTGGTCAAACGCCTCGGCGTGGGTCAGCGGCAGCATGTGCCGCGCCTCGGGCACCACCGCGAGGCGGCCTTCCGGCGCGAGCCGCGCCATCGCCTCCGACATGGAGGGCGTCGAGTTCGGGTCGTCGGATCCCGTAATGAAGAGGGCCGGCACGGCCAGCCGCGCGAGGCGGCCGCCGTGCTCGGCGTCGCCCTCGGCGAACAGGCGGTAGGTCCGGGCGTAGCCGATGGGGTCGACGTCGCCGAGCAGGGCACGGGTTTGACGGGCGGCGGCGCGGAGGTGCTCCGGGGCGGACGAGCCGAACCAGCGGGCGAGGGTGCCGTCCCAGTCCGGAACGCGCTCGCCGCCCTCGAGCTCGTCCACGCGCGCCCGGACGGCGGCCCGCTGCTCCACGTTGCGGCAGAACACGGCGTTGACGGCCACCACGCCCGCGACGCGGTCGGGGTGGGCCAGGGCGAATTCCAGGGCGACCAGCGCCCCCATCGAATGCCCGACCACGTGGGCGCGGGGAACGCCCAGGCCGTCGAGCATGGCCAGGACGGCATCGGCATAGTCGGGCAGGCGTGGCGCCTTCGGGGGGAGGCTGGACGCGCCGTGACCCGGCATGTCTATCGCGATCACCTCGTAATCGGCTTCGAGCGCCTCGACCTGCGGGGCCCAGATAGCTTTCCCCAGCCCGACGCCGTGGATCAGCACCACCGCCGGTCCGCGCCCGACACGGCGGTAGGCGACGCGCGCCGCGCCGCCGTCCTGCGCCCGGAACTCGACCGCGCCGTCAGGCATCGGTGCCGCCGAGGTCCGCGAGATCCTGGTAGCGGTCGCCGATCCGATGGTGCGGCCGGCCGCCGATCGAGGCTCCCAGCGCGACCACGATCTCGTCCGGCGCCGGCGCGTCCAGCACTGAAAACTGGATCGTGAGATAGTGCGAGCGCATGCCCTCGTCCGCCTTGTGCATCAGCGGGATCACCACGGGACAGTTCGGACCGCCCCGCGTGTTGGTGAAAGCGAGATCGCTCTTGGCGCCGACCGCCTTGCGGTAGGGGTTGCCGAAACGGAGCGTGTGGATCAGCGCCGAGGCTGGCTCGACGTCGCCCGCGGCGCCCACCACGCCCGCCTTGCCGTAGCCCTCAATAGCCTCGCCGCCGCCGGCCAGCCGCAGCATCTCGGCGGTGAGCGCCTCGCCCAGCCGCGGCGCGACCGCGTGGATCTCCGGCTTGAGGTCCTCGACGAAGCCGCGGCCGTGCCAGGGGTTTGGCAGGATGACCGCGGCCGCGAACAGCCTGAGCGGCTTTGCGGCGTCGCGCCCTCCTTCGCTGAAGGTCGTCTCGCAGTAGGTGACAATCCTTCGAATCCCATCCATGGCGTCCGTCCCACTTCAATACCAGATGTTGGTATACCATAGTAGAGCGTGTCAAGACCTTGTCCCGCCGTGCCGGAAGTAGCAGACAGGCCGGACAGGAGCCTGCCGTGACGCTCGCCACACCCATAGAAGACGTGCTCAGGGTCGACCGCACCTCCAGGACCTTGCGCGAGCTCGCCGTGGAGCGGCTGCGGGACGCGATCCTGGACGGCCAGTTCGGGCCGGGCGAGCGCCTGGTCGAACGGGTGCTATGCGATCGTTTGGGCGTCAGCCGCACGGTCGTGCGGGAGGCGTTGCGCCACCTCGAAGCGGAGGGGCTGGTCGACGTCGTTCCACAACGGGGCCCGGCGGTGGCGAGGCTCGACGGCGCGCAGGCGGCCCAGATCTATGAGATCCGCGCCTCGCTCGAGGCCCTCGCGGCACGAGCCGCGGCCGAGCGAGCGACGCCGGCGGACGTCGCGCGGCTAACGGAGGCGAACGACGTGATCCAGGTGGCGTTCGCTGCCGGGAACGGTCGCGGCATACTCAAGGCGACGAGCGACTGGTACGAACTCCTGTTCCGCATCGCCGACAAGCCGATGGCTTGGCAGGTGGTGCAGGGCCTGAACGCCCGCATCAGCCAGCTCCGCGCCATGACTGTTTCCCAGCCCGACCGGGCTGGGGACGCAGGTGCCGAGATGCGCCTCATCATCGACGCGATCGCCGCGAGTGACGGCGACGCCGCCGCGCGGGCGAGCTTCGACCATGTCGAGCGCGTGAAGGCGTTAGCAGCGGAAGCATTGGCCAAACGCTGACTGAACGTTTTAACCCTGGTTTTCCGCCAACCGAGGACCGAATTTCGGATAAGAGGTGCGCTCCGTGCCACCAATTGGAACACCCCCGCGACTTACCGGCGCACATCCGCCAAGCCCGGCAAACGTTACCGCATGCCTCCGTGCAAAAGGCAGCTGTTAAGAGCTGTTCGCTCACTGTAGCGCAATGTTCCCGCGACGAGTTAAGATCTCCTTGTGACTCTCGATCTTCTTACCACGGTAGCCAACGCCGGCTTGTGCAAGAGCTAAGGTTGAGCAGATTCAACTTCACTCGTTCCACGTTTAGTGCTTTTAAGGACCGGCATGCGGTCGTGTTAGGCCTCTTGCGATGAGGTCGGTTCACCTTGATGCTCCTGCTGTCTTCCAGTGGCCGTGAGAACGCTGACCTGAAGGCACTCACCCCGTGGGTTGGCACCCGTGGCGGCGACCTGGTCGCATCGAAAGCTGCGGGAATGGTCGGTAACGACTTTGGCGGCGAGCAGCACCATGATGCGCTCGGCATGGGAGCGCACACCACCATTCGCCCTGCGACGTGGGAACCGACGCCGTTTTCTCTCGCTCGACGGCGATCAGTATGTAATACGGCGTGCAACTTTGGGTTTGACGCTTCGCCCTGCCGTGTATGTGGCGCTCACCAGCTTGAGCTTGGTGATCTGTCCCTCGATCTGCCCGTTCGACCATAATTGCGTGACGGTAGCATGCACGGCGGCGTGATCCTTGGTGATGCCGCTAGCGAAGGAGGCGATCAGGCTTGGGCCAGCATCGGCGATCCACAGATCGCCATACGCCCTCGTCCGGATCATGGTGTGGAACCGATCGATCCGCGTGCGAGCGCAAAAAAAGATCCGAGCGCCGGCCTCCAGCGCCGCAACCGTGACGGTACCGGCTTTAGCGATGTGACCGCGGGTAGTCGTCATAACCCCAAAAGGTCTTCTCTCGTGCGCGCGAGACGTTGTTTGAGAGTGCCGGAAGCGGACCTTCTGCGCTTCGGCTTTGGGGCATACCAAGTCCTAATCTCGTGCAGAGCGTCGCAGAGACACGTCTGCCCGAGAAGCAGCGATGCAGTGCTGGTTGCGGGACGGGCGTGAGTTACTTGATCTCGCCCGTTCCGTCCTGCCTCAGGTCCCGAAGAAGACAGCCGGCCTCAAGACCACCGAGGGCTCGTGAGCGCCCTGGCGGCGCGCGTCGGCCACCAGGGCCTCGGCGGCTTCCTGGTTGGCCACAGCGAAAGTGAGCAGGTCGATCGGCACGCCCCGTACACGAGCGCTTCCGCATGGTAGCGGGCCCGCCTACCCGGATCGACGTCGGCGCCGAAGCGCGACGCACGGATCTCGTCCCAGGGAGCCCGGTGCAGCTCCAGCGTCGTCGACACCTCGACGTCGGGCCGGGTGGGGCTGCGGTCGCAGAACACCAGGGAAAAGCCGCTGACGACGAGCTCGTCGAGGTCAACAACCGCAATCGCCAAGTCGCCGGGCGTGAACCGCGCCGCGCCGCGGGCCGGTCGCGGACCGCACGACGCCAGGCTCGCCACGGTGCGCGGCGTGAGGGTGAACGGCACGGTGTCGGCGACCCGACCGCGGTACGGTTGGGGCATGGCCATCCCCAGCCGCTCCCGCGCCCGCTCCGGATCGCCCAGAATGAGCGGGACCGGGCCGCTCAACAGCTCGCGGGTCGTCGCCAGAACACCTGCCTGAAGCGCGAGACGCGCGGTTTCCGTGTGCATGAGGGAAAAGCCGCTCGGCCGGTCGGGGCCGAGATCCCTCAGCCGCTCGGGAACGGGACGCCGGGGCCGGGTCGGGTCGGGTCGGGTCGGTGTGGATCGGGTAAGGCATGGTCCTCTCCGGTGATGCCAAACGGTTCTTCCCAGTTTGGTCTTTCACCGGCTGAAGCCCTCTAAATAGTCCCCGCCCTGCCGCGGGCCGTTACTCCGTCCGACGGCTCGATGCTCGTGAACTTTTGAACCGCGACGTCTCCTGCCCGGATGCGGGGCGATCGGCCCGGCTCACCCGTCCCGCCCGCGCGGCTGCGCGCGGCGAGCCGGCCCGGGTGCCGGGACCGGCGTCCCCCCGCGCGGGCCCGGCGGCGAGGTGGTCGACGATGACCTGCTCGCACAGGCGCACCAG
>CAXTFJ010000134.1:3038-12693 GCA_964243405.1 uncultured Lichenihabitans sp. | reverse complement strand
GGTTGGCGTCGAGCACGACGCTCTCGTTGGCTTTCCAGGCGCGCAGCGAGAACGGGCCGGAGCCCGCCGCGTGGGTCTTCAGCCAGGTGTTGCCGAAGTCGCCGTTCTCCTCGTGCGCGAGTACGACCGACTTCTCCACCACCGAGCCCACGATCGAGGACAGGAGGGCCAGCACGAGCGAGGGCGCGTAGTCGGGCCCGATGGTGATCCGCAGGGTGGCGGGGCCGTCGGCCACCACCATCGCGTCCACGTTGTCCTTGGTCCAGCCGAGCTGGGTGACCAGGAAGGCGGGCGACAGGTTGAGCTTGACGACGCGGGCCAGCGAGAAGGCGGCGTCCTCGGCCGTCACAGGCTTGCCGTCCGTGAAGGTGAGGCCGGGCCGCAGCGCGAACGTCATGGTCTTGCCGTCGGCGCTGGTGGTCCAGCTCTCGGCCACGCCGCCCACGATCTTGGTCGCGTCCCGCCCGTCGATGCGCACGATGCGGTCGTAGAGGTTGGCGTCGACCTCGACGCCGGACAGCTCGTAGCACTCGGCGGGGTCGAGGCTGATCATGTCGTCGATCTTCTTGGCCATGACGAGCGTGTCGGCGGGCGTCGCGGCCGCGGCGGGCCGCGCGGCGGCCACGAGCGCCAGGGCCGACAGACCCACCAGAAGGCGCGACCTCGTTGCGTGCGGCATAGATGTTCTCCTTGGCGGTGCGCCGGAACCGTCCCAGTGGACGGGATCGGCTGCGGGCAGGCAAGGGGCATGCCGGACCGACCGCGGCCCCGCCCCGTGCGCCGGGATCAACGGACTAGCCGGAACTCGCCCATCGGCTATACGGGGGACATGGGTGAGCCCGAGCCGTCCTGGGACCTGTACCGGACTTTTCTGGCGGTTCTGACCGAAGGGTCGCTGTCGGCCGCGGGCCGCGCGCTCGGTCTCACGCAGCCGACGGTGGGGCGACACGTCGAGGAGCTGGAACAGCTGCTCGGCACCGCGCTGTTCACCCGCGCGCCGACCGGCCTGACGCCCACGGAAGCGGCCCGGCGGGTCAGGCCCCACGCCGAAACCCTGGCCGCCACCGCGCAGGCGCTGCGCCGGTCGCTGGCGGGCGACGGGTCGACCGCGGCCCGCGTGCGCCTCACCTGCAGCGAAGTGATGGGCGTGGAGGTGCTGCCCGCCATCCTGCACGGCCTGCGCGAGGCACATCCCGAGGTGGTCGTAGAACTCGTGCTGTCCAACGCGGTCGACGACCTGCTCAATCGCAGCGCCGACGTTGCGGTCCGCATGACCCAACCCAGGCAGGGGGCCCTGCTCTGCCGCAGGGTCGGCACCGTGCGGCTGGGGCTTTACGGCCACCGCTCCTACCTCGACCGGCACGGCACGCCGGCGGAGGCCTCCGACCTCGGCCGCCACGCCCTCGTGGGCTTCGACCGGGAAACGCCCTTCGTGCGGGCCGCGCTCGCCATGAGCGGGCTGCCGGTGCGCCGCGCCGACTTCGCGTTCTGCGCCGACAGCGACCTGGCGCAGCTCGCGGCCGTCCGCGCCGGGCTGGGGCTCGGCTTCGTGCAGGTGGAGCTGGCCCGGCGCGACCCCGCCCTCGTGCGCGTGCTGGCCGGGCGCGTCGAGGTGCCCCTGCCGACCTGGGTCGCCATGCACGAGGATTTGGGCAGCGTGCCGGCCTTCCGCGCCACCTTCGACGCGCTGGCCGTGGGCCTCCTGCGCTACATTGGCGGAGCCTGAGCGGAGGTCCCGCTCAGGCGGTGCTGGACAGCGGCTTGGCGATGGCTTCGAGCGACTTGCCTTCCGCGTCGACGCCGAACCCCCATTCGGTGCCGGCCGCGACCGCGAGCAGCAGGGCCGCCAGCGCGTAGCCGCCGCTCACCGCCCAGGTCGAGCCCGAGCCGATCAGGCGGCCGAACAGCAGCGGCGACAGGCTGCCGCCGATGGCCGTTCCAAGCGCGTAGAACAGCGCGATGGCGAGCGCGCGGGTTTCCAGCGGGAAGATCTCGCTCGCGGTCAGGTAGGCGGAGCTCGCCGCCGCCGAGGCGAAGAAGAAGATCACCATCCAGGCGATCGTCTGCGTGGTGGCGGTGAGCATGCCCGCGCCGAACAGGAGAGCGGTGCCCGCAAGCAGGACCGCGCTCACCCCGAAGGTGCCCGTGATCATGATCCGCCGCCCGACCGTGTCGAACAGCGGCCCGAGCAGCAGCGGGCCGCAGAAATTCCCCAGCGCCAGCGGCACGAGGTAGAAGCCCACCTTGATGTCAGCCACGCCGTAGAACTTGGCGAGCACGAGGCCGTAGCTGAAGAACACGGCGTTGAACAGGAAGGCCTGGGCGATCATCAGCGTGAGCGCCAGCGCGCTGCGCGGCCGGTTGTCCCCCAGCATGGATTTCAGGATCAGCCCGAAGCCGAACACCTTGCGCGGGTGGACTTCGAGAATGCCCTCCGGTTCGGGCAGCGGGCCGCGGGTCTTGGTCACCTGCGCCTCGATGGCGCGCACGGCGGCGTCGCCCTCCTCCTTGCGCCCGTGCGTCACGAGCCAGCGCGGGCTTTCGGGCACGAAGCGCCGCAGGACCAGGATCGACAGGCCCAGCACCCCGCCGATGCCGAACCCTAACCGCCAGCCGAGGTTGGCGGGCAGGATGGCGGGGTCGACCAGAAAGGGCGAGGCGATGGCGCCCGCCGCTGCCCCCACCCAGAAGCTGCCGTTGACGAGCAGGTCGACGCGGCCCCGGTATTTGGCGGGGATCAGCTCGTCGATGGCGGAGTTGACGGCCGCGTATTCGCCGCCGATGCCGAAGCCCGTGAGGGCCCGGAACAGCGCGAAGCTCGGGAAATTCCACGACAGCGCGCTGAGCAGCACGCCCGCGAGATAGATCACCAGCGTGACGTAGAACACGACGCGCCGGCCGAAGCGGTCCGTCACCCAGCCCGAGGCCAGCGCGCCCGCCACCGCCCCCACCACGTAGGAGGAGGCCGCCCCGCCGATGTCCGCGGGCGACAGGCCCAGGGTGTCGCGGCTCTGCAGCACCGGGCCGATCGCGCCCACGATCGTGACCTCCAGGCCGTCGAGCACCCAGGTGATCCCCAGCGCGATCACGATCAGCAGGTGGAACCGGCTCCAGGGCAGGCGGTCGAGCCGCGCCGGGATGTCGGTTTGAACGGCCGCCCCGCTCGATGTCGCCCCACCCATGCCCCACTCCCCGCGACCCGGCTCGCGCCGACCCTGACCAACAGCGGACGCGGCTTCAAGTTCATGGCCGATGACTCTGGGTGGTGAGCCAACTCGAAGTGGACTCGCCGATCTGCTGCCGAGGACGGTTTGCTGAACCTCAGCCATCACCTGTTCCGGCTCGCGCGCTGGACCGAGTCGACCTGAACAGCATCGTACCCGACTTGGCGCAGCGTGCCCTCGATCAGGCCGTTTCGCTTGAACACCGTCTCGCCAAAGGTCACCACGGCGCTTGGTGGGCGGCTTCTGATCTTCTGCACTGTTCCGTTGATCGGCCCCCCCCTCGGGGGTCGAATGTTGGTTCAGCGTGGGGGAAGACCAGTGTCACACGGTCCGATCGGTGAGCGTGGCTCGCAACCCGTACCGCGGGCGCAGGGTGATCAGCGCGACCGGTTCGACGGGGTGGTCCGGCACGAGGTGGACGCGGCGGGTCTGCAGGATCGTGGCGAGGATCAGCACCATTTCCATCAGCGCGAAGCTCGCCCCGACGCAGACCCGCGGGCCGGCGCCGAAGGGGAAGTAGGTGTAGCGCGAGGGCCTACCCTCCCCTCGGTCGGGGTCGAAACGGTCGGGGTCGAAGCGGTCCGGATCCGGCCAGAGCGTCGGGTTGCGGTGGTTGAGCCACGTCGACAGCAGGACGACCGCCCCCTTGGGCACCACCGTCGTGCCCAGTTTGTCGGGGCCGAGCGCCTGACGCGTCAGGGTGTGGGCCGGCGGGTAGAGCCGCAGCGCTTCGTCGATCACCATGCGCGTGAAGCGAAGGTCGACGATGTCCGCGGCCGACGGTGGGCGACGGCCCAGCACCGTCCGCACTTCTCCCGCGACGCGCGCCTCGATCTCGGGATGGAGGTCGAGCAGGTAGAGGATCCAGCCGAGCGACGAGGCCGTGGTCTCGTGACCCGCGGTGAAGATCGTGGCGATCTCGTCCCTGATCTCGCGCAGCGTCACCTCGCCGCGCGCGACGCCCTGGAGCAGCACCGTCAGCAGGTCGTCGCGGCTGATACCGGACGCGCGCCTCCGGGCGATGACCCGGTAAATGGCCGCGGTGAGCCTGTCGCCGATCGCCCTGGCCTGCCGCATGCCCGGCCGCGGCACCCAATCCGGAGCGTCCAGGAAATCGAGGATGCTGGGACGCAGGACCTTCTGGTAGGTCTCCGCCTCCTTGGCGATGGTGGCCACGTCGGCATGGCTTTCGGGGCCGAACATGGTGCGGCTGATGATGTCGAGCGTCAGGTCGGACAGGGCCGTCGTGAGGTCGAGCACCGTTCCGTCCGGGGCGTCCCACGCGCGCAGATGGTCCCGGGTCGCCTGGACCATCGCGGCCGCGAGCGCGTCCATTCTCCGCTGGGCGAAGATCGGCGCCACGAGATGCCTGTGCCGCTTCCAGAGGTCACCGTCCGAGGTCAGCAGTCCCTGGCCGAGGGCCGGCTCGAACAGGCGCCGCGCGATGGGGCTCTTGTGGTAGTTCCCGGCATTGTCGAGCAGCACGTGCTTCACCAGCGCGGGGTTGTTGGCGGTGAACATGTGCCGGCGACCGACCCTGATGTGGGTCACGTCGCGCGCGTAGGCCTCCTCCGGCCAGACCGAGATCAGGTTGTCCTGCATGGCCCGGAGGAAGCGAAGCGGGGTCAGCATGCGTGGTGGGCGCTGCGGTCCGGCGAGCGGGGGACGGGTCGGACCTCCAACGCTCACCGACGTCAAGGACACGGCAGTCATCTGCGAAATCCTTAAGGCTGCTGTTCAACCGCCTCGATGCGGTTCCCATTCGGGATAGATCGCGGAAACAATATGGTCGATGCGCCGGATTTCGCCGCTGGTGAGCACGTCTTTCCAGAAGTCGGACCGGCGGGCGGCGACGGGGGCGAAGGTTTTGGGGTCGATCGAGGCCGACGGGCGATCCGAAGGGGCGCGCCGGACCACGCGCAAGCCGAGGTCCTCGCAGACGGTCTCGATCTGCCGGGGGGCGCGCACCATGCCCTCGTAGGTCAGCTCGCGGGCCCAGGGCTGACGGCGCAGCGCCGCGGCCGCTTCCCGTTCGTTCAGCGCCCAGAAGGCCGCCAAACGGGACAGCGCGTCCGCGTCGCACGCGCGCAGGAACCCGGGATCGTGATCCGGCACGTGCAGGTCGACCAGGGACAGGCGTTCGAAGCTCCAGTGCCAGTTCGCGGCCCGTAGGCTTGCCACCACGGCGCAGGGGTGGCGCCGGATATGCACGACGGGAACATCGAAGCGTTCGTGGACGGCGCGCAGGTTGCGGTGAAGGCGCACGTCCTTGACGACGATCCCGGTCCGGAAGGATTCCAATACGCTCCGGCGGCAGCTCAGCGTGAAGCGGCTGCCGTGATGCCCCCTGGCCGCGGCGCTCAGGAAAGCCCAGAAGGCCGGATCCTGACCGGGACCCGGCACGAAAGCCTGCAGGGCGTCCTCGCTCGCGAATGATTTCTCCAGCATGCGGCGCCGCTGCGGGTCCATCGGCGACAGCGGCTCGAACACGGTCTTCGCCCCGAGGCTTTCGGCGAAGCACTCCTGCATCCAGGTCGTTCCGCTCCGCCAGAAGCCGCTCACGACCAGAACGGGGCGCGACACGCCGAAGGTCGCCAGACCGCGATCGATCGCCCGGGCGCCGAGGACGCCCGCACCGAGCGCGAACGCCGAGCGCTTCACCCCATCGACCGCCTCGTCGGTCAGCCGGAGTGGCCGCTTCGGTCTGAGCCGCTCGATGCCCGGAATGTCGCGGGTGCTCACGCCTCCGCCTTGAGGCGGCTCACGACCGCTTGGACCTCCAGCAACTCCCAGGCCGGCGCCCTGTCGTCCACGGTCGTGAACAGACCCTGGCGTCGCGACCAGCGGCCGAGGTCGATGCGGCTCGACACGAAGGTCAGCCAGGGACTGAGCAGGAGGCCCAGGGCGGAGGGAGTCATCCAGACCGCGACCCAGCCGCCCGCCTTGGCGCAGGCGCCCCCGAGAACCAGACCGACCACCATCTGGGGCCAGTGCAGCCGCGCGGCCTGGACGGGCGTGATCTGACGGTCGCCGCGCCGTTGCGCGTCCCACGGCACGACCCGGCCCGCGAGCGTGCGCAGAACGAAGCCGGCGTTGACGAGATACATCACCGGCCCGAACAGGAGTGCGAACACCTGCTCGATCGCGGCTCCGGCCAGCAGACGGCGAGTGCCCCCGAAGCCCCGGCGAGTCTCGCGGTCCGCCAGGGCGCGCCACAGGCTCAGCACGCGCGGCGTCGCGATCAGCACGGCGGCCAGGCAGGCGAGCGCCGCGGGCGCGGCGCCCGGTTCGGTCAAACCGTAGGCGAGCAGACCGAGACCTTGCGTGCCATCACCGAACAGCACGCGGACGGCGCCGAGCACGAGGACGCTCCACCACAGGGGCGCCGCGAGGTAACCGCCGATGCCCAGCGCGATATGCGCCCTGCTGCCCGACTTCAGGCCGGGCAGGCCGAGCAGTCTCACGTGCTGGAGATTGCCCTGGCACCAGCGCTTCTCCCGGCCGAGCAGGTCGGGGGCATTGGTCGGCATCTCTTCCCACGAGCCGTCGATGTCGGGCAGCAGCCGGACCTCCCAGCCCGCGCGCACCAGCAGGGCGGCTTCCACCGTGTCGTGGCACAGGATCTCGCCACCGAACGGCGGCCGGCCCGGAAGGACCGGGAGCGTGCAATGCTGCCGGAAGGGCGCCACGCGGAAGATGGCGTTGTGTCCCCAGTAGGACCCTTCGCCGCCCTGCCAGAACTCGAGGCCGCGGATCGCGAGGGGAGCGTAGAGGCGGACGGCGAACTGCTGGATCCGCGCGAACAAGGTTTCCCGTCCCGTCGCGTAGCTGACGGTCTGGATCAGGGCGACTTCGTCGTGCCGCTCCATCAGCTGGATGAGGCGGCGCATCGCGGGGCCGGTCATCAGGCTGTCCGCATCGAGCACGATGGCGAAGTCGTAGGCGTGCCCGACCCGGTCGAGGAACTCGCCGACGTTGCCCGCCTTGCGGCCCACGTTGCTGTCGCGGCGACGGTAGCGGAGGCTCGGGATGTCACTGGCGCGAAGCAGGGCGGCCTGCCGCGCCTCGGCCGCCGCGACGTGCGGCGTTCGCGTGTCGCTGAGCACGTGAACGACGAGGTCGTCGCTCGCCCCAAGACGGGCAAGGGACGCCCACATGACCCGCACGCGCGCGAAGACCTCCTCGACATCCTCGTCGAAGATCGGGATCACGAGGGCGGTGCGGCTTCGCCCCGTCCGGGTCGGAAGGATCGTCCTGGCATCCCGCTCGAGCTCGCACAGGAACCGCGGCCCCGCCATCCAGGCGTAGAAGCCGAGCACGAGCTGCCAGACCACGAAGCATTCCCACGCCATCACGGCCGCGAACGGCAGGGCGAGCCCCCAGTCGAGGAAGCCGTGCGGCGACCCGCCAAGGGTCGCGCCGGAGAGAGCGAACACGCCGAGCGCGAGGGCAGAGCTCGGCAGCACGAGCCAAAGACGCCGTGTGCGCCACCTGACGCGCCGCGCCGCGACGGAGGGCGGGGCTTGCCGCCCGCCCGAGAGTTCCAACGTGTCCATGGGCGGACCATGCCGCAGCGGGCCCGCCGCAACGCTGCGACAGCCGCCCGCACAGACGCTTGGTCACAGACCCGCGAGTCCGCCTTTCTGCGGGCCGCACCTTTACCCGCAGGCGTGAACAAGGAACGCGGGACAGCGTTAATCTGATTACCTCCAAAGTAGTTGATATGCTGCCACCGAGAACGACACTGGAGACATTCGGCGACCAGGCGTGGCGCCCGGCCTGACGCTGCGGACCGCGGACGTGACGGAGAACGATGATGGCTGCTTCAGTGCACGCGAGGCGCCCCGGCTCGAACCCGGCCGGGGCCCTGCTGCGGCAATGGCGCGACGTTCGCGGCAAGTCCCAGCTCGACCTGGCTTTCGATGCCGGCGTGTCCCAGAAGCACATCAGCTTCGTGGAAAGCGGACGGAGCCAGCCCAGCCGACAGATGGTGGTCGACCTGGCGGAGGCGCTCGGCGTGCCGCTGCGGGAGCGAAACGCCATCCTGCTGGCGGCGGGCTACGCGCCGCATTATTCCGAGGAGGCGCTGGACGCACCGTCGCTGTCGCGTATCGCCACGGCCCTGCAGCGCCTGCTGAAGCAGAACGAGCCTTTTCCGGCGGTGGTCATGGATCGCCACTGGAACGTCGTGCTCGCCAACGACGCGGCTCCCCGCTTCTTCGGTTGCTTCGTCGACCTGGCAACACGTCGCGAACCGCGCAACCTGCTGCACCTGATGTTCGATCCCGCCGGCCTGCGCCCGTTCGTGGTCGATTGGCCCGGAACTTCACGCATGCTGCTGGCGCGGGTGCATCGCGAGGCGCCGGGCCACATCGTCGATGCCGGCACCCGTCACCTCCTCGACCAGCTCGGGCAATATCCTGACGTGGACACCCGCCGGCGCGCGCCAGACCCCACCGCCGCATCGCCGATGATCCCGCTGACCTTCGACAAGGACGGCGTGACCTTGAGCTACTTCTCGATGATCACCACGGTCGGCACGCCCCAGGCCGTCGCGGCCGAGGAGCTTCGGCTGGAGTGCATGGTGCCGGCGGATGACGAAACCGAACGCGGCCACGTCGATTTCGTCGCGCGACACCATCGGGACAGGCAGGGGCCGACGCACTGATGTCTCTGCCCATCTCACGCAAGCTCGGAGGAGCGTCGACGTCATCGCGGGCAAGCCGGCGGCAGGGACGAGCCGGCGCTGGACGATCCGCAACGGGAACATGTCATCGAGGACACGCTCCGCGGCGAACCGGAGGCGAAGCGCTACTGGCCGGAGCATGGCATGCTGGTCGACGTCAGCGCGGGGCTCGAAGAGCTCGCGCTGCCGGTTGCGATCCCCATGGCCGGGCGCGAGGGTCACAATTGTGCCTGGTGTCGGCCACCCGATCCCCTTGAAGCGCCTCAGGCGGTCGCTTCCGAACGCGTCCGCGTCCTGGATGACCATCGGCCTTCTTCAGGTGTCTAGACGCGAGGCATCATCCCGTGCCATGCAAAGCCCAAGAGCTACAGAGGAGCGCAGCCGCTCTCAAGGCGGTCGGTTAGGCTCTTCTAAGTCTATGCGGGTGTGGTGGAATTGGTAGACGCGCCGGACTCAAAATCCGGTTCCGCAAGGAGTGTCGGTTCGACCCCGACCACCCGCACCACGTCATCAATGTTGCCAAGGTTGGGATCGAGGGTTCGAATCCCTTCGCCCGCTCCAGTTTTGCGCCAAGGCGCTGTTTCCGCTAGCGATCTCTGGAACACCTCGCCACGCCCTCTCTGCACCGGGCGGAATCGTGGTAAGAATCCTGGTCAGAATCGCTACGGAAGGATCGCGCCATGGGGCGCTCCAGCAGCACCGGTCTCCCGTTCCTGGTCGAGCGTCCCGACGCGGGCCAGTACAC
>CAXTFJ010000134.1:0-3028 GCA_964243405.1 uncultured Lichenihabitans sp. | reverse complement strand
GTACACCTACCATCGCGAGCTTCCGTCCCGCCTCGCGCCGCTGGTAAAGGGCGCCGTCCAATTACCTTGGTCGGGACGGGTGCGCGCCCTCGCGGGTAAGCCGACGGTCAAGATCTCGCTGGGCACTGGCGACGAGAAGCTCGCGAAGCAGCGCTGGAGCCTCGTCCACCCCCAGGTCGACGCGCTGGTCCAGCTGGCCGAGCTGCAGGCGCGCGGCCCAGACAAGCCCGACGGGGCGAGGTCCGTGCCGCGCCTCGACCCGGCCGTCATCCGCATGATCGCGGGCCAGGCGTACCACGACCTGCTCGCGACCGACGACCGGGGCCAGGTCGAGCCGGGCTTCGTCACGCCGATGGCCGGCATCCTGCTGCGCCTGTCCGGCGGCGCCAAGGTGGCCGGGGTCGACGGCGCGATGGTGGCCGCGCGCGCGGCGCGGACGATCGAGCGGAGGCTGCACCTGGGCCGGCTCACGGGCCGCGCGACGCACGTGCTGGATAAGGCCATCGAGGAAAGTGAACTCGACGCCACCGTGCTGAACGGCCTGCCGGCCGAGCTGAAAGAGGGCGACCAGTTGGGGCGCGAGGGGTTCGAGGCGCTCACGCGCGGCGTTCCCGTCGGCACGATCCCGAGCGAGGTGGAGCAGCGCCTGCACGAGAACGGGATCGAGCTGCCCGCGGGTCACCCCGACCGCCGCGCCCTCGCACTGGCGATCACGCGGGCCAAGGTGCGGGCGCTTAACGACCTTGCCGAGCGCGACCGCGGCATGCCGATCGAAACGCCCGAGCGTCCGATCGTAGCGCCGCCCCCGGAACCGGCTCGACCGAAGCCAGTAGCGCCGCTCCTGTCCGCAATGCCGGCGCGCTGGATCAGCATGGTCCGTCCCGGGGACAAGCAAGTGAGCGACAACGCACGCTACCTGCGGCTGTTCATCGGCCTGCACGGCGACCTGCCGGTCGACGGGATCACCGGCGCCCACATGCGTGCGTTCCGGGACGCCTTGCAGGAGTGCCCGCGCAACGCCCCGAAGCACTTGGCGATTGGCACGATCGCGCAGCTGGCGGCCTGGGCCAAGGCGAACCCGGGCAAGCCCAAGCTCACCCGCGGGACAATTAACCACAAGGCCCTGGGCGCGCTCAGCGCGCTCATGGAGCAGGCGCGCAAGGACGAGCACATCACGGCAAACCCCGCCAAGGGGCAGCAACTGCCCGTCAAGGCGGCCGACACGCAGGAGCGGCGGCCGTTCGAGCCGGAGGAGTTGAACACTTTCTGGCGCAGCAGCGTGTACCAGCCCGGGTCCTGCATTCCGGTCGCGGGTAAGCTCTGGGCGGCCTGGTGGCTGCCGCTGTTGGGCTTGTTCACGGGAGCGCGGCTGGAGGAGCTCGGGCAGGCGCTGGTCAGCGACGTCAAGAAGAAGGACGGAATCGACTACCTCGAGGTCACGACGCTGGCCGACGACGAGGATGGCGACGCGAAGGCCAGCGGCAAGGCGCTGAAGACCGACGCCGCCCGCCGCCGCATCCCGCTGCACGCGATCCTGATCCGGTTGGGGTTCCTGGACTACGTGGCCTTCGTGCGGGCCACCGGCGCCAAGCGGCTGTTCCCGTCGCTGGACGAGTACCGCGGCCGGTTTACGAAGAACTGGTCGCGCTGGTGGGGCCGTTGGATGGGCAAGCTCGGCTTGGGCGACCCGGGCCTGACATTCCACTCGTTCCGCCACACGTTCACGGCGGAGCTGCGGCGGCTGAACTGCAGTGTCAGCGTCATGAAGGAGCTGCTCGGCCACGCGCAAACGGACGTGACCTCGGGCTACGGCCGCAGGGGTGGACACCTCTACGAACTCGAGGCTCTGAACGAGGAGCTACAGCGGATCAGCTATCCTGGGCTCGACGTGACTCACCTGCTCGACTCCAAGCCATGGCGGTCGCAAGTCTGATCGGTTCTCGTTCGACTTGGAAGACACGAGCGGTTCGGGACCAGGTTACGAACGTTGATGGAGTATCGCGGGACGCAATCTGGCTGTCAGGCCTGGAACCCCAGCCGATCCGCGCGACTGTTCCTCGCCCTCGGGCGGCGCTCGACGCAGACGGCATTTCGCGCCTCCGGACGGAGACGGCCGTGACCAAGGACCATTGCGCCACCCCGTGTCGATGGCAGCTGCCAGGAGTATCCCGAGCGGGTTTAGCGCCGCGGGGATTAGCGAGCGGTCGCGACCACGTCGCGAACAGTCGATCGGAGGAGGCTCACGAGCCATTCGGGCGTGTCGCGGCTGTGGTGCGGGTCGAGCAGAACGACGCAGGCGCGAGCCTTCGCGAGCGCGGCTTCGCACGACGTGGCCTCCACGCCCGCGAGAGCAGCCGCGGCGCTCACCAATTGCCTGTTGCTCCGGCCGTACTTGCGCAACGCGGCACGACGCCCGCAGCGCCGCTCGATGGTGGCGCATAGAGCATCCCACGCTGCCACCCGCGCCTGGTGCTCAGGATCGACGGACTCGAAACCTCCATCAGGCGAGGGCGGTACGCCATGGATCGCCTGTCCGGCATGCGGGAGGTCCGCGGCGAGGGTTGCGGCGACGGCCCGCGCGTCATCCAGCACCTGAGGCGCCGGCCGGGGCGGTACGAGCTTGTCGAACCGCGTGTCCGCGGCAACCAGAGCCGCGACAGCGTCCCGGATGTCGGTCGCGAGGGTGGCGGTTCGGGTTGCGAGGGCCATCAGGTCCATGTCGCCGCGCGCGACCTGGCCAACGATCCCGGCTTGCCTGGGACTGCCTTTGATCGTGCCCGCGCCCACCAGGGCGGCGAGCACGGCGCGGCGCGAGGGTGAGGCGGTGGCCGGCGCGGCATCGGCGGGCAAAAGCATCGGTGCACCGTCGGCCTCGTGCTGATGCGTTGGCTTGCGGCTTCGGACGATGCTGGATCGCACTCCCGCAAGGTAGGCCTGAAGCGTCACCAGCAGGCCCGTGCTGCGTTCCGGCGCGTTGGGCCGAGCCGCGATGATCCGGGTGGGGTCCGGGCTAGGTATAGCCTTTGAG
>CAXTFJ010000133.1:8260-12823 GCA_964243405.1 uncultured Lichenihabitans sp. | reverse complement strand
CGCCATCACCGGGGCGGTGTCGGCCTCCGCGGTCGCGGCGGCTGCGGACAGGTCGGCGGACACGAGCACGGTCTTCGGCGACCTCGACGGAGGGGAAGGATGACGGTCGTCCATGGCCTCCGCGGCGCCCTGGTGGCCTCACTGGTCGGCAACCTGTTCCTGGCCGGCGCGCTCGTCGGCGGCGCGGTGTCGATCCGCGGCCGCAGCCTGCCGATCCTGGCCGGATCGCTCCGCATCGCCGGCGAGGAACTGCCCGTCGCCGACCGCCACGCCTTTCGGGCCGTGTTGCAGGAGGCACGCCGCACGTTGCAGGCCCCTCTCATGGAGAGCCGGCGCGCCCAGACCGAGGCGGCTCGGCTCCTGCGCGCGCCCGACCTCGATCAGGCGGCCGTCATGGGCGCGCTGGATCGCGTGCGGGCGGCGGACATGACGGTCAGGGCCGCGATCGAGGCTCGCGCGGTCGCCTTCGCGGCCACCTTGCCCGTCACGGACCGGGTGCGCCTGGCCGATGCCGTGCAGCGGCGGGCCGACCACAAGGTCGGGCTGCCGGACTCGCCCTGAACCGGCATGTCCCGGCCTCTTCGGGCACCGGCGAAGCAAGCGCGATCGGCGGCGCCGTCAATCGCGATCCGCGACGCAGCGGAAGCCGATATGTCCCGTGGCACTCTCGGGCGTGCTGCCGGTGCGCGCCGCCACGCGGTAGCGGTTGCAGTACGAGGGATGGCAGAGGTAGGAGCCGCCCTTGAGCACCTTGGTCTGGCCGCCCGCCGGCCCGCGCGGATTGTCACGGGACGCGAGGACGTGGTGGTGCGTGTCGAACCAGTCGGCGCACCATTCCCAGGTGTTCCCCGTCATGCCGTGAAGTCCGAAGCCGTTGGGGGGTAGAGCGTCCACCGCGCAGAGGCCGAAGAAGCCGTCGCTGTCCGGATCGCGGCGGGGGAACGGACCTTCCCAGATGTTGCACAGGCGGCACCCTTCCGGGCGTAGATCGTTTCCCCAAGGGTAGGTCTTGCGGGCAAGACCGCCCCGGGCCGCGTATTCCCACTCGGCTTCGGTGGGCAGGCGCTTGCCGGCCCAAGCGGCGAAATGGGCCGCGTCGTTCCAGGAGACCTGCACGACGGGGTGGTCGGGACAGGCACCCGCGTCGCTGCCCGGGCCCGAGGGATGCCGCCAATCCGCGCCGTCCACCGCACGCCACCACGCCGCGTCCACGACGGCCGGTGAGGCCTGGCCCGCTTCGGCGAGGTGTCCGGCGAAGACGAAGGACCAGCCCAGCCGCTCCGCGTCGGTGCGGTACCCGGTTGCGGCCACGAACGCCGCGAAATCGCGGTTGCGGACCGCAACGGCATCGATGCGGAACGGATCGATCCGCACGACCCGCACGGGCCCTTCGCCGTCCATCGGAAAACTGTCGAGGCTCTCGGACCCCATGTGGAACGCGCCGCCCGGAAGGGCGACCATGGCGGTGCTGTCTCGGACAGCCGCGCCCTGGACGGGATCGGCCGACGTGTGCGGCCGACCGTGGGGGCTCGCATGCGGCGTGCAGCACGGGCCCGTCATCTCCTTCACGTCGGAAACGTCGAGACGCGCGTAACCGCCTCGCGAAACGGGAACGGATCGCCGGCCGACACCAGCCAAGCGATGATCTCCGCGTCCAACCGGTCCAGGAGGGGAGCCTGGGCCGGGTCGGCGACGAGGTTGGTCATCTGGAACGGGTCGGCGACGTTGTCGTACAGGCACCAGCGGCCGTTCTCGGCGACCGCGTAGGTGTGGGTGGCGGTCCGCACGCCGCGGAAGCTCGGCAGGTGCATGAACGCGAAGCCGGGTCTGGCCTCGACCGCGCGGTCGGCCACCTCCCCTGCCTGCTGGTCCGCTCCGTCCGCCGCGCCACCCGCCGCGGGCGGCATCTGGTTGATCAGGAACGCCGCCGTGCTCGGCTCGGCACGGCCGCCGGTCATCACCGCCGAAAGGTCGCGACCGACGCAGTGGGGCGGCACCGCCAGACCTGCGAGACCGCACAGCGTGGGATAGATGTCGACGGACGCGAACAGCAGGTCCGAGTGTCCGCCCGACGGCGTCCGCCCGGGAACGCGGACGAAGAAAGGGACGCGACACGCTTCCTCGAACGGAGCCTGCTTCGCCATGCGTCCGTGCGAGCCCATCATCTCGCCGTGGTCGGAGGTGTAGACGACGATCGTGTCGGCCGCTTGCCCGGTCCGGTCGAGCGCGTCGAGCAGGCGGGCGAATTCGCCATCGACCCCGGTGATGCCGCCGTAATACCCCTGCATCGCGTCCTGAAGCGCTTCGGCCGACAGGAGCGCGCGGGCCTCGCCCATGGCTCGCCGCCGTCCACCGAGCGACAGACGCACGTTCGGCCGCGTCTTCAACGTTCCGGGCCGATAGCGGTCGGCGTCCTCCTCCGGAGGGTTGAACGGCGGGTGCGGGGGGTTCCACGACACGACCAGGAACCACGGCTTGTCGGCCTGCCGCTGAGCCTCGATGAACGTCACCGCCTGATCCGTCATCCGGGTGCAGTTCCACCCCTCCGGCTGGATTCGCGCCCCGCTGTCGGGATCGTAGGTCCAGCTGCGGTAGTGCGCGTTGGTCCGGGCCCAGACGTGCCAGTCCTCGAAGCCCTGTCGAGCGGGCCCCGGCGGAATGAACTGGTCACCCTTCCCCTGCAGGTGCCACTTTCCCACGTAGCCCGTGTGGTAGCCGTTGTCGCGGAAGACCCGGCCGAGCGACATCTCCCCGGTGCCGAGCGCGACGTTGTTGTGGATGAGGCCGGTCTGATACGGCCAGCGTCCGCTCATGAGGATGCCGCGGTAGGGTGTGCAGAGCGGGTAGGTGGAAACGCAGCGCTCCATCGAGAAATTGGCGCGGCGGAAGGCGTCGAGGGCGGGTGCGAGAGCCTCGTTGAACGGCTCTCCGGGCAGCGAAACGGCGCGGTGCTGGTCGCTGAACACGTAGAGGAGGTTGGGGCGGCGCGGCGCGGGCGCCTGCGCTCCCGCCTGCGCGGCGCCCGTTCCGAGCGCAACCGCGCTCGCCGCCCCCGTTTGCAGGAATTCGCGTCGGTTCATCGGGCCTCTCCCGGGCGGGCTGGTCTCACCCCGCATTCAACGGGCGAAGACCTGCTTTCCGTCGCAGCCGATCCGGTCCGGTGACGGGACCACCCTCGGGAAAACGCCGTCGGCGGAGTCGATGGTCAGGCCTTCGAGCCTGCGGCACCCGACACGGTCCCGCGGCCGCCATCAGCGCTTCAGCCGATACCCGGTCTTGAAGATCCAACGGATGGTGAGCAGGCAGACCGCCATGAACGCCAGCGTCATGGCCAGGCTGATCCGGGGGTCGATGTCCGACACGCCGTAGAAGCTCCAGCGGAACCCACTGACCAGGTAGACCACGGGGTTGAACAGCGTGACGACCCGCCAGAACGGCGGCAGCATGTCGATCGAGTAGAAACTGCCGCCGAGGAAGGTCAGCGGCGTCACGATCAGCAGCGGCACCAGGTTCAGCTTCTCGAAGCTGTCGGCCCAGATGCCGATCACGAACCCGAACAGGCTGAACGTGGCCGCGGTCAGGACCAGGAAAGCCGCCATCCACAGCGGGTGGAGGATGCTGAACGGCACGAACAGCCGCGCCGTCGCCAGGATGATGAGGCCGAGCAGGATCGATTTGCTGGCGGCGGCGCCCACGTAGCCCAGCACGATCTCCAGCGCGGAGACCGGCGCCGACAGCAGCTCGTAGATCGTGCCCACGAACCGGGGGAAGTAGATCCCGAACGACGCGTTGGAGATGCTCTGCGTCAGCAGCGACAGCATGATCAGCCCCGGCACGATGAAGGCGCCGTAGCCGACGCTCCCCACCTGCGCCATGCGCGAGCCGATCGCGCCGCCGAACACGACGAAATACAGCGACGTCGAGATGACCGGGGACACGATGCTCTGCAGCAGCGTCCGCCAGGTCCGGCTCATCTCGAACAGGTAGATGGCGCGCAGGGCGTAACGGTTCATGGCTCGGCGTGCACCAGGTCGACGAAGATGTCCTCGAGCGAGCTTTGGCGGGTCTGCAGCGTCCTCACCCGCAGCCCCAGCCCATCGAGGTCCCGCATGAGGTCGGTGATGCCGCTGTCCCCGGCCTGCGCGTCGTAGCCGTAGACCAGCTCGGTTCCCCCCTTGACGAGGTCGAGCCGCCACCGCGCGAGGTCGGCTGGAACGGCCGCGAGCGGTTCGGCAAGCTGAAGCAGCAACTGCGACTTGCCCAGCTTGCGCATGAGGGCCACTTTCTCCTCGACCAGGATCAGGCGCCCCTTGCTGATCACGCCCACCCGGTCGGCCATCTCCTCGGCCTCCTCGATGTAATGCGTGGTCAGCACGACCGTCACGCCGCTTGCGCGGAGCCCGCGCACCATCTGCCACATGTCCCGCCGCAGTTCGACGTCGACGCCCGCGGTCGGCTCGTCCAGGAACAGGATGCGCGGTTCGTGGGCGAGCGCCTTGGCGATCATCACGCGGCGCTTCATGCCGCCCGACAGCGTCACGATCTTGCTGTCCCGCTTGTCCC
>CAXTFJ010000133.1:0-8250 GCA_964243405.1 uncultured Lichenihabitans sp. | reverse complement strand
GCGAAGGACCTTCTCGACATGGGCGCGGTCGCGCGGCTTGCCGAACAGCCCCCGACTGAAATTGACGGTGGCGAGCACGGTCTCGAAGGCATCCGTGCTCAGTTCCTGCGGCACCAGCCCGATGGCGGCGCGGGCCGCACGGTAGTGGGCGACGGTGTCCTGGCCGTCGGCCAGCACGGTCCCGGCGGTCGCGGTGACGATGCCGCACACGATGCTGATGAGCGTGGTCTTGCCCGCGCCGTTCGGCCCCAGGAGCGCGAAGATTTCGCCCGGAGCGATGTCGAGGTCGATGCCGCGCAGGGCCTGGAACCCCGACGCATAGGTTTTGGTCAGACCCTTGATGGAGATCGCGGGCCGCGTGTCGGGCGAGCCGGTTGGACGGGATGCGGGAAAGGGATCGGACCGTTCCAGGTCACTCGGGACACCGCTGCGGAACATCGATCCTCCTCGAACCGGGGCTGTTTTAAGCCCACCGGGCCAGGTTGCAATCCGGTCACCGCAGGACGGCGAAGCCCGAGGGCGTCGATCGTCAGGAACCCGCGCTTTCCGGAGCGCACAAATCTCCGTCGGACAGGGTCGGGTCGTGGGCGAAGGTGTAGACTTCGAGCGGCTGGCCGACCCCCTGAAGGGGGAAGGTGCCGACGGATTTCAGCGTCGCCCGGCAGCCGGTCCGCGCCACGAAGGCCGCGGAGAACAGCACGTGGGGCGCGACCTGCTTGGTCAGGGTTTCCAGCCGCGACGCGATGTTGACGGCGGGGCCGATCACCGTGAAGTCGAGCCGCGTGCGCGAGCCGATGTTGCCGTACATCACGTCGCCGAAGTTCACCCCGACCCCGTAGCCGAGCGGCGCCAGACCGTTTTCTTCCCGGGCGGCGTTGAGGGCCGCCATCGACCGGCAGATCGCCGCGACCGCCCGCGTGGCGGCCATCGCGTCGTCGGGGAAGATGGCCAGCAGACCGTCGCCCATGAACTTCAGGATCTCGCCGCCGTGCGCCTCGATCGGCTCCGACAGGGCATCGAAATAATCGTTGAGCAGCGCGATCACGTCGTCGCGCGGCCAAAGGTCGGAGATCGCCGTGAACCCGCGCAAGTCCACCACCACGATGGCGGCCTCCACCGTGAAGCCGCTGCCCCGCCGGGTGGCGCCCGCCAGGATCGCCTCGCCCGCGTGGGGGCCCACGTAGGTGTCGAGCAGCAGCCGCGCCAACCTGTTCTTCAGCCGCAGGTCGACGACCGTGGCCAGCACGGGGAGCAGTTCGGCGAGCTGCGTCAGGTCGTCGTCCCGGAAGCCGCCCGGCCTGTCCGTCGCGAAGGTGATGAAGTGGCGCTTGCCCAGCGTGAACGAGAAGGGCCAGGCCACGTAGTCGGTCAACCCGTCCCGGCGCAGCTCGTCCAAGATCGGGAAAGCGTCGTCCGCCGCCGTCGTGGCATGCAGGCGTGCCCGCACCTCGGCGGTACCGCTGTGGATGGCCGCCGCGGGACTGAGGAGGTAGGTGTCGGTCGTGACCACCGCGTAGTCGGAGGGCCTGAGGTCCGCTTCCGTCAGGCCGCGACGCCAGTGGACGCGGACGCCGAGCCATTGCGGGTGGTTGGTCTGCAGGAACATCGCGGCACGCGCGAGGACCACGCCGCCCTCTTCGAGCCTGCGACAGAGTTCCACGAAGATGTTGTCGAGGAAGCGTTGATCCCGGGTCTCGTTCACCAGCCAGTCCAGCACCGCCGTTCGTCGGCTGGGCCAAGCACCCGGCGGGGACCCTTGAATCGGCTCGACGGGGCTCATGGTCTCAGGTTCCGTTGGTGGACCGCGACGGCAGTGCATTTAGGGTGGGGTCGGCAAGCGTGCCGTGCAATGCGGCAGGAGCCACCCATGTCCTTGAAGCAGGCGCCTCCGCTGCCTCCGAAATCCGCATTCATCTCGGCATGGTAGGCGACGGCCTGGGCGCCTTCATCGGCGCCGTGCACCGCGGCAGGGATGTTTTGGTCCCCACCGCACCTGCCCTTCCGCAACAAGTCCACTTTCCCCCGTGCGCCCCGTGGCGTAAGGCCGGGGCCTCCGCTCCAGCGCCCGGTCCGATGATACGCCTCGACAAGATCAGCAAGCAGAACGGCAAGCAGATCCTCTTCATCGAGGCCTCCGCCGCCCTTCAGAAGGGCGAGAAGGTCGGGCTCGTGGGCCCCAACGGCGCCGGCAAGACGACGCTGTTCCGGATGGTCACGGGGGAGGAGCAGCCCGACGAAGGCCAGGTCCTGACGGACCGCGGCGTCACGGTCGGCTATTTCAGCCAGGACGTCGGCGAGATGTCGGGCCGCAGCACCGTGGCCGAGGTGATGGACGGGGCCGGCCCGGTCAGCGCGGTGGCGGCCGAGCTGAAGGAGCTGGAGGCCGCCTTCGCCGACCCGGACCGACTGGGCGAGATGGACGCCCTGATCGAACGCTACGGCGAGGTCCAGGCCCGCTTCGAGGACCTCAACGGCTTCGCGCTGGAGGGCCGGGCCCAGGAGGTCCTCGCGGGCCTCGGCTTCAGCCGGGAGATGGTGGACGGCGACGTCGGCGCGCTGTCGGGCGGGTGGAAGATGCGGGTCGCGCTGGCCCGCATCCTGCTCATGGACCCGGACGTCATGCTGCTCGACGAGCCGAGCAACCACCTCGACCTCGAAAGCCTGATCTGGCTCGAAGCCTTCCTGCTGGGTTTCGGGGGCGCGCTGCTGATGACCAGCCACGACCGCGAGTTCATGAACCGCATCGTCGGTAAGGTGGTGGAGATCGACGGCGGCGCGCTGACCACCTACTCGGGCGACTACGCCTTCTACGAACAGCAGCGCGCGCTGGCGGAAACCCACCAACAGGCCCAGTTCGAGCGCCAGCAGGCGATGCTCGCCAAGGAGATCAAGTTCATCGAGCGCTTCAAGGCGCGCGCTTCGCATGCCGCCCAGGTGCAGAGCCGGGTCAAGAAGCTCGACAAGATCGAGCGCGTCGAGCCGCCCCGGCGCCGGCAGACGGTGGCCTTCGAGTTCCAGCCGGCGCCGCGCTCGGGCGAGGACGTCGTCAGCCTGATGAACGTGCACAAGCGCTACGGCAGCCGCAGCATCTACGAAGGGCTCGACTTCGCGGTGCGCCGCCGCGAACGCTGGTGCGTGATGGGGATCAACGGGGCCGGCAAATCGACCCTGCTGAAGCTCGTCACCAAAGCCACGCAGCCGGACACCGGGCGGGTGGCGCTGGGCGGCAGCGTCAAGCTCGGCTACTTCGCCCAGCACGCCATGGACCTGCTCGACGGCGAGGCGACGGTCTTCCAGGACCTGGAAACGTCCTTTCCCCAGGCCGGTCAGGGCTCGCTGCGCGCGCTGTCGGGCTGTTTCGGGTTTTCCGGCGACGATGTGGAGAAGCGTTGCCGCGTGCTGTCGGGCGGCGAGAAGGCGCGGCTGGTCATGGCCAAAATGCTGTTCGATCCGCCCAACTTCCTGGTCCTGGACGAGCCCACGAACCACCTCGACATCGCCACCAAGGAGATGCTGATCCGCGCGCTGGCGCAGTACGACGGCACCATGCTCTTCGTGTCGCACGACCGGCACTTCCTCGCGGCCCTGTCCAACCGGGTGCTCGAACTCACGGGCGACGGCGTGCACCAGTACGGCGGCGGCTACACGGACTACGTGGCGCGCACCGGGCAGGAGGCACCGGGCCTGCGAAGCTGATCGAGGGCGCCGCGCCGCCGTCGAGAGCTTATGCCGTTCCGGACAGGGATCGAGCGCTTCAAACCCGATCGCCGGGACGGTCGGCGCCACTCGCGCAGGCCATGGAGCGCCGATGAGCGCAGTCGCGGGACCGAGCCAGCCGCAAGCCACACTCTTCGCCCAAGACACGCCTGAGCGCCAAGCGGCGTGGTCGGCCACCAGGGCTCTGTGATAGCCTTCGGGCCGTGCTCACACCGTTCTGGAGACTTGGCCGGGTGTTTTCGAGATCCGTCTTGTCGAACATCGGAATGACGCTCGGCCTCGCCGCCCTCGTCGCCGCCTTGACGGTGCAGGCTTCACCTCCTGCCGCGGCGCAATCGACGGACGTGCCGGCCTGGTTGATGGCCCATGTCGGCGATGGCGAGGGCCAGATCGCGGAGCCGGTGCTGCGGAGGGCGCGCGCGCTCTACCTGCAGAAGGTTGCGGCGGGGGCGGTCGCCAACCCCTGCTACTTCGCCATGGACGCGACTCGCCCCAACGATCCCGGCGACGGTGCGTCGGGAGGCCGGTTCTACGTCGTCTGCGAGGCCGAGCATTCGTTCAGCGCGATCTCGGCGGGTCACGGCGCCGGCCGCGATCTGGCGGGCATCGCGGATTTCGCCAACGGCCGACAATGCGCGAAGAACTTCGGCAACGCGATGGATTCGGACCTGACGGCCGGTGGCATCTACGTCACGGGCGAGACGAGGATGTCGTTCAAGGGCTACTACCGTGTTTCCGCGACCGAGACCGCGGCCTTCACCCGCTCGTTCGTTCAGTTCGTGGGCGAAGGCGACACGGCAAACGCCAGGGCGCGCGAGATCGGCGGACATCCGGCCGTTGCTTTGAAGGGGGTCTGTCTCCGCAAGGACCTCGGCAGCCCCCACGCGAACTCGGACGGCTACGTGCCATTCGGCACGCTGGTGGACTATGCCGGTGGTCGCAGCAACGGCTGCACCAGCTGGTCTGCAAGTGATGCCAGGCAAATCGACGCGATGGTGAAGGACAAGCCGACGACGCTGTATCTTTATCCGGAGGCGGCAGATATCCACGCCGTCGCGCGAGCCGTCGCGGCCGGTCGGCCGCCGTCGCGCGAGGGACTGTACTGGAATGCGTCGTGTCTGAAGGAGATCGGCTCGCCGAGATATTGGCCGAAGGAAACCCTCGAACCGATCATCGCTCGGTACAAGATGGATCATCCGGCACCGCCGCCGCGGCCGACGCCGATCTGCACGGGACAGTGACGTCGATCCAACGGGTTCAAAGGACATCGTTGTGAGAGCGGTTCGTTGGGATGCTGCGAGCCGCGGCGACACCTACGCTTACTACGCCCACCTGCGGCGTCAGTCGCCCGTGATCCGAGCCAAGATCCCCACCCGCGGAACCGGTTGGGTCGTCGTGCGCTATGACGACGTCCAACGAGTGATGAAGGACCCCCGGTTCTCGGTCGATCAGCGCAACGCGGCCCGTTCGCCCCTGTTCGGCTTCGGTGGTCGTTTCGCGCCGCGGCTCATCAAGCTGGTCGGCAGTTCCATGATCTGCACCGACGATCCGACTCATGCACGCCTGCGTCGGCTCGTGTCGAAAGCCTTCACGCCGCGCTCGATCGACGACATGCAGGGCTGGATCGACGGCATCGTCGAAACCATGCTCGAAGCGCTGCCTTCGAGTGGCAGCGTCGACCTCATCGGCGCGTTCGCCCTGCCGCTGCCCCTGAAGGTGATCTCCGAGATGCTTGGCGTGCCGGACGACCGGCGCCTCGCCTTCCACGATCAGGTCGTCCGCCTGATCGAAGTCAACGACAAGCCCGTCAGGCGCGCCGTCCGCTGGCTTCCGGCGATGCCCAAGCTCCTGAAATTCTTCGAAGACCTCATCGACCTGAAGCGCCGCGAGCCCGACGACCGCCTGATCGCGCGGCTGATCGAGGTCGAGGACAACGGCGACCATCTCAGCCGCGACGAACTGATCGCCATGATCTTCCTGCTCCTGTTCGCCGGCCACGAGACCACCGTGAACCTGATCGGCAACGGCCTCCTGGCGCTGCTGGATCATCCGGAGCAGATGGCCTTGCTGCGCGCCCGCCCCGACCTGATGGACGACGCGGTCTCGGAAATGCTCCGGTTCACGAGCCCGGTCGAGTACGGCACCATGCGGTTCGCGACGGAGGACGTGGTCATCGCGGATGTGGTCATCAACAAGGGAGATATGGTCATGGCCCTCCTGTCGTCCGCCAATCGTGATGAAACGACGTTCGCCGATGCGGATGTGTTCGATGTGACCCGGACCGACAACCGCCACCTGGGGCTGGGCTTCGGGCTACACTATTGCCTAGGGGCCGTGCTGGCGCGATTGGAGACGCGGACAGCGCTGAACGCCCTGCTTCGACGATTTCCCGATCTGGGCCTCGCCGTTCCGCGCACCCAGATCGAGTGGCGCCGGTCGAGCGGGCTTCAGGGTGTCGAGCGTCTTCCCGTCGCGCTCGGCCCCGTCAGGTCGACGGTGCACGGCGGACCTGCCGATGTCCAGGAAGGTCTCGCGGCTTCTGGGTAAGGGTCTCTGGTTAGAGGGTCTCTGGACTAACGACAGGCCTGCACTTCTCTCTCCTGGAGACGTTCAGCACGAATTGCAAAAAATGGGGGTCGTCGTCGGTCGCTATTCTGCCGGACCTACGCCCAGGTCTTTCTTGCGCTTGCCGCCAGATACGCTTTCCAGTGCTTTGGCGTGTTGTTCTCTGTAATCCTCTCGGATCGCCTTCTCTCGTTCCCGCTGGGCCGGCGTGCCCCTCAAGATCTGGTCCAGATAATTCTGCGACGATCCCGAGTTGTCCTGCGCCCGAGCGACCGGCCCAGAAACACCGACCATCATGAAGGCGACGAGAATCGTTTTTGACCGAACCATCACAACGCTCCAGAACGAATCGCTCGCGCAACATCGCCGGTCGGATCGACGTCACAGTTCATGCCCGCATCCCGTGCGAGATCGTCGTCAGGACGCGGCGTTACGCGACACGCGCGAGCAGGCGCGTGCACGAGGACGCGACCTGAAACGCACGGCCGCACAGACCTCAGCCCTGCTCGGGCCTTTTGAGCTCGGCCTTGTCCGTCACGGTCCCAGCCGTCTTGTGCGCCTTGCCGAGAGCCTCGGCCTTCTCCTCGCGCTTGACGATCTGTTCGCGCGTGACCTCGACTTCACCTTCGGTGGTCGGAACGGTCGTCTTTGGTTCGCTGGTCATGATCGACTCTGGTTTGGCGCACCCGGATCGGACTCTAGCGCGTTGGCGGGCTGCGTCAAAGATGTGAGGACGACGTCGGGCGCGCTCCGGCTCATCGATGATTTGATGTCCGATCGTCGTCGATGCAGTTTGAGCGGATGCGAATCCAGCGTCCCCACCCGACGGTGCCTTGCAGCGACACGGTCAGTGGCATCCGGGCGAGGGCAGTCCGGAACATTGCACGATCCTAGTGATGGCCAGAGATCGCGGATGGACGGTCCGGCCCAGCGCTACTCCCGGGATGGTGACGTCCGACCTCGGGGCGGAAAGAGCTCCGCGCGATGCTGACCTGGGTGCTGCTCGACACCGCCCGCATCCCCGGAACCGGGGAGGACCTGCGCCTGATGCGCCGGGGAAACGAGTATTCCATCAGGCTCGCTGACGGAGAACTGATGGGCAGCCGCGTCCGCGGCTCCGAGGAGGCCCTTGCCAAGCTTGGCTGCGCCCGCATCGAGGGCCGCGAGGGCGTCCGCGTCCTGGTCGGCGGCTTCGGCATGGGGTTCACCCTGCGCGCCACCCTCGCGTCGCTCGCTCCGAGCGCGGCGGTGGTGGTGGCGGAACTGGTGCCGGCCGTCGCGGCCTGGGGACGGGGCGCGCTGGCTCATCTGTCCGGTCACGCCCTGGCCGACCCGCGCGTCTCGCTGCACGAAGGGGATGTCGGCGACGTGATCCGCTCCGCACGAGCGACGTTCGACGCCATCCTGCTCGATGTCGACAATGGACCCGACGGACTCACCCGCGCTGCCAACGATCGCCTCTACGACCGCGCCGGACTCGCGGCGGCCCGCTCGGCCCTGAAGCGCGGCGGCGTCGTCGCGGTCTGGTCGGCGTCGGCCGACCCGGCGTTCACGCGGCGCCTGGAGCAGGCCGGGTTCACGGTCGATGAGGTTCAGGTCCGCGCCCATGGGACGCGGGGCGCGCGTCACACGATCTGGGTCGCCGTCCGAACGGGATAGGCAGCTTGGCGCGGCTGACGCTCCGATGGTCCATCGCCCGGATCGCTCGGGCTCCGCAGCATCGTAAGTTCGGGGGAAAGCGTGTCCGGTGAGGACGATTGAGGGCACGGTCATGGTCGGCGGATCAGGGCTTTCGGTTCGGCCCGCCTTGAATCCGAACCGATAACAGCGCATGCGGGGACACTGTTCGTTCGATCATTAACGTAGGTTGGAATGTTTTCGGATCACCGCAAAGTCGCCCTGATTTGCGTTGCTGCCCTTTTCCCGGTCGCAGCCAGCGCGGCGGCCCCGTCCCCGGGCGCGCGTGGG
>CAXTFJ010000132.1:334-12895 GCA_964243405.1 uncultured Lichenihabitans sp. | reverse complement strand
CCTCGCCATAGCCGCCCAGCGCCGCCACGCCCTCCTGGATGCGCGCGCCGCCCGCGTCGAACAGCCCGATGATCGGCGCCCGCATCTTCAGCGCCATGTCCTGCACGCGGGTGATCTTGCCCGCGTGCGCCTCCGACAGCGAGCCGCCGAACACGGTGAAGTCCTTGGAGAAGACGAACACGCGGCGGCCGTTCACCGTGCCCCAGCCCGTCACCACGCCGTCGCCGGGAATCCGGGTGTCCGCCATGCCGAAGTCGGTCGAGCGGTGCTCGACGAACATGCCGAATTCCTCGAAGGAATTGCGGTCGAGCAGCAGCTCGATGCGCTCGCGCGCCGTGAGCTTGCCGCGCGCGTGCTGCGCCTCGACGCGCTTGGTCCCCCCACCCGCCCGCGCCCGCGCCCGCCGGGCTTCGAGCTGTTCGACCACGTGCCTCAAGACTCGTTCACCTCTCAACCATCGCTCTAGGTCGCCGCCGTACCGCCGCAATGAGCGGGCGGATTGATCCGCCAGGGGCTACCCCCTTGTCGCGCGCGACCATCGCGCGAAACATGCTTCTAGGAAAGGTCCCTGCCCCATGCTCCTCACCCGCAGCTTGCTCCTCGCGGCCCTGCTCGCCGGCATCACGGGTGCCCGGGCGGCCGACGACGCGACCGAGATGCCCGGCATGGCCATGGCGGCCCAACCTTCCGCGGCCGTGACCCCGGCCACGGCCGAATCCGTCAAGGCCATGGCGCAGATGGACGCGACCATGATGGCCCCCTATTCCGGCGACCCGGACGCCGATTTCGCGACCCACATGCTGCCCCATCACCAGGGCGCGGTGGACATGGCACGGATCGAGCTGAAATACGGCAAGGACCCGGAGATGCGGGCACTGGCCGAGTCGGTCGTGGCGGCGCAGAAGGCCGAGATCGCCCAGATGGACGCGTGGCTCGCCAAGCGGAAGTGACGGTACGGAGACCGGCCGGGCCGGTCCCTCAATCCTCGAAGGGGTCCGTCTCGATCCGGCGCCCCACCAGGAAGGCGTCGGCCACGAGCTGGAACGGCGCCACGTCCACGGCGCTGGTCCCCGTCGCGAGCAGTCCCGCGAAGCGGCGGTAGATGCCCTCGTATTCCGCCATCGGTTCGGCCGCGACGGGCCGCCCGTCCACCGCGAGCCTGGACCCGCCGTCGGTAAGCTGCAGCACCTCGCCGTCCGCGGTCTCGACGGCGATCGTCCAGCTCTGCGGGCCGGTCTGCCGCCAGTCGAAGTCGGCGGTCAAGGCCGCGTCCGGCGAGAGCGGGCTTCCGAGCGTGAGCCGCGCCGCGATGGGCATGGCCCGGTTGGCGGGGTAGATCAGCTCCGCGTCGCGCACGAAGACGGGGCCGGGGAAGATCTTGGTCAGGATCGACAGGGCGTTGATGCCGGGGTCGAACACCCCGAAGCCGCCCGCCTCCCAGATCCAGGCCTGGCCCGGGTGCCAGCGCCGCACGTCCTCCTTCCAGGCGATGTGCAGGCGGCTGATCCGCTGCCCCTTGAGCCGCGACGCGGCCTCGTCCACGGCGGCGTTGTACTGCGAATGCCAGGTGGTGAAGAGCACCCGGCCGCGCGCCTCGGCATGGGCGCGCAGGTCCACGAGTTCGGCCACCGTGGCGGTGGGCGGCTTCTCGAGCAGCACGTTGACGCCCGCATCGAGCGCCTCCCGCACGCTTGCGTAATGGGCGGACGGCGGCGTGCAGATCGACACGGCGTCGAGATCGGGCAGCGCCCGGAACAGCTCGGCCGCGGTGCGGAAGGTGGGTACGCCGGGCTGCGCCACGCCGCGCCCGCTCACGACCGCCGCCAGACGGAAGTCCGCGTCCTTGGCGATCACGGGCAGGTGCTGGTCGAGCGCGATCTTGCCGACGCCGACGATCGCCACGCTGTAAGGGGCCACTTGGCTTCGCTCCCGGAGCTTCTAATCTGTGCGACCGGTTATGGCCGAAGCCCCTCCCCCGCGCAAAGGCCAGGGACGCCTCCTCAATGAACATCCTGTCGATCCAATCCCACGTCGCCTACGGCCACGTGGGCAACGCGGCCGCCGTGTTCCCCATGCAGCGGCTCGGCCACGAGGTTTGGCCGATCCACACGGTGCAGTTCTCCAACCACACGGGCTACGGGGCATGGCGCGGCGACGTGCTGCCGCCCGCGCTGATCGGCGCCTGCGTCGAGGGAATCGCGGAGCGCGGCGTGCTCGGCACCTGCGACGGGGTGCTGTCGGGCTACATGGGGTCGGCCGAAACGGGCGACGCCATCCTGGACGCGGTCGGCCGGGTGAAGGCCGCCAACCCCGAGGCGCGCTACTGCTGCGACCCCGTGCTCGGCGACGTGGGCCGGGGCGTGTTCGTGCGGCCGGGCCTGGTCGAGTTCATGCGCGACCGCGCGGTGCCCGCGGCCGATGTCGTCACCCCCAACCAGTTCGAGCTCGATCTGCTGACCGGCCGGAGCTCGGCCACGATGGCGGACGCGCGGACCGCGCTCGCCGCCCTGCACGCACGAGGGCCCGGCGTGGTGCTGGTCACCTCCTATCTCGGCACGGACACGCCCCCCGACGCCATCGACCTGCTCGCCTCCGATGGGCGCGACCTGTGGCGCCTGCGCACGCCGAGGCTCGACGTAGCGGTGAATGGGGCGGGCGACGCCATCGCGGCCCTGTTCTTCGTCCACGCGCTGGCGGGCGGCCCGGTGCCGGACGCGCTGGCGGCGGCGGGCGCTTCGACCTACGGCCTGCTCAAGCGGACCTTGGAGGCGGGCTCGCGGGAGATCCTGCTGGTCGGCGCCCAGGAGGAGTTCGTGCGGCCGACCGAGCGGTTCACCCCCGAGCGGGTGTAGCCATCGCGATCAGCGACAACCCGGGCAGGGGCGTCGCGCCGAGCAGGCGGCCCTCGACGGCGAGCGCCGCGCCGAGCAGGCCGTGCAGGACCGAGCGAGGGCGGGGCGCCCGCATGATCGGGTCGCGGTCGCGCCCGATAAGCTTCATGAGGGCCGCCGCCGCGTAGAGGCTGTGGAACATCGAGCGGATCACGACCGGGCGAAGCCCGGCGTCCCGCAAGGCCCCGGTGAGCGAACCGGGCGTGTAGCGCCGGAAATGCCCGTAATAGGTGTCGTGGCTCGACCAGACCTCCGGGCGCGCCGGGACCGTCACGATCACGCAGGTGCAGTTGGGGAAAGCCGCGAGCGTGTCCCGGAGCAGGTCCGCGTCGTCGGGAACGTGCTCGATCACGTCCAGAAAGAGAAGCGCACGGACCCTGGCGCGGGTGGCGGGGTCGAGATCCTGGGCGCGGGTGCCCGTCCTCATGAACGGGGCGGCCTCGGCAACCGGGACGGGATGGCCCAGTTCCGCGCCGATCACGTCGTGGCCGGCTCTTCGCAGGCCCGCCACCACGAGGCCGGTCCCGCAGCCGACTTCCAGGATAGTCGAGCCGGCCGGCAGGAGGCCGCAGGACCGCGCGTCGCGCAGCGCGCGGTCGAGCAGGGCATTGCGCGCCCGGAACCAGAAGTGCCGGCCGATCCCCGCGGGGAAATTATCGTCGAACAGGCGGGCGTCGTATTCGGTGCGGGTCGAAGACGGCATCAAGGCGTTCGCTCCTGATCGAGGCGGTCGCGCCGGACGAGAAGGGTCAGGGTGCCGTAGTGCCCTTCGGGTCGGAAATCTTGGAGAGCCGAGGCAAGCTCGGGGCCTTGCGCGACGTAATCCGTCCAGGGCTTCCCGTCTTGCAGCAGGATGACGTCCGGTCGGCCAGCGGCGATGTCGCGGACCATGATCGCGCGTTCCCGCTCGCTGAGCGCCTGAAGACGGCGCAGGGCGTCGGAAGCCAGGGTGCCACGCTGGCGCACCAGGCCCGCCGTGATCCAGTTGGAGCAGAACGTGCCGACCCATCGGCCGCCGACCTGCCGCACGAGCGGGTGCCCATCGGCGATCTCCGCGCTGATCTCCATCATGCGGGGATGGGGTGCCAGGCGAGAGATGGCGGCGGCGAGTCCGGGAATCTTATCGCCGCCCGGCTGTTTGGCGAAAAGGTTGGACGCCAGCACTAGGAGCAGCGCCGAACCCGCGAACTGCGGCACAAGCGTGCGGGGATGCACAGCGTCCGCGACACAGAGCCAGCACGCGAGGCCAGCGAGAAGGATCGCGGGAAGGTCCTGGTAGGCCCAGCCTTTCCCCTGCAAAAGAAAGACGACCTCGAATCCGAGGGAGGACAGGATGGCGGTCCGGGCAAGCAATCCGGCTTCCGACCGCAATGATAAGGCATAACAGGCGACAAGCCCGAGCCAGAGCGTCGTCACCCCCAAACCGAGCAGATCGATCAACGACAACCGCGCAGGAACGTAGGCGAGCAGCACCCATTGGAGGGGACCGGCCGCGAAGGCCGGGAGGAGAACAAGCACCGCGAGGCCGTAGCACGCCGCCACCGTCCAGGCCGCTTGCAGATCCAACGAAATGAGCGGTCTCCATCCTCGGCGTATAAGAACGAGCAGAAGCGGTCCCGCGAAGCCGAGGGCGAACATCGGCTTGATCGCCATCGCGATGCCACCGCCCATCCCCGCCAACAGCGCCAGCAGCGGGGCCGGCGACCCACCTTCCGCGCGAAGTGCCAGGCAGGCCAGCCAGGGCAGCGCCGCGAGCAGGGCGATGTGCTCCCTTTGCGCGAAGGTGCCGGTGGGCACCGCGGTCAGGACCAGGAAGGTACCGCAGAGCAGCATGCGGTTTTCCCGGTCCGCCCGCATGCCTCCCCGGCGCAGAATAGCGGCGCACAAGCCGAGGCTCGCGCCCGCACCCGAGATCGTGAGCACGACCAGAGCCGTTTCAGGAGCGCAGCGAACCAGGCGTCCAAGCAGGATCGCGGGTACGTAGAGCATGACCGACGCGGGCGGGTTGACCTCGATCACATCGACGTAGAGCCGTTCGCCCGCGAGCCATCGCTCGCCCACGGTCAGTAGCCAGGACACGTCGGCGTTGGTGGGCTGCGTCGTGAACCAAACCGCAAGAACTGCCGCGATGGATGCCAAGACGAAGACCGTTCCCTTGACACCGACACCTTCGGCCGCCTGCGACAGCGACGTCGAGCGGCCGTAAGCAAAGCGGACGCTCTCGACATAGAGATGCGCTCCAAACTCGCGCCAAGTAAGCATCAGGCGACCCGAGCGGGATATCGATCGCGATCCGGTTCGACGCCACTCACCTGCGGCGACCGATCGGCGCCGCGGGCGGCCGAGCCGTCGAACCCGATCATACGGTCGAGCACGTAGAGCGGACGGCCTTTCACCTCGGCGAAGATGCGGCCCACGTAGAGTCCCAGGATGCCGGTCATCAGCATGTTGGCTCCGCCCAGGCCCGCGACCACGACGATGGTCGAGCTCCAACCCGGCAGCACCGCGGCGCCCGCGAACCGGTCGGCCACGACGAACAGGCCGTAGCACAGGGCGAGGGTCGAGACCGCCAGCCCGCACCAAAGGGCCAGGCGCAGGGGAACGTCGGAGAAGCCCACGATCCCGTTGACGGCGAGGCGGACCATCTTCGGCAGGGGATAGTTCGACTGCCCCGCCGCCCGTTCCGCGCGGTGGAAGGTGACAGTGGCCTGCCGGAAGCCCAGCCACGCGAACATCCCGCGTACGAAGCGCTCGCGTTCGGGCAGGCTGCGGAAGGCGTCCACGACCTTGCGATCCACAAGGCGGAAGTCGCCCACGTCGCTCTGGATGTCGATGGGCGTCAGGCGCTTCAGGATGCGGTAGAACAGCGCCGCGGTAGCGCGCTTGAAAAGTGTGTCGCCATGGCGCGCGACCCTCCGCGCGGACACGACCTCGTTGCCCTCCTTCCACTTCTCGACGAGGGCGAGAACGGTTTCGGGAGGATCCTGCAGGTCGGCATCCATTATGATCACGGCCTGGCCGCGCGCGAGGTCCAGCCCCGCCGATACCGCCATCTGATGTCCGAAATTGCGCGACAGGGCCGCGTAACGATAGCGCCCGTCCGTGCGGGCCCGCTGTTCCAGGATGAAGGAGGTCAGGTCGCGGCTGCCATCGTCGACGAAGACCACCTCGGTTGGCCCGTCTAATCTGTCGAGCAGCGCGTCGAGGCGGGCCAGCAGAAGGGGCAGCACGGCCTGCTCGTTGTAGACGGGAACCACCAACGAATAGGTCGGGTGCGGCTGCACGGGCATCTCGGAGCGGGACCTGTCTCCCGAGGGGTCTACGCGCGCGGCGTTAAGAAGCCGTGTCGCAGGCCGGGCAAGGCACAAAGGCGACCGGTCGGGGAACGCGAGAACAGCCACCGTGTTGTCAGGGCGATCCGGCATCCCGCAAGGAGAACACCATGGCCCTCAGCAAGACCGACACCAGCGACACGTCCGCCGCGGCGCTCAAGACGCCCTCGGACCTCGGCGACAACGCCACCGCCCAGATCGCGGGCGAGATCAACAAGCTCGTGGCGGACGCCTTCGCGCTCTACGTCAAGACCAAGAACTTCCACTGGCACATGAGCGGCCCGCATTTCCGCGACTACCACCTGCTCCTCGACCAGCAGGCCGAGCAGATCTTCGCCACCACCGACCCGCTCGCCGAGCGCGTCCGCAAGCTCGGCCAGAAGACGCTGCACTCGATCGGCCAGATCAATCAGGTGACGCGGGTCAAGAACAACGACGCCGAGTTCGTGAGCCCGCTCGACATGCTCAACGAACTGGTGGCCGACAACAGGGCCATGGCGTCCAACATGCGCAAGGCCCACGAGGTCTGCGACGATAACAAGGATGTCGCGACCGCGAGCCTGCTCGAGAACTACATCGACGAAACCGAACGGCGGACCTGGTTCCTGTTCGAGGCGACCCGCGGCGCGGACGCCACGGGACACTGACGGGCTGTCCTTCTCCCGCCAAGCGGGAGAAGGACGCCGACGCCTCAGGCCGCGCCGTCCTCCATCGCGTCCTTGGCGATCTGCCCCTGCGGGCGGCGATCGTCGAGGTCGCCGGGCAGGTCGGGAGAGCCCGCCGCGTGGCCCTTCTCGTGCTCGGCCATGCCCTTCGAGGCCGTCTTGCTCTTGTCGGGATGGGCGACCTTGCGCTCCTCGCCCGTCCCCTTCGGCTTACCGGCGTCCGGCATCTTTGGATCTCCTCTGGTCCGGCCGCCCGGGGGGCGACGAATGCGAGGGCAACGGCCGGCACGGGACGGGGTTCCCGCACCCGCCGGCGGCGCGGCTTTTAGCGCTCCACTGCCATCGCGATCCCCATTCCGCCGCCGATGCACAGGGTCGCCAACCCCTTGCGGGCATCCCGGCGTGCCATCTCGTAGAGCAGCGTGATCAGCACGCGCGCGCCTGACGCGCCGATCGGGTGGCCGATGGCGATGGCGCCGCCGTTGACGTTCACGATCGCCGGGTCCCACCCCATGTCCTTGTTGACCGCGAGCGCCTGGGCGGCGAACGCCTCGTTTGCTTCCACGAGGTCGAGGTCCTTGGTCTTCCAGCCCGCCCTGTCGAGCGCCTTGCGCGAGGCCGGGATCGGGCCGGACCCCATGACCGACGGATCGACGCCCGCGGTGGCCCAGGACGCGATCCGGGCCAGGGGCGTGAGGCCGCGCTTCTCGGCAGCCTGCGCGGTCATCAGCACGAGGGCCGCGGCGCCGTCGTTGATGCCGGAGGCAGAGCCCGCCGTCACCGTTCCCTCCTTGTTGAAAGCAGGCTTGAGCTTGGCCAGCGCATCCAGCGTGGTGCCGGGGCGGATATGCTCGTCCTGGTCCACGACCGTATCGCCCTTGCGTCCCTTGACCGTGACGGGGACGATCTCCTCGGCGAAGCGGCCCGCCTTCTGGGCGGCCTCGGCCTTGTTCTGCGACGCCACCGCGAACCGGTCCTGGTCCTCGCGGCTCAGCTGCCATTTGGCCGCGACGTTCTCGGCCGTGATGCCCATGTGGTAGCCGTTGAAGGCGTCCATCAGGCCGTCCTTGAGCATGGTGTCGACGAGCTTCAACTCGCCCATCTTCTGGCCTACGCGCAGGTAGGCCGCGTGCTGCGACAGCGTCATCGACTCTTGCCCACCGGCCACGATGATGTCGGCGTCGCCGGTCCTGATCTGCTGCAGGCCGAGCGCCACGGCCCGCAGCCCGCTGCCGCACACCTGGTTGAGCCCCCAGGCGGTCTTCTCCTTGGGAACGCCCGCCAGCATGGCGGCCTGGCGGGCCGGGTTCTGGCCCTGCCCCGCGGTCAGCACCTGGCCCAGGATCACCTCGTCCACCTCGCCCGCGTCCACGTTGGCGCGCTCCAGGGCGCCCTTGATCGCGGTCGCGCCCAGTTCGTGGGCCGCGACGGTCGAGAAAGCGCCGCTGAAACTCCCCACGGCGGTGCGGGCGGCGCTGACGATCACGATGTCGGTGGTGGTCATGGGGTCCCCTCGAGGCTCGGCTTGTTGCTTGTCCACGAGCATATGGCGAGCGCGCCGGGCGGGGAACAGTCCGGACGCGCGAATCGACCTTCCACGGACTAGGCAAAGTGCCTATCTTGGCTGCAAGACAGGACGATGGGCTGGGCGGGGGACGGCATGACGGCGACCGACAAGCAACCTGTCACGATCAGGAAATACGCGAACCGCCGTCTCTACAACACGGGAACGAGCACCTACGTGACGCTCGAGGACGTGGCCGTCATGGTCAAGGCGGGCGAGGACTTCGTGGTCTTCGACGCCAAGACCGGCGAGGACATCACCCGCACGGTCCTGACGCAGATCATCTTCGAGCAGGAGAACAAGAACGGGCAGAGCCTGCTGCCCACCGCCTTCTTGCGCCAGTTGATCCGCTTCTACGGGGACAGCATGCAGATGCTGGTGCCGAGCTACCTCGAATTCACCATCGACAAGCTGACCGCCGACCAGCACAAGATGCGCGAGCAGATCGAGACGGCCACGGGTGCCAAGATGCTGCCCGGCCAAGCCTTCCGGTCGCAGATGTTCGACCAGATCGAGGAGCAGACCCGTAAGAACATGGTGATGTTCTCGCAGGCCCTCACGATGTTCAACCCCTTCACGGCAACGGCCGCGACGGCGCCGAACGGTGTCCCTCCATCCCGTGCCGTCACACCCGAGCCCGCGGTCCCGAACGGGGATGATCTCGCGTCCCTGCGCGACGAGCTGAGCGAGATGCGCAAGCGCCTCGACCAACTGGCTCCGAAAACCGAGGGCTGAGGGGCGCTCCCGCTTTCGGACGGGGCGTTCTCCTACACGCTCGCCTTCACCGGAAGCGGCACGTGGCGATAGGGCCGGTAATGAGGCTCCCACACGTGGGCGTCGATACGAGGATCGATCTCGTCGTCGGAGATCGGGTCGGCGACGCCCTCGGCGATCGCCTGCCGCGCCACCGCGCAGGCGACCGTCTGAGCCACCGACCGCAGGGCCTCGACGGGCGGGAGCAGGCGGCGGTAGCCGTTCTCGGCCGCGGGCGACAGGTCGGCCAGGGCGCGGGCGGCCGCCATGAACATGCCTTCCGTCACCCGGCGCGCGTCGACGGCGAGCACGCCCAGGCCAACGCCGGGGAAGATGTAGGAATTGTTGGTCTGGTCCACCGGCACCTTGCGGCCGTGCCAGACGGCGGGCGGAAACGGGCTGCCCGTGCCGATCAAGGCCCGGCCTTCCGTCCAGTCCGTCAGGTCCTGGGGACGCGCTTCCGAGCGCGACGTCGGGTTGGACAGCGGGAAGATGATCGGCCGTTCGGTCCCTGCCGCCATGCCGCGCACGATGGCCTCCGTGAAGGCTCCCGTCTGGCCCGACACGCCGATCAGCGTCGTGGGCCGCGCATTGGCGACCACGTCGCCCAGGTCGATGCGCCCCTCCTGCTCGAGCCGCCAGCCCGCCACCGCGTCGCGTCTTTGCGCGAAGCGCCTCTGCGCGGGGCGCAGGTCGTTCATGCCGTCGACCAGCAGGCCGTTCACGTCGACCGCGTAGAAGCGCCGCCGCGCGGTCCCCTCGTCCAGGCCCTCGGCCACCATGGCGTCGAGCAGCAGCCCCGCGATGCCGCAGCCCGCCGAGCCCGCCCCCAGCAGCGCGATCCGCTGCTCGGTCAAGGGCACGCCCGTCACGCGAACCGCGGACAGCAGCGTCGCCGCCGCGACCGCCGCCGTTCCCTGGATGTCGTCGTTGAACGTGCAGAGGCGATCGCGGTAGCGGTCGAGCAGGCGTCCCGCGTTGAGTCCCGCGAAATCCTCCCACTGCAGCAGCACGCGCGGCCAGCGCTGCTGCACGGCGGCCACGAACTCCTCCACGAAGGCGTCGTAATCTTCCCCCCGCACGCGGCCATGCCGCCAGCCCACGTAGCTCGGGTCTGCCAAGCGGTCGGGGTTGTCGGTGCCCACGTCGAGCAGCACGGGCAGGGTTTCGCCCGGATGGATACCCGCGCAGCCCGTGTAGAGCGACAGCTTGCCGATCGGGATGCCCATGCCGCCCGCGCCCTGGTCGCCCAGGCCGAGAATTCGCTCCCCGTCGCTCACCACGATGACGCGAACGGCGTCGAAGGCGGGATTGGCGAGGATGTCGCGCAGGCGGTGACGGTTGGGATAGCTCAGGAACACGCCGCGCGGCTTGTGCCAGATTTCCGAGAAGCGCTCGCAGCCCTCGCCCACGGTGGGGGTGTAGACGAGCGGCAGGAGTTCGGCCGTGTTGTCCGTGAGCAGGTGGTAGAACAGCGTCTCGTTGGTGTCGAGCAGATCGCGCAGGAAGGCGTAGCGCTCGAAATCGGTAGCGAACGAGCGCAGTACCTTGAGCCGCCGCGCCGCCTGGGCCTCGATGGTCGTGACGTGCGGGGGCAGGATGCCGTGCAGGTCGAAAGCGGTCCGCTCGTCGTCGGTGAACGCGGTACCTTTGTTAAGGAGTGGCCTGTTAATCAGGTCGACGCCGGTCAGTGACGTTTCGACGACGGGCGCGTGCCCGGGCACCGGTGACGGGCTCACGGGACGACTCCCGGCACGGCTGAAGAGCGGCTGACATCGGTCATGGGCTGATCAATCGGCCAGAATGCCGCCCGCTTCAAGGCCCTGAACGCGGGCCCTGTCTCATAAGAAATTCTACTGCTTCAAATCAGATTTATCTATTTTTCTTTTGAGCTGGCATCCCCACATATGGCTCAGCTTCAAGGAGAAATTCGATGTCCGTCCTGTCGTCCATCACCCGGCTCGGCCCCGCGGCCGGGTCCGCTCGCGCGTCCGGCTGGGGCCTCGGCCGGCTCGGGACCACCCTGGCGGCTGAATGGCGCGCCTTCAGCGCGGCACGCACGCTCCGGTCCTTCGACGACCACGTCCTGCGCGACATGGGCGTCTCGCGCTCGGAAATCGACCACGCGGTGCGCTTCGGCCGCGATTGATCGGGGGAAAAGGCGAACGGACCCGCACCGTCCCGGTCCCAGGCCGAACCCTGCAGGTCCGCACGGGTGCGCGGAGTCCAAACCGGCTCACGGCCCGACAGTCGGGCGGGTTGCAAAATCCGCCCCGTCGTCTAGGACATCTCGCATCTGCGAAAAGAGCGTCGGGCGCCGTTCGTCCGGCGCTTCGGCGCGTTTGAAGCGCCCGCTCCCGGTTCTTCCGAACGAGGGTGCGCGCTGTCCCGCGCGTGCCTTCTCGCCCATGAAGCAAGATCCCGCCCCATGAAGCTGCGCAACATCGCCATCATCGCCCACGTCGACCATGGCAAGACCACGCTCGTCGACAAGCTCCTCCAGCAGTCCGGCTCGTTCCGCGAGAACCAGCGCGTGGCCGAGCGCGTGATGGACTCGAACGACCTCGAGAAGGAGCGCGGCATCACGATCCTGGCCAAGTGCACCTCCGTGGTGTGGCAGGACAGCCGCATCAACATCGTCGACACGCCCGGCCACGCCGACTTCGGCGGCGAGGTCGAGCGTATCCTGTCCATGGTGGACGGCGTGATCGTGCTGGTGGACGCCGCCGAGGGCCCGATGCCGCAAACCAAGTTCGTGGTCGGCAAGGCCCTGAAGCTCGGGCTCCGTCCCATCGTCGCCATCAACAAGGTGGACCGGCCCGACGCCCGCGTCACGGAAGTCGTCAACGACGTGTTCGACCTGTTCGCGGCCCTCGACGCCAACGACGACCAGCTCGATTTCCCCATCCTCTACGGTTCGGGCAAGAACGGCTGGATGGCGGACAGCCCCGACGGCCCGCAGGACGGCATGGCGCCGCTGTTCGCCCTCGTGCTGCGCCACGTGCCCGAGCCGAAGATCGAGGACGGCTCGTTCCGCATGCTGGGGACGCTGCTCGAAGCCAACCCCTATCTCGGCCGCCTCATCACCGGACGGGTGTTCGCGGGCTCGGTCAAGCCCAACCAGATCGTGAAGGTGCTGGACGCCACCGGCGCCACGGTCGAAACGGGCCGCGTGTCCAAGATCCTGGCCTTTCGCGGCATCGAGCGCACGCCCATCGACGTGGCGGAAGCGGGCGACATCGTGGCGATCGCGGGCCTGCCGAAGTTCAACGTGGCCGACACGGTCTGCGCCCCCGAAGTCACCGAGGCGCTGCACGCCCAGCCCATCGACCCGCCGACGCTGTCCATGACGTTCC
>CAXTFJ010000132.1:0-324 GCA_964243405.1 uncultured Lichenihabitans sp. | reverse complement strand
GCTCGCCGGCACGGAGGGCGACAAGGTGACGAGCCGCGTCATCCGCGACCGCCTCTACAGGGAGGCGGAGGGCAACGTCGCGCTGCAGATCTCCGACTCGCCGCTGACCGATTCCTACGTCGTGTCGGGCCGCGGCGAGCTGCAGCTCGCCATCCTCATCGAGACCATGCGGCGCGAGGGGTTCGAACTCGGCGTGTCCCGCCCCAAGGTCGTGTTCCGCACCGACGAGGGCAGCGGCGAGCGCCTGGAGCCCATCGAGGAAGTAGTGGTCGACGTCGACGAGGAGCACTCGGGCGTCGTCGTGCAGAAGATGAGCGAGCGCAA
>CAXTFJ010000131.1:0-13001 GCA_964243405.1 uncultured Lichenihabitans sp. | reverse complement strand
CACGGCCTTGGCGTCGTTGGCTGCCTTCTGGAGCTGCCGGTCCCTGTCGAGGTTGAGGTAGTGGTCGTTGCCGATGACCAGCGCGAAGCGACCCTCGGCCATGGCTTCCGCCGATCCCAGGCAGAGCGCAAGGCCCAGGCCCAGGACGGCGAACCAGCGATGAAGGGACCGCATCGGGCGGGCTCCCTAGTGCAGGGCGTTGCCGGACACGATCCGGCATGACCCGGAGTGCCCCGTCGTCGTTCCCGGGTCGGGGCTGCGCTCGATGGAAGCCTGGCAACGGCCGCCCTGGATGGAGACGACCTGGGTGATCTGCACGTTCTTCTCGGTCCACGTCCTGGAAAAGCCGCTGCCGTCCCAGCGGTAGTTGGTCCGGCGCCCATTGCCGTTGCCGTCCCGGTCGCCCTCGGTGTCGAAGCTGACCTGCTGGAACTCGCTGCCATTGACGCCGAAATGCGACGCGCCGTGGTGACGGAAGAACACCCGGCCATCGGCAGCGACGTAGACCTTGCCGGACCACACCGTGTCGGCGGTGGTGCCGTTCGGGAAGCTCCTATTCTCCCGGTACTCGTAGACGATGGACTTGCCCTCGAGATCCTCGAAGCTCTCGGCATGGGCCGCACAGGCCCAGAGCGAGGCCAAGCCCGCCGTGGCCAGGAGCATGATCCTCATCGGCGCAATCCCCTTTGCGTGGTCCTCACGCGGTTCCGCTGGGAACCATGCCACAGGCGATCCTGCTCCGCATCAAGGATCGAGGGCGGGGCGCTATCGGGGCTCGGTGTTCCATGCCACAGTCGGCCAGCCCGGCAGGGCGATCCGACTTCCAGGCGACGCCCGTGATCCACTCTCACCTCATGCGTTGCGTTGCTGTCCTGGCGACCCTGTGCGTCGTCGATCCCGCCGTCGCCGGATCGGAGCCCGCAGGCTTCGTGCTGGGGGTCAAAGGTGCGCCTATGACGACCGACGCTTCGGGCATGACGAGGCGGGCCAGGGCCTTGCAGGACGTCCACGACGGCGAGACCGCGGTGCTGGAGCGGGGCGACGTGCTGACCGTGTGCGACCCGGCGCACGGCAGCTTCGAGGTGAACGGGCCGGGCATGGTGCGCCTGGGCGCGCCGCCGACGGCGCTGGCCGGATCGCCTCGCGTCGTCGGGCACGGACCGTGCGAGGACGCGACGGCCGCCGATGGCAACGGGGGCGTCATCCTCCGGCACCTGGGCCTGCATGGGAAGGCCCGGACCGCCGCCGGGCAGTGACGGTGAACGGTCCCGTCCGACGCGTCTCGGTCGACGGGAGCAAGGCTCCGGCGCCGAGAAGCCAAGTGGGCCTTCGCCGAAGGGAGGCCTTGCAGGGGCTGCGCGCACTGCGCCGACCGCGGCGGGGACGGCTTGCTGCACTGGCCTGCTTCATGGGCGTTATTTGCGCGGCGTGGATGGGCATCGAGGGCGACTTCGCCGGACCGGTGCGTCCGCTCTCGGGGCCCAACGCCCTCCTCTACGACGCGGCCCTGGGCGTCGCCGGACGCCTCTCGTCCGCCCCATCCTGGCCGGACGTCGCGGTCGTCCTGGTGGACCGGGCCACGCTGGATGCCCCAGACTGGGCCGGCACGCCGCGCGCGCTCCAGCAACCGCAATTGGGGCGATTGGGTCGCGACCTCCTGGACCTGGGCGCCCGGAAGGTTGGGTACGACCTGGTGCTGGCCGTCGACCCGACGGCGCTGGCGCCGCCGCTGACCCTGCCTGCCGACTACGACGAACCGCTCCGGGCCCTGCTCCGCGATCATTCGGACGATGTGGTGCTGGGCGGTGACGTCGTGTTGCACCCCGTGCCACGCTACGCCGACGCGGCGGCCACCGGGGTCGTCGACCTGCAGACCGAAGCGGACGGCACGGTCCGAAGCGTCGCGACGCGGGTGCGCGGGGACGACGGAACGCGGTCCTTCGGGTTTGCGGAGGCTCTCGCGCAATCGGTGGGCGAAACGCCGTCCAGCGCATCCCGGGCCTTCGTGGCGCCGCCGGCTTCGCTGGCCGACATCCCCCGCCTGTCCGCGAGGGCCGTCGCATCCTGCATGGGTACGGCGGTCGGGCGGGACGCGTTGAAGCGCCTCCTTTCGGGACACCTGGTGATTATCGGTGCCGGCCTGGACGGCGAGGACGAGCACCCGGGGCCGGACCGTTTCCTGTCGCGGGCGGAGACGTCGGATGCGAGGCTGTCGTGTTCCAGCCCGCCTGCCGCGGTCCGCCCGTCGGGACGGGTCCCCGGCGCCCTCCTTCAGGCGGCGGCCCTCCAGGACCTCCTGGGTCGTCGGATCGTCCTGGCACCGACCTGGGCGAGGATCATGGCGGACGCCGTGGCACTGGCCGGCGCGGCCCTGCTGGCCTTCGCCATCGGCCGGACCGCGAGGCTACCCGAGCGCAGGGGCTGGCTGCTCGGGACAACGCTGGCCTCGGCGGCGAGCCTCGTCGTGGCCTTCGGCTTGCTGACCACCCTCGCGGTCGCAATTGCCGCAGCGGGCCTGATGGTCGGGACCTGGCTTCCCCTCGGAACGCCGATGGCCGTGGCCTGTGCCGGCTGTGCCGTGGCGGTCCTGGCGGCGGCGCTGCGCCGCGACGTGGCCCTGGCGGACCTGCGGGTCGCGTTCGGCCATTTCCTGCCCTCGCCCGTGGTGGAGGCCGCCCTGGGCCGCGACCGCGACATCCTCAAAGGGGCGGAGCGGGAGGTGAGCGTCCTGGTCGCCGACCTGAACGGCTTCACAGCCTTCTGTTCCACGCGCAGGGACAGGCCGGAGGAGGTGGTCGAGGCCATCAACGCGCGGTTTTCGGCCGCGCAGGCCGCCATCGACCGGCACGGCGGCACCGTGGACAAGTTCGTGGGGGACGCCGTAATCGCCATCTGGAACGGGATCGAGCGGCAGGACGGGCACGCGATGCAGGCCGCGGCGGCGGCGGTCGACATCGCGCACGGCGGTCCGGAGCGGGAGGACGGGGCGCTCCAGTTCAAGTGCGCGGTCGCGACCGGCTTGGCCTTCGTGGGACGCTACGGCGCGGCGGGGAAGGGCAGCTTCTCGGCCATCGGCGAACCCATGAACCTGGCGGCGCGCCTGGTCACGCTCTGCCGTCCCGGCTCGCTGGACGTGGTCGTCGCCGAACCCACGGTACGCGCCATCGCGGCGTCGGGCGCCGCCCCGCACGGGTTCACCCTCCGCCCCGTGGGATCGGCCGACCTCAAGGGCTTTGCCAGTGCTATGCCCTACCACGTGGCCGACCTCAGTCGCACACCCGCCCGCCGTTGAAGGCGAAGCAGGGCGAGGTGTCGCGGACCCCGCCGCCGTGCCTGGACCGGCTTCCCGCCCTAGCGACCGGGCAGGCCGTGACGGCCGTCACGGCGCAGGCGTTGCCCAGGAGCCACACCGTCACGGACCGCACACACGGATCGTGCAGGAGCGCGGCGGGCACGTGGCAGGCGGTCGTGGCCGACGTCGGGAAAGCCCACAGACAGGTCGTCAGGCACGCGGTCGTGAGTCGAACACGCGTCATGAAGACTCCACGCCGGCCTTTGTGCACCCGAACCCTCTCGACAGCGAGCGAGCCTGAATCGTGGCTTCGGATGTGATGGATGGCGTTGCGCCGTCTGCTACCTCGGTGCAGCATCAACTACCATCACCTTCCCCTCGCCGATCAGCGCCGCCGTGACCTTGGGCGATGTACAGGCGATGGAGGTCCGTCTGTCCCGATTGTCGCCGCCGACGGGTGGCTCGGCTATCCGGATGCCAACGCGAGGTCGGCATCCGGCAGGGAGCGTTGGCCCGTTCAGTCGCCGGATGCGGCAGGCTGCACGGGTTGCCGCATCCGCGTTCCTGTCGCGACCTCGATGAAATAGCCGCCCGGAGCCTTGAAGTAGAAGGTCCAGGCGCCGTGGTAGTCCCGGGGCTCCGGGACCGACCACCCGTCAGCCTTGAGCCGGGCATTGACGGCGTCGACGTCGTCGCGGCTTGCCTGGATGAAGCCGACATGGTGCACGTCGCTGTCCTCGGGGTAGACGAAGTCGCCCCGCTTCTTCTCGAAGTCGTTCAGCACCAGCAGCATGCCGTCGTCGTCATCGTGCATGACGGCCAACGCCTTGCCACGCATGGTCGAGCAGCGAAGGCCGAAGTAGGTTTCGAACATCGCCCGGTCTGCGGGGACGTCGAGGCTGGTGAGGTTGATGTGATTCAGTTTCACGGACGTACCTTTCCCGTTCAGTGGAAAGGACGCGCCGGTAGCCGACCGTCAGGCGGGCGGCATGTACGAGCGCAGGGCCACCCGGACTACCGACCGGGCTGTGACTTCTACACGTCCTGACGGTTCGCTACCGCCGCCTCGGCCCGAGGTCAAGACGGTCGGGCTCTCGACTTGTCGAGGAGCAAGCAACCACGCGACTGCGTGGCCTCTGCTGTCCGGGCTTGACGTGAGTCACAAGAGGGTCCGAGGCGCGCCGTCCCGCACGGTATTCATGACGATCTCGATAGCGAACAGTCCAAATCCGTCCGCGAGAACGCCCGCTGCGTGCACGAAGCGGAACAGCGGCACGCGTCCGGACGGGTCGACGACGAGCAGCCGGGCCGAAAGACGGTTTTTGAGAGCCATCCAATGCACCCCACCGCCTGCGACCGCGGCCCAGGTCGCCGTCAGTCGACGCACGTCCTGGTGTCGACCAGATGGTAGCGCACCGTCGCCGTCCGCTTGGGCGGGGCGCCGCGGGTGAAGAAGACCCAAGGGTCGTCCTGGTCGTAGGAGATGGCCAGCAATCCGCCATCGCGCCAAGCTACCATCTTCATCTGCGGCCCCTGTGCCCTGATCCAACCCTGCTTGGCGGACGATGGGCCGTCGGACAGCCCGGGCGCGCTGCCAATCGGGTATTCGCAATGGTCGGTCGCCCCGTCCGTGGCGTAGAACGCGAGCGTTCCGTCGCGGAGCTTGGTGCGGAAGCCGGACGGGATGTCCCGCTGCCAAACGTCGGACGACCAGGTCCCTTCCTCGCCCTTCATGGGCGCGTAAGACAGTGTGTTGTAGTAGGAGGCCACCAGCAACGGTGATAGGCAGAGGACGGTGAGCACCACCCTTCCGACCTTGGACGACAGCAGTCCCAATTTGGCGACGGGAGCCAGACCGTCTGTCTCCGGGATCGCGTACTCCCTCATGACATGCGCCGTCGCGTTGTTCGTCGTGACCTCGCTGGGAGAAGGGCTGGGCACGGTGTCGCTGCCCACGTTCCTCGAAACGTCGATGTCCACGGTTCCCGTTCCTTTCCGCACCCACATCCTGGCGTGCTGCTTCGGCATCGTGGCCGGGAGCGCCGCGTTCACGGCCGCGGTGTCCGAGCGCTCGCACCGTAGCACGGGTCGCATCGCGCTAGGCTTGCTTCTCGTCGGAGCCATTGCGTCCGTTCCGGTTGCGATGGCGGGAGCGTCCTCATCGCTCGCCAAGGTCGCCTTCATCGGACAGGCGGCAACGATCGTCGTGGCCATCCTGATCGGGTGGCTGGCCGGCCTTCGCGGGCAGGTCAGGCTGCATCGCGCCTGCATGGCCGTCGCCGCCCTGGCCCTGTCCGGTGCCCCGCTCTCGCGCCTGGCGCTCAAGGTGTCCGACCCTTGGCTGAGCCCCGAGGCCGGCTACGCGGCTGTGGCCTGGTTCTCATGGCTCGCGCCATTCATCGTAGCGGCGTGCCTTAGACTCGCCATGCGCCAGGGAACGTCGACTGCCTTACAAGGCGCGGTGCGGTGAGCGCCAGCCAGCTCCCTGCCGGCCGGAATTGTCCACGACTGACCACGGAGGGCGCTCTCGTCCTCGCGACCGTGTTCTTGACAGTCGGTCCTACGGTGTCGTTCGCCCTTGGCATTCCCGTCAACTTGGTCGGCGGCTACGTCGTGAGCCTCTCATACGGCGTGGGCCTGGATCGATGGGGTGCCAACGGTCATGATTTCTGGGCCAACCTGCTGATGTCGCCCCTGACCATCGTCTTCGGATTGCCCTTCTACGCTTACTGGGCGGAGACGCACCTCCTGCACGTGGCCGGTTGGATCAGCTGCGCCGTGATCATGGTCGCCACCTCGCGCCGCGGCCTCCGCGTGCGGGATACCGCCCTCATCGCCGCCGGAGCCGTGTTGGCGTTTCCCTTCCTAGTCGGCGCCGACAGCCCGCTCCTGACCTGGAACTACCCGGATGCCATGTTCATGGCGCTCCCAGCGGCCGGTAGCGCTGCCTTGTGCGTCCTCCTCGTGCGCGGCTTCGGTGAAGCCGGGCTGCGAAGGCACATCGCGGCGGGTTGGCTGGCCTGATCCTGTCGTTCAGGACTGCCTCCAACTTCCTCCTTTGCCTTGCTTAAGCCAGACCGGCTCGCTGCAGAAGGATCACTCGCCTGCGACGCGGTGCTTGCCGAGGTGTCGGCCATCGCGGATACTCTGGAGCGGCGTCTACGCCTCCCGAACGGCGAGGCTGAAGGGGAAAAAGCCGAGCTGGTTCGGCCGCGGCGAAAGGACACGACGGCGTTCTGGAACCGCGTCATGCCGGAAATATCCGACCTGCTCGGAGACCGGGCGCTCGGGGCTCAGGAGATCATCGGGTTCCTGGACAAATCGACGTTGCGGTAGGCTCCCCAGTGGACGACCAAGACGTGGTCCGCATCGTTCCCGAAAGACCGAATGCGAGACCGTGCCGAGAAAGATCGGTATTTCGAGGAAATCGCGCTGGGATTGTTCCGCAGGTTCACCGGCGACGAGACCGTCCCTGCCCCGAAACCCGGGGCGGCCCCGGTCGAGGCGCCTCCCCTTCGCTCGCTCCGGACCTTAGCCGTGGTGCCGGTCGACTGCGGACACGACACCCCGGACGACGTCGGCTTTAAAATAAAGGGCGAGATGGTTTCCGTAGGCGGCAAGCCCGGTAAGGACCGTTGAACCGCTCCTTGTTTGACGCCGTCGCAGGATCTTGATCGCAATCCTTGTATTTAGTCCCGTTTCCAGCTTGTACGGTGATGCACGGCGGTTATACCCACGCCGCTGAGTTGGCCATCTTCAGCTATTCTAGTCGTTGACGTTTTGGTCCGGCGGACAATGCACCGCTCTCCGCCGGCACGTCGAATCCGGCCGCTTTCCGAGCTAAATATCCGGCTTCAGGATCATCAAGTAGAAAATCGTCATCACGCCGAAAAACGCTGGCCATCCCAGGGCGAACCACCAGCGTTCATACGTCCGGTAGCGCGACGGCAGCTTCTGATCCGAAGGCGTCGTGCGGGCGATGTCGCTCATCTGCAATTGGAGCCACACCACCGGCAGCCAGCAGGCACCGACCATGACGTAGAGCCCGATGGCCGTGGCCAGCCAACCCGTGCTCAGCGGGAAGCCGGCCGTGCGAGCCATCCAGATACCGGTCACCGGTTGCACGATCACGGTGGGCGCAGTGAACAGCCAGTCGGCAAGGACGACGTTGCGGCTCACGACGGCGATCGCCCGCCGGTCACGGCTGCGGAAGGCCATGAAACCATGGAAGGCCGTACCGAGACCCGTGCCGAACAGCAGCGTTGAACTCAGGATGTGAACGAGGAGCACCAGTTGGTACGCCATTACGCATCCTCTCCCGTCAGCAGGACCAGGGTCGTGGCGAGTACGGCAAGGTTCTTGAGGAGGGCGCCGAAGGGATCGAGCCAGAGACCCGGCAGGAGGATGCTTGCCAGGGCGGTGTACCCCAGCACGACGCAAGCTTGAGCGACCAGGACGACCCGTCGCCGGGAACGCCGGAGCAGAGCCGTACCGAGGGCGACGTCGAGCAGTGCGCCGCACCAGACGACGCCGCGTGAGCCGGTCATGGAAAGCCCGAGACCGCGCAACAGATCGACCGCATGCGGTCCCGCAACCGCGAACGAGGCCAGACCGGAGCCGACCCACACGACTGCGAGGCACGCGACCAGCATCGGCGTGAGCACGCTCCACCGCGCCCGGGTCAGATCCGCCCCGGTCGCCGGGTCCGTGGCAAGCGCTAGGCGCAAGGGGCGGACCGCGATGGTCTCCCCGGGCGACTGAGGACTAGCCACGTTTCCGGCGGTCAGGAGTTTGAAGCTCTCACCCGTGAGCGTCCATCCAGGAAACCGGTCACCAAGCTTGGCTGCGAGCCGAAGGCACGGCTCGGGGATGGTCAGGAAACGCGTGGCCCGCAACCCCATCCAGTCCCGCAATGCCCGGGTCAGGTCATCCGAACTCATGACGGAACCGCCTACGAGGTCGATCAGCGGTCCGTGTCTCGCGCCGTCCATCAGATCCAGCAGGATCCGAACCACGTCATGAACATGCACGGGTTGGCTGACCCAGGTTCCAGGTCCCAGGCGCAAGGGCCAGGGAAGCGCGGCGAGGGCACAGAACAGGTCGGTGCTTCGGCCGCCTCGCCCCACGATGAGCGAGGGTCGGACCACGTGCCAGTTTGGCCGGGTCTCGTTTCGGGCCAGCGCGATGAGGTGCCGGTCCGCCGCGTCCTTGCTGGCGAGGAACGGGCTGGACGGATGCAGTCCGGCCCCCAGGGCCGAGATCTGGACGACCTGCCGGACACCTGCCTGGACGCAGGCGTCGAACAGGGCCACCGGGCCGCTCGATTGGACCGCGTGCACGGGACCACGGAGGATCCCATCCGCGTTGACGACGGTGTCGACATCCTTAAGGCGCGGTCCCCACGCCTGGACGTCGTCGACCGACAGGTCACAGGCGGCTGAGGCGCAGGGAGGAAAGATCCGCGCCGTTCGATCCGGGTGGCGAGTCGCGCAGGTGACTCGGACGCCCCTGGCGAGGAGGGCGGCCACGACGTGGCGGCCAACGAAGCCGTCGGCACCCACGACGAGAACATGCGGCCTAGCCATCGGCTCAGTCCGCCCGAACCGGAGTAGACGCCTCGACAGGCTGGGTAGCCCCCCCGGCGATCTGGGCGGCGTGGCGTCTGGAAAGGGCCTGGCTCGGCGCGCTCAGCATCACGGCAGCCCCCATCGCGAGGAACGCGCCGATGATCCCCAACGAGATCAGGTAGACGACCCGCTGGACGAACTGCGGCGGGGTTTCCGCGCCGTTGGTCGAGGCCGAGACCAGGAGCAGCGGTCCGAAAACTGTCAGGACGGTGGCGAAAGTCGTCCAGAAGTCTGCACCCACGTCGGACCCGCAGATCAGCCGCAGCACCGCACGAAGCTGGCGCTTAATGACGAAAGCGACCGTGACGGTGATGGCCCAGGTGAGGCCGCCGGCGACGGTGAGGCGGAACCAGTCGTCGAGAGAGGTGTGGTCGTACATCGAAGGATCTCCTTGCTGAGAACGAGATCCTTTCGCATCCGCCGTGCCAGCGGCATGGCAATCACCAACTCGTTGTTTTTATTGCAGGTTTATTGTTATCCGCAGCATGTCGCCTATCAACCTTGGACACAGATTAGGGATGCGGTGTCAACGTCGTTTACAGGGATGCGCTCCAGTGCGGTAATGGTGCCGACCGATCTTCCGGTGCCCCATGGCCGTCCACGTCACCCTTCTGCTCGCCCTGCTCGAATCCCTCGTTTTGGCCGGGCTCCTGTCGGTCTGGGCAGACCGGGTCGTGGGCTCACGTCTCCTGGTCGCTTTCCTTCTCGGCGTGGCGGCCTGGGTCATGGGCAACGAGCTGCCGACCTGGACCGGAGGCGTCGCCACGGGTCCCGCCATGACGCTGCTCTCGACGGCCTCGTTGACCTCCGCGGCTTTCGTCCACTTCACGCTGGTCTTCTGCGGTCTGCCGCGGTCGCGCAGTTGGCTCCGCGCGATGTATGCGTTCGCCGTGGCCGCGAGCCTGCTGTCCACCGCGGCGCCGGGCGGACGCTTCGAGCGCTTCGGTGCGTTGGGCTGGTTCTTGGTTCCGAACTGGGCGGGCTGCCTGACCAGCCTGGCCTGGGGCGGTTTGGCGGCGGTGGGTTTGACCATCCTGGCCAGGAGCTTCGTATCATCAGTCGGCATGGTCCGTCGCCGCGTCGCGGCCGTGCTGGCCGCAAGTGGATGGGGCTTGGCCTGCATGTCAGGCTATGTTGTCGTGTTCCTGGATCTGCCCTTCTATCCGTGGACCTTCCTAGGATTGCCGCTCTATCCGCTGATCCTGGTCTACGGCATCCTTCGCTACCAGGTCGCGGTGGCCAACGCGTGGGCGCGGCGAGGCCTCGCCTGGATGCTCCTCGTCCTCACCTCCGCCGTTCTGGCCGGGGCGTGCGGGACGCTTGCCGCCCGTTTGCCGCTCGCCGAGGGCGGTTGGCTGCCCGGGTGTGTCGCAACACTCGCCGTCCTGGTCCTCGGTGGACCGGTGCGACGCTTGGCGGAGCGGATCGTCTACCCTGGCAATCCGGTCACGGCCGACGACCTCAGGTCCTGGCGGGCTTCGCTCGGGCGGTCAGGCTCGTTTCAGGAGCTTGAAGCAGAGGCACGGTACCTGCTCGCCGCCCGATTGAACCTGGACATTCTGGTCGAGGTCGATGGACGAGGTCCAGCGGACGCGACGGCGGCCGCCATTCGTTGCGGTCGCATTGATGGCGAATGGGGTTCTCATCTCGACGGGTGGAGCGCCGCTCCGCCGGGCGCGCGTCGGCTCGCGGGTCTCTTCGCCGACGTCCTGATCGAGCAGGCGGTCCGGGTCGCCGGCGCCGAAGCTCAGCGCGAGGAGGAACGCCGCCGCCAGCAGGACGTCCGGTTGGCGGAACTGGGCGCCATCGCTGCAACCGTCGCCCACGATGTCCGAAACCCTCTGAACATCATCAGCATGGCGGTCGCCGCGAGCCCTCCTGAAACCCGAACCGAGGTCACGACGCAGGTCCGTCGCATCGCGCGTTTGGCGGACGACCTCCTGAACTATGCCAAGCCCTGGCCCGTCACGCCCGTGCGGCTCGACCTGTCCGCGAGGTTGCGCGGATTGACCGCCATGACGGAGGTCGAATTCGGCTCGGGTCTGCAAGGTCCCTTTCCGATCCTCGCCGATCCGTTACGGTTGGATCAGGCCCTCGGGAACCTGATCGAGAACGCCAGGGAAGCTGGCACCCGCGTCGCCATCGACGCGGTCAGGGGCGGTGGGTCGGTTCACGTCCACGTCTGCGACGACGGATCAGGCGTCCCCGAGGATGTCCGCCCGCGCTTGTTTCAGCCCTTCGTGTCCATGCGCCAGGGCGGCACCGGGCTTGGCTTGGCCATCGCGCGCAAGGTAGCCGAAGCGCATGGCGGAACCGTGGTCTTGGGTTCGCGCGAGGGCTGGTCGACCTGCTTCACCCTCTCGCTTCCGGAATGCCGATGAGCGACGAGCATCAAGGACTCGTTCTCCTGGCCGACGACGAGCCGGCTTTCCAGCGCCTCGGAAGCGCCTGGCTGCGCAATCTCGGCCATGAGGTGCTGGTGGCCGGCGATGCGGAGCATGCGACGCGACTGGCCCATGAGCGTCGACCCGACGCGGTGTTGCTGGATCTGTCCATGCCCCCTCACATGGATCCTCTTGCCGGGCTCGACGCAATCGGCGCGTTCCTGCCGACCCCGGTTGTTGTTCTCACGGGCCACGCCGACCACGACCTTTCCCTCAAGGCCGCCGACCGAGGCGCTTGGGACTTCATCGCCAAACCGGTCGACCCGGACATGCTGCGCGTCGTCGTGGCGCGGGCCGTGCGCAAGGCCAAGGTGGATCGCGAACTGGACGCGTTCCGACGTCGCGAAGAGTCGGGAGAACTCGGGCTGGTCGGCCGGTCCCGGGCCATAGCGCGCCTGAGGGACATGGTACGCCGCCTCGGGCCGACCAACGTCAACGTCATGATTCTGGGGCCGACCGGAACCGGCAAGGAGGTGGTGGCGCGCGCCCTCCACGCGACCAGCCGAAACCCCGGAGGACCTTTCGTGCCGGTTCACTGCGGCGCGCTGCCCGCGGATCTCCTGGAAAGCGAACTGTTCGGACACGTGAAGGGAAGCTTCACCGGAGCTCATCGCGACAAGGCGGGCCTCGTCGAGACGGCGCATCGCGGCACGCTGTTCCTCGACGAAGTGGGCGAGATGCCGCCGCCCATGCAGGTCAAGCTGCTGCGTTTCCTGCAGGAGGGGACGTTCTTGCCCGTGGGCGGGACGGTCCAGAAGAAAACCGAGGTGAGATTGCTGGCCGCCACGCACCGTGACCTCGACGCGATGGTGGCGTGCGGGGACTTCCGCGAAGACCTCTTCTACAGGCTGAAGGGAGTCGTTCTGCGAACACCCGCGCTCGCGGAGCGGACCGACGACATCCCCTTGCTGGCGAGCCTCTTCCTACGTCGGGCTTCCTCCAACGCGCGAATGCCGCCCGAAGCGATGGCGTGGCTGACCGGACGTGCTTGGCCGGGCAACGTGAGGGAACTGCGGTCGGTAATCGAGACCGCGGCCGTCATGGCCGCTCCATCCGGCTCGGTCGACCTTGACCTGTTGCGCTTCGTCACCGACGAGGAAAGCAGGCCCGTCGAGGCCGAAGCTGACGCACCCGTGGGCTCTTTGGACCGCGCCATCGCGGAGTTGGAAACAAGGATGCTGCGCTTTGCACTGACCGAGTCGGCCGGGAACCAGTCGGAAGCGGCACGCCGGCTCGGGATTTCGCGGGCCGGGTTGATCAAAAAAATGGACCGGCTCGGATTGCGCGCGTTACGGTGACATCAGGGTTAGCGGCAGTGCTGGCTGTAAAACGTTCACGGCCCTTCAATGGCAGCCCGCGATCCGGCCGTGGGCAGATGGAAGGTCACGCCCTGCTTCTCGCTGTCCGTCAGCGACAGGACCACGGTCTGGGCGGTCGTTAAATCCGCGAACTGCCGACCGGAGAGCGTTCCCTCGATATAGCAGCCCCTGGTTGTGCAGACCGCGAGGTACCGGGCGCTCCGGATGGCGGGTGAACTGTTGAAGGTCGAAAGTCCGCTGTCGACGAAGGCGAACTTCGGCCGACCGCCGGCCGACATGCGGCGCGAGTGGGCCATCTATGCCGAAGCGTTCTCGGTAG